>NZ_CAJXQY010000040.1 GCF_913058315.1 uncultured Alteromonas sp. | reverse complement strand
TACTGTTTATTGTTGATATGCTTAATCAGTCTGGTGTTCAGCGAGAGCTAATACCGGTTAATCAGGTATTTGCCTTAGCTGGACTGGTTTTAATTGCCGCCGCAGTGGAAGCCTTTCGGGTGTGGGGTAAGCCGCAGGACCTCATCCGTTGTCGCCGTCGCGATAGCCGATCGGTCGAGAAGCGCCGCTATACAACAGGTTATCTGTGGTACCTGAGTGGCTTGCTGTATTTAGCCGCGGTGGTTCCCGCGTCGTTAGTTGCTTATACCGCCCATGATTATTTGCTGCAGCGCCAGGCGAGTTTTGAAGCTAGTCATATTAAACAAAGTATGCTGACTCATCAGTTTGGCTACGAGGACTATTTAAGTTTCCTTAATGCCAGGCCGTGTTCGCCATCGGCTTCTGCGTTTCCGTGTTCAATGGCGGCAGGATATCGTCTGGCGGAACTCACCAGTAGTTTTTATCCTGACCGAATACAAACGTCTTCTGTGGCTGATTGCGAGCTGTTTTGTAATAAATGGGTGCTGATAAACCGCGATCCTGACGATATGCCCTCCAGGCCGGATAGCTTTTTTAACCAGATGTTCAGTATTACGCCCAGTCAAACCGAGTTTGTCAGTCATTTAACCTTTGCCGCCAAACAGGATCTTTCTAGTGTAACGGCAGCGTTGCATGGGACCGATTTGGGCTACCGGGCCGATCTGCTTATGCTTGCCGCGGTGCGAGAAGGCAGTGGGCCGTTAATTGCGCTGATTATGTTTTTGGCGGTGCCATTTGGCATTTATCTGGCGGCCAGACAATTGCTCGTGCAGCGCCTGATGGGAGAGCACTTGCAGGACCAGTTCAGGATATTGCCCGGCTGTCCGGCTCAGGCGAAGTTTGCCGAAACGTTTCCTTCGATCACTGCCGGCCAAGAGGGTTCACAAACGCCGTCTTATCTGGTACTCAACGCCACCCGTTTGCAGGCAGAAAAAGCACTGAACCAACAAACTGATGCGCTCTTTCAAAGGCGCGTATTCCGCTTACCAGAGTGCCTTAGCGGTAGCGATAATGGCCACTATTTTTTGGCGGAAGTCGAACAAGCCGTTAATTCTGCAATGCGTCAGCCACTTGTTGTGGCAATTTCGGCGGTTGAACAAGTGAGTGGCGATGAGACATTACGTAAGCAATCACTGGGCTTTCTCTACACTTTGCATAATCAGCGCGGCGTAACCTTGGTGATTGTGGCCGAAACGGCTCCGTTGTACCGGTTACTAAATCCCTCAGCCTATGACAATGAGGAAACTGAAAAAGCGTTGTTAAGCGATGAAAAGGCTGGCTGGAGTAAACTTTTCTCTGAACTGACAAAACGCTACGCGTGGTCACCGGTGCAAAAACGGCGCCTGAGTAATCCTTTCGATGTGAACTTACTGGTTGAGTTTGAATGCCAGGCATGGCCTGAAATCAACCCCCTGAAAGATTGTCTGGACCAGCAAACGGAGCGTTTCAGAATCATTGCCGGCGATGACTGCAGCCAGACACTGAGTAATCAGCGGGTAGATTTTTGGGAGCCGGAACAGGTCGTTGAATTTATGCTTGAACATGCCGGCGCCCTGTACCGACGAAAATGGGAGGAGTGTACTCGCCAGGAGAAGCTTATTTTATGGAAGCTGGCTAACGGTGCCAGTATTAATCCTGCCAATGCGGTTATTATTGAGCGTCTGGTAAGACGGGGATATCTGTTTAGGGATAAGGGCTGGAGCATCATTAATGATAGCTTCAGGCAATTTATTTTAAGTGCTGAAAATGAAGCAGTAATAGGTTACTGGTTAGACAACGCCAACAGCGGCGCCTGGAGCGTATTGCGTATTCCTGTCTTTGCACTGTTGCTGGTACTGCTGGTGATCTTTGTTTATTCCAGCGGCAGCTCCCTGAATACGTTGTTAAGCGTGGCAACTGCCGCATTAGGCCTTATACCATTATTACTCAAGAACCTCTCATTGCTTAAAGGCGGAGTAACTTCTGATATTGAATGAATCGGTCAGGATGTGGTGAGCAGACGTTGAACTGCGTCGTTCAGGTGTTCATCGCCGTCGGTAAGCTCGATGATCTGGCGGCGTATAGTGGGTTTGGCAATAAGCGCTGCCAGTGTATTTGCCACATTACCGCGTTTAACTGAGCCATAGGTGAGCGCATAGTCGAGACTCACTTTATCATCAGCCTCTTCATCGAGCAGCGTGCCCGGGCGCAGGATTATCCAATCCAGCGATGATTTTACCAGGCGGGCATCGGCTGCTTTTTTCACCTGCATGTAATGTTCAAAGCCTTCTCCCAAACCTTTAGTGCGGCCGGCTTCAGGGAATGCTGAGACCAGGTAGAAACGCTGAATGCCCAGCTCTTCGGCAATTTCAGCTAACAATGCCGGGGTGTCGCCGTCGATTTTGCTGGTGCGGTCTTTGCCGCTGCCCGCTGCGCCCGCTGAGAAGACTATGATTTCCTGATCCTTCAGAAGCGCTATGTAGTCGTCCCTGGAAAGCGTCATCATATCGCCTTCAATGGGAGTGGCGCCTTGTTGCCTGAGCGAATCGGCCTGTTCAGGCTTTCGGTGTAACGCCGTTACCTGATGCCCCTGTTCGACTAGCTGGGGAAGAAGTCGATGGCCAACACCACCGGTTGCACCAATAAAAAATACGCGACTAATAATACCTCCTTGGTTGGAAATTAATGCCACAGAATAAGTAGTGGGGATAGTCCTGAGCAATTTCTACCGCCTGAGTGTGAATTAGGATTAACAGGCAATTCTGACAGAGAATTGTTCAAGGCAAAGATAGTCGTTGAATAAAGCTTGTGCAGTGATGAGAAGCTCTATATAATGCGCGCCCTTACAGCCACCCAAATTAAGTTCCTTGTCTCCATGCAGAAGGCTGTACTGCGCGAGGCTACAACCGTAAGGAGCGTTTAAATGCGTCATTACGAAATCGTTTTTATGGTTCACCCTGATCAGAGTGAACAAGTTCCTGGTATGATCGAGCGTTATACCACAATCCTGAAAGCAGATGGCGGACAAATCCATCGCTTGGAAGATTGGGGCCGTCGTCAACTGGCTTACCCAATCGAAAAACTGCACAAAGCACATTATGTTCTTATCAACGCTGAAGCTACTGCTGAAGCTGTTGCTGAACTGGAAACTGCTTTCCGTTTCAACGATGTTATCCTGCGTAACATGGTTATGCGTACCAAAGGTGCGGTAACTGAAGCTTCTCCTATGATGAAGGAAGAGCGTCGCGAGCGTCGTGAAGATTCTGCCCCACGTGGTGAGCGTGCAGAAAAACCTGCAGCTGCATCAAGCGAAGAATAAGGAGAATTAATCATGGCTCGTTTTTTCAGACGTCGTAAATTCTGCCGTTTCTCTGCAGAAGGTGTTGTTGAAATTGATTACAAAGATATCGCTACGTTAAAGAACTACGTAACTGAAAGCGGTAAAATTGTACCTAGCCGTATTACCGGCACCAGCGCTAAATACCAGCGCCAACTGTCTAGTGCTATTAAGCGTGCACGTTTTCTTGCACTGCTTCCGTACACTGACTCTCATAAGTAATTTGGCGAAGAATAAGGGGTAGCATCGATGGAAATCATTCTACTGGATAAAATCGCCAACTTAGGCGGTCTGGGTGACACTGTCACTGTTAAAGCTGGTTTTGCACGTAACTTCCTTTTCCCACAAGGTAAAGCGGTTCCTGCAACGAAAGCAAACGTTGAAAAATTTGAAGCGCGCCGCGCAGAGCTGGAAGCGAAAATCGCTGAACAGCTGGCTGCTGCACAAGCGCGTGCCGACAAAGTTACTGAGCTGGGCGAAGTAACTATTGCTGCACCAGCGGGTGAAGAAGGCAAACTGTTCGGTTCTGTTGGTACTCAGGATATCGCTGATGCGATTACTGCAGCCGGCGTAGAAGTAGCGAAAGCAGAAGTTAAACTGCCTACCGGTACCCTGCGTGAAACTGGCGAGTACGACATCGACCTGCAATTACACTCTGACGTAATGGCTACTGCTAAAGTAGTTATCATCGCTCAGGCGTAAGCGCTAAGTGATTTAAAGAAAACCGCGCTCCGGCGCGGTTTTTTTATGTCTGCAATACCCCGCTGCTAGCGTCGTCCCAGTTTTCGGGGGCCAAACCGGCGCCGCGATATTACCTGTTGTTCATCTTCCTGCTGCATCTCGGCAATTTTAGCTTTCAAAGCCACGGTGCTTTGGTTGTTTTCTGCTTCCGCCGCGCCGTCTTCCTTAACATGAATGAGTGCGGCCTCGACCACGGGGTTTACCTGATTAGCCCGGGAGGTATCAAAATCTGACTGTTTGGCCACGCTATCGCCAAACACTTTATCGGGCTCATCGTTGTTCATCTCCAGCTTTCTGAATTCCGCTTTGGTTTCAATGAGTGCTTTCACCGCCTGGGCCTGGGTTTCGCTAAATTTAAACTGCTGACTTTTAAGCTGCATTCTGCCACCAAAGTAGAAGGCGATGATCACGCTCAGCAGGGTCCAGTAACCATCCGGAATAGAACTCAGTGCCAGCGTAATCTCGGCAAGGTGAGTGGGGGAAATATAAGCAATCACAAAAATAAACAGGATCAGCGACACTATCATTGGCCGGATAAGGCGGTTGAATGCGTCGGCAAGTGAGTCGGCCCAGGTCCGGTTTTGACGGGCGTTAAACTCTGCCTGATAGGTTTTTAATAACGCCATCTGTTCATCAGCCGAGCGCTGTGCCTCTTTTTCTTTATTGGTGGTAAAAACGCCGGCTACCGTTTCCACGCCTTTTGAAACGGAATCGGTAATCGCCGAGATAGGATTTTCAAAAAGTTTGCTCATAGGGGGTCTGCCTTATGCCACACGGTAATCGGGTAAGAAGCTTCTGGCTCTGGCCAGCCAGCCCTTAAGAAACACATTCTGGCTGGCATCGTTGGTGACAATGTCGGCATAAAACATTTGCCGCTCTTCCACTAACGCAACAATCATCCAGTCGCCAAGCTCCTGCAAACACGCGTGAGCCTGCGCTTTACTTTTTGGGCCCATGAGACCATCTACAACCAGCGGACCGTAGCCTGCATCATTACAAACTTCCTGCAGAAATTTAATCGCCCGGCGCGGACCATGATTGACGGCACTGTCGAATAAAAATGGCTGTAGTGGTGGCGGTAACTTATCGATGCGCGGGATGCGGTAATAATTAAGTTCATAGATATCCCTTGCGGTATCAACATCCAGGGCTTTCACCATATCGGCAGTCACTGCCACCTCGAGGTAGCGGGAAAGGGTCTTTTGGGTTATGCCATAGTTGGTGGGTCCGCCCCGATCGGCGGGATGGTTTACATAACCGCCTTCCTTTACCAGAATTTCGTCGATCATTGTTTCTACATCCATGTTACCTCCGCCCCTAAACACTGCGTTGTGGTTAATAATTAAACACATAAATCAGCTGATTTGCCACTTTTATGGTTAATTAATGTGCAGTTTGGTGTGGGCTAACCGGGACTTTAAAACAGGTGCCGATGTCTGCGCAGTACCAATCGGGCATTAGAATGTGTGGTTAACAAGTGCGGTGGGCAGGGGCGGCCTTTGCCATTGCGGCGGGAATAGACCCACACTGTCATGGCTTGGTGGCGGTTGCGGAAGACCACCTGTTCTCGCCGGTAGTAGGGAGTATCCTCCCATTCGTCGGCTTTTTTCAGCTGCTGAGGTGTTAACCTGATTAACTTGCCGTGCACGCTTTTGTGCGGTGATGGTTGGATAAACCGATAGCCATCGAAGCCCATACGCAGGCGCCAACCTGGTAAGACCGCATGGACGCACGGCAGTCGTGCACCAAACAGGCGCTGCTGGTATTGCGGCAGTAGTAAAGTGCCGTAACAGAAAACGGCCTCTTTACCAGCAAAACGCATTGGTAGGTTATCCGGCTTTAGTTATGGCTTTTTCACATTTGCCGCGCCATTCTTCATCGAGCACTTCCAGGTCCACGTACTGAGCAGCCTTCGCGAAGTGCTCAGGATTATAAACCGCGCGCATTAAGTCGCCCACGCTAACGCTTTGTGATGGACGGCTTTCAAGGCTAACGCTGTCGCCGGTATGAATAATGCCGGTTTTTAATACCCGGTAATACCAGCCGGTAATGCCATGATTGCCAGTAAAACGATCGAGATTTGGCGTATTGAAACGGTGGTTTATTTTATTGCAGGGGGCTCGGGGGGCTGCTACCTGAACGACCACCTCGCCAAAGGCATACACGTCACCAATCATCACGTTCTCATCGGTCATCCCCTCAACCGTGATGTTTTCACCAATGGTACCGGCCATGGCAAGTTCAGCGAGAGCGGGATAGTGTTGCTTTATCAGCTCGTAACCTGCGAGACTGTATTGATGAAGCACTTTTTCCGGGCCACCATGCAAGCGTTTATTGGCCTGGGTGTCTTCGTCGGTTCTGTCCTGGTGAACGGTAAGAAAATAAGCCGGCTGTTTACAGATGGCAGAAAGGGCTTTTCTGGGTCCAAGCGGTGCAGGTTTTCCGGCATATAAAGCGGCTACTTTCATTGTATTTCCTTGCTACTGGCAGGTTAAAAGGGGGCATAGGTCAGTATAGCGAAAATGTCACCAGAACTTCAGCAAGCAAACCGGAGATTAAAAAAATAATGAGAAATTTACTCAGGTCATTTAAACCTTTGACCACCACCCGGCGACAAAGCTTTTGACAACACAAATTAAATGTAAGCAGACACACTCAGTATGACGGTAGAACAGGGAAAGGTAGTGAATGCCGAAGCGGCATTTACCCAACATCAGCTGCAACAGCAAATTGAAGCGGCACAGCAGGGCGATATGGTTGCTTACCGGCAACTGTACGACCGTTTTGTAGGGAAGGTGTACGCATTGAGTTATCGATTAACCGGCGATGCGGCGATGGCAGAGGATGCCACTCAGGAAGTGTTTGTTCAGGTGTGGCAGAAGCTGGGCAACTTTTCGGGGAAAAGTCAGTTTGCCACCTGGTTACACAGCGTCACTGCCAATATCACCATTAGTTACTTGCGTAAGCAGCGTGGGTGGCTAAAACGCATGTTTTCGATGGAGCCGGAAACCGAGCAACAGTTACTGGCAGAACCGGCAACGGATTTAACGCAACTCGATAAATGTATCGTTAAATTACCGGAAAGGGCGCGTTGGGTGTTCGTCCTACATGCTGTGGAAGGGTATCGCCACGAGGAAATTGGCCGCATGCTGAATATGGCTACCGGTACCAGCAAAGCCCAGTATCACCGGGCCAGAACATTATTAGAGGAATGGTTGGGAGAAGGCAGTGAATAATCAACCGGACAATTTAAAGCAACAACTCGACACGCTGCCCGATGATATAAAGCCATCACGGGATTTATGGCAAGGCATAGAACTGGCTATTACCAACGAGGCCGGGGCTAAACCTGCTCGTTCGCGCTGGCCGCTGGCGGTGGCTGCTGGTTTTATTGTACCTGCAGTGTTGGTCTGGCTGTTTATGAGTAGCAGTCAGGCGCCGGTAGGTTCTACTAATCCGACCGTAGTGGCCCAAATGAGTAAGCAGTTTGAATCGCAGAAAGCGTCGTTGCTGGTGGCCTTCAGTGAGCAAAAAGCGGTTACAGACAACTGGCAGGGGCAGTTGACTGAGCTTGAGTCTGCGGCCGATGCAATAAAAGCCGCATTGAAAAACGATCCGAATAACATGGCGCTTTTGCGAATGCTGCAAAGCGTTTATCAACAACAGATTGACCTGATTGAGCGAGTGCACGCGCCCAAATGGCAACAAATCTAATAGGTGAATTATGCAAACTTTAACGACTAGACATTTTACAAAGAGGCTTTTTATGCAGAGACTATGTTGGGGCGCAGCAGTAGCAGGCGTACTGCTTTCTGCAAATGCTTTTGCGCAGGAAAAAATTGACCGGGTGCTGGATACCGACAGCAAGCCCTTTGTGGAAATGGAACACGTGTATGGCAAGGCCGACATTAAAACCTGGGATAAAAATCAGGTCAGAATCACCGGTACCCTGGGTGAACTGACGGAGGAGTTTACCTTCGAAAAACGCGGTAACTCAGTGGTTATTGATGTAGAGGTTAAAAATAATCACTATCGCTGGGAAGATAAAGACGAAGCTAAGGATAATCTAACCGTATATGTACCGGTAGGCAGCCGCTTTGCCTATGAAACGGTTAATGCCAATGTGAAGATTGAAGGGCCGCAGGGCGGTACCTCAATTGAAGTTGTTAACGGCGATATTGAGGGCCGTAACCTGGGCGGTAAGGTTAATGTTGAATCTGTTAATGGTGACATAGAGCTCAAAGGGATTACCGGCATGCTGACCGTTGAAGCGGTTAATGGTGATATTGAAGTGGAGCATGATAGCGCCGAGTCACTCGAGGTGGTGAGTGTTAACGGTAAAATTGACTTGCAAAGCAACAGCCGGGAAGTGAGCGTGGAAACCGTGAATGGCGATTCATCACTTGAGCTGGTAGAAGTGGATGATCTGGAGATGACTTCGGTAAACGGTGATGCGCGGGTGTCGATGAGTCTGGCAGATAATGCTGACGTGGAGGTCGACACCGTCGGCGGCAGTATTACATTGAATTTCAGCGGTGATGTGTCAGCCCGCTTTGAACTGGAAGCTCACGCCGGTGGCAGCATTGTTAATAACATCAATAATGTCAAAGTAAGCAAGGCGAAATATGGTCCCGGTCAGTGGATTGATTTCACTGAAGGCAGTGGTAGCAGCCGGGTAAGAGTTTCCACGGTAAACGGCCGGGTTACAGTTAGTGACTGAATGAGTGACGGCGTCACTTATTCATCCCGGAGATTTCGTCAGAAATCATCCGGGATTTCTTTTGGCCGGTAGGACGGAAAGAAATGGTCCCACGCGATCTCCACGGCATTCTTTGTTACCCTACCGGTCCTGTTAACCACTGCACAACTTCATGGCAAAACCGAATAAAAAAGGCCCGGTAAAAACCGTCCAGATATCCTGTATACAATGTAAAGCGCCATTATATAAATACCGCAAAGGCGGCAAGGGGGCTTTGGTTAAGTGCTTTAAAGAGCGGATAGTGGAAGATCACACCACTACCCCTTGCCACTGCCCCGGCTGTGGGCAGGAATTTGCCCGCGAAACTATCATGCGGGGCGTGCCCGCCTATAAGATGATAGGCGGTAAAGTACATATGAAATGAAGGCCCACAAAACCTGTATAGGTTTAGCGGCCCTGTCACTTTTTGAGTTTCTCAATAGGCAAAGCTGGTGCTTTACCGTGAACCCCGCCACCTCTTCAGCCATCAGTAAACTGGTATACATAGCCTCTTAAGAAGCTTCAATGACCCACTTTCACGACCGTGAGGTCGGTGATGGCATTTAATGAGCCGGTAGGCAGAACGCCAGTGGGGGTGTTTAAGTGCCTGGCTCGAAGCTGTTCGCTACCTGCCATGGTGTAAACGCAGGGAAGGAATAAACTGGCGGCGACAATTTTAATACTCAGTGGTTGTTTCATCAAAGTACGCTTTGAGGGCATGCCAGGCTCGTGATTGCGTTGCTGACTACCACAGGCATGCCGTTGATTAACCTAATCAACCAGTAATGCTGCCCCAAAGCTAATTCGCTTTATCGTTAAGCTTGTCTTAAGCAAGGCGTGGCATAAATACCCTTATTCTCAGCGCAACTGACATTGGTTGCCGAATTGTGCGGTAAGGTTTATGCGAAGCTTCAAATACCACAAGCGGATGTGTGCAGCCTGCATTATTGTTAGCCTGGTTAATCATTATGCTGCCGCAGAAGAATCCACCGCTCAAACTGGCTGCAGTCCGGAAAGTCTTCACGAACATCCACAAAAGGTGGGTGAAATTGTTATTAACAGTCAGGATATTTTTGACGAGTCGAAAGAAGACACCGGCTTTATTCATCGTTTAGCCAACAGGCTGCATATTACCACCCAATCAGATGTGATTGCCGATCGGCTGCCGTTCAGAGAAGGTGAAGAAATTACACCGGAACAACTGGCCGAGGCGGAGCGGATCATTCGCCGGGAAATGTATATTCGCGATGCGCGTGTTTCTTACATAGATACCTGCAACATTGATGACATGGCGCGTATTCAGGTGGAAACCTGGGATAACTGGTCGTTGTTACCGTCTGTCAGCTTTGGTCGTAAAGGCGGCAAAAATCGTTTTGAAGTGGGATTTAAGGAAGATAATCTCTTTGGCCGCGGCATACACGCCAGTGTTGAATACAAAAGTGATGAACAACGCTCTGGCTATCGTTTTGTTACGCGTGCCCCCATCTCATTTATACCGCATAGCAACGTCTTGCTGGATGTTGAAGACAACGACGACGGCAGCATTGTGCAATTTCAGTTTGATAAGCCATTTTATCAGCTCTCTACCGAAAATCGCTTCCTGGCTAATTATTTGTCGTTCAAACGCGTGGATGAAATTTTCCAGAATGGCGGCACCCGTAATGTGTTTGAACATGAAGGTCATCAGTACGATCTGGCTTACGGATTTCTTTTAGAACGAGAAGGCGACGATTTGCATAGGCTGACTTTCGGCGCTACCGATCAGTTGGATGAATTTGCCGAACCAGAGGACGGTATTGAGACCGGGTTTAGTCAGGCCATTCCGGTGGAGCGTCGTTTTGTGTATCCCTGGGTGGAATACGAATATCTGCAAAATGATTTTAAGGTGCTGCAGGAGATTTATCTGACTAACCAGAATGAAGATATCAACCTGGGGTGGTCGGCAAAGGTAAAAGTGGGTTACACAACCTATTCCCCGGGCAGTTCAATGGGTATTCATCTTAATAGCTCCGTGTCCCGGGGATACCTGTGGGATAGCAGTCTGTTGCTGTTGGGCGCTGATTTATCTGCCACGCTTGGCGTGCTGGAAGACGATTATTTTAGTGCAAGTATCCATGGCGAATACTTCAACCGCTTGAGCAGCAAGTTCGCGTTTTATACCTCAGGGTTGGTGTCGATAACCCGGCATCCGTTTTATGACCTGCCGGTTACCCTTGGTGGTGAGAGCGGGGTACGGGGTTATCCGCTGCAATATCAGCATGGTGATAACCGGGCAATGACATCGGTAGAACTACGCTATTACCCCAAAATTAATATTTACCGCGTGCTGGATATGGGCATGGTGGCATTTTTTGATGCCGGTAAAACCTGGTCAGGTGACAGTAGTGCGGATAACGAATATCAGAGCACGCTGGCCAGTACCGGTATCGGTGCCAGGTTTTATTCCAATCGCTCCAGTCACCGCAACGTTATTCATCTGGATATGGCGTTACCGCTTAATAAGGGCGACAACGTTGATAGCTGGCAATGGCGCCTGCAAGTTAAACAGTCTTTTTAGTCGGATAGTGTATTTCTATGTTTAGCAGCCTTTTCTCTGTGATTCCCCGTTTTACCCGATTTTCGTGCCGGGGTATTCACTTGTTGTTGCTTACCAGCGTGGTGAGCGTTCTGGTGTTCAATCGCACTTTTCTTGGTCTGTTTTTTGCCGGGGTCACTATCGATTCGATACACAGTTTTATTTTTGCCGCCAGCGTTCCGCTGTTTATGATTATTGTTTACACGCTGCTGACATCACTCTTTTCATTACTGGTGGGCGTCAGGCTGGCAGTAATGATTAACTTTATGTTTGCTGCGCTGGTGAGTTATGCCACCGCCTCGTTTGGCATTGTGTTCGACAAGGAAATGTTGAGGAATATTTTTGAGACGAACTCCCTGGAAGCTCTGAGTTATCTTAATGTTACCGTAGTGGTATATGCTGCGTTGGCGGTGATATTGCCAGTAGTATTGATGAGCAGGATGCGATTTTCAGACACTTTTAAACAGCGACTGGTATCCCTGCTATCCGTTAACGCGGTAGGCATGCTGGGGGTTATTGTGATTGCTGCCGTGTTTTATAAGGACTACGCGTCGTTTTTTCGCAATCATAAAGAGCTCACTAAATACATCACTCCGGTTGCGGCGTATGACTCCACCTATAAGTATGTTCGCGATACCTATTTTACTAAGCCAACGCCGTTTCATATCCTCGATCCGGCACCGCGACTTAATAGCTATGTAGCAGGCTCCAGCACGTTAACCGTCATGGTGGTGGGTGAAACGGCCAGAGCCGATCACTTCCAGTTGCAGGGGTATCCCCGGGAAACCACGCCAAATCTAGACCGTGAACACGTGCTGTATTTTTCTGCGGTGACTTCCTGCGGTACGGCAACCGCCGTGTCAGTACCGTGTATGTTTTCACGATTAAACCGAGAGGAATATGATCACTTCACCGCCGACCATCAGGATAACGCGCTGGATATTATTCAGCGAGCCGGCGTTGAAGTAACATGGATTGACAATAATTCCAGCTGCAAAGGGGTATGTAAGCGGGTGCCGAGCTTTACCATAGAGCCAAATGGTGGAGCGGGGGAGTGTCAGCAAAGTACCTGTTTCGACAGTGTGCTGGTGACCGCAGTGAAACAATACATTGCGCAATCAACCCGCCGCAATAAGTTGCTCGTGCTGCACATGATTGGTTCCCATGGCCCGACTTACTACCAGCGTTACCCCAAAAATTTTCGACGTTTTACGCCGGATTGCCAGCAAAGTGATATCCAGAATTGCACCAATGAAGCGCTGATTAATACTTACGACAATACCATTGCCTATACCGATTATGTGCTGGGTGAAATTATTGAGACGCTAAAGCACAGCGGTATCGACAACACGCAAATGCTTTACGTTTCAGATCACGGAGAGTCGCTTGGCGAGTCGGGGCTGTACCTGCATGGCTTCCCTTATGCTATAGCGCCTGAGTCACAAACCCACGTGCCCATGCTTTACTGGCAGAATTTGCAATCAGACTACGCAGGTATTTCGCGGGGCTGTGACAGTGAGTTTGTGGCTCGAAAAATATCCCATGACAATATATTCGACATGCTCATGGGCATGACTGGCGTTGAAACGATTGCCTACCGACAGGAAAATAATGTGTTTAGTCAGTGCGATCAATCAGTGGCTGGGATTTCCAGTGACTACCCGGTTGCTGCGGCACCCTAGCATGCTACCGCAGATAGATTTTTTAACGTCTTTCAGAGTCTATTTGTGTCAGCTTTTTTTACAGTTTAAATTGAGGATAATACGGGGTGTCATTCCAAATCATTGATTTTTATGGTTTATTATTTAAGGAATGAATTTTGCTGGTGCTTGTGTGCGTGCATTATAGAGATGCAGTAAATTAGTTAAAATATGTTGAACATCCAGAGAACAATAAATATGAAGAAGTTACTAACGGGAACCATGTTAATGGTCGCCGCTTTTACGGCAGAAGCAGGTGTTATTCGTCATGATGTCGACGATCAGGCTTACCTTGATTATGCCCAGCAGTCTCAATTTGCTGCTGTGGGTGATTTACTTTCGGGCTGGGGCACTAGTTTTTATTCGCGCTGCTCAGGTACGTTGATTGATTCGAATATGATCCTTACTGCAGCACACTGTGTTGATAATACGCAGTTCGAATTTATGAACTTTGCTGTGGGAAGCGGCAATTACTGGGCGGAAAGCTGGGTAGCCCATGAAAACTGGGACGGCTCGCTGTTCAGTGGTTGGGATATCGCACTGGTCAAATTATTTGATGACGTTGACGATGTTGCTGCTGCCAACCTTTATACTGGCAACAGTGAAATTGGCCAGGTCGGTTCACACGTTGGTTTCGGGATGACGGGCAATGGTTTAACTGGTGCCACTGATTCTTCAGGCACCAAGCGGGCCGGGCAAAACGCTATTGATGCAACAAACCTTGCAGGAGAAGGTCACGACCGAATCTTGTATAACGACTTTGATGCCCCGGTAGGCACTGATTTAAGTACAGGCACCGACCTCATAGACCTACCTGAATTTACCTATAACCCTCTGGGTTATTTTGGCTATCCTTCCGGTAATGCGTTAGAACTGGAAATCTCAGTGGCCCCTGGTGACAGCGGCGGTGCATTATTCTTAGAAGAAAATGACGAATGGTATGTAGCTGGCGTGCATTCTTTTGGAACGACAGCTGGCGATCCGGTTAACTTTGGCTACGGTGAGTTTAATGGTTCAACCCGGGTAAGTGCGTTTACTGACTGGATTGCTTCCACTCAAGAGTTATTGGATCCGAGCGAAGTCTCTGCTCCGGCCACTTTACTGCTGACACTTTCTGGCATTGCGCTGGCATTCGGCTCACGTCGTCGTAAAGTCAGTAAATAAATCTTTTCGGTAACGAAAATATAAGAAGTGAGGAAATGTATTTTCCTCACTTTTTTATTATAAAGGCTTCGCTTTCAGTACCTCATAGGGATAATCGGTTAACCAGTAATCAACCGCTACACCCTGCTCTGTTTTAACCTCAAAGGTTTCCGTGCGCACCTGATGTTCCACAATCGGGGAGAGGGTTTTACCTTGCTCAGCGGATGATAGCCTGACGTCTTTTACTTCTCCTTGTTTACCTACATGGATATCCATAAGCATTATCAGCGATTGTTCCGCTACTGGCGTGTCCCGCTCTAATTTTCGCGTAATTTCACGTTCAGGTTTACTGAGTTGATTAATAGCTGGGTCAGCCTCTGTTGGCTGCTGACAGCCAGCACCCAGCAATACCAGTCCAGTCATCATAAAAATAGGCAATTTACGGCTATTCAAGGCGCTTCTCTTTGGTTGTTTATCTAATGATGTGTCGCGGTTAGTACTAACTTGCTGGCTTAACCAGAACGAGCTTTTGTACCCGACGCCCGGTAGACACCTCTGAGGTATAAAGGTTCCCTTTACTATCGGCTACCACACTGTGTAACCAGGTAAACTGACCAGGGTAGCGACCGGGACGGCCAAAGCTGCCGAGCACTTCATAAGTATCGTGCCACAGCACCCAGATTCGGCCGTTCATCATATCGGCTATGTACATGTACTGGTTATCAGGCGAGAACGCAACATCAGTAGCCGTTCCCAGCCCCATAGTGTCGCCGGCAATCACTAAATCGCGCACGAAGGTCGCCTTGCCTTTGGCATCATTTTTAAATACCTGCAGGCGGTTATTACGCCGGTCGCAGACATAAATCAGACCGTTATCTGACTTGGTTATGCAGTGAACTATGTCACCAAAGTTGGGCGCATCGGTATTAATATTTGCAGCGCCCGCGGTGGCTTGTGAGACATCAAAGTCGCCTGCCCGGGTACCGCCACCCGGAATCGATGCATAAGCGCCCCAGTATTGCGAGAATACGTTGTCGTTGGTGTTGAAACCAATTATCCGCTTATTGATATAACCGTCGGCGATAACGACTTCATTGGTATGCGTGTCGTGATAGATATCAGCGGGATTGCCCAGTGACTGCTTACTCTGATTACCTTCTGTGCTGTTGCGTCTGCCAAACTGACGAATAAACTGGCCGTCGGCGGTAAAGTTCAGGACCACATGATCGCCTTTACCGTTGCCGCCAAGCCAAACGGTGTTGTTATCGTCAACGAATAAGCCGTGTACCGTTTGTGGCCATTGGTTAACTCCGTCAATCTTTGGTGCAATGGCTTCGCCACCCCAGCTATTCATTACCTGCCCAGCCGGCGAGATTTGCACCACATGAGGAGCGGCCTTACAGCAAACGCCGGTGGGAGGCGTTTGTTCAAGGGCTAAATCAAGCGGACTCAACGAGTTCGGACGGTGCAGTAACCACAGATTATCGGTTTTATCGACAGCCAGGCCAGGTACCTGCCCGATAAGCCAGGTATCCGGCAAATCGGGCCAGCTGGCATCTACTTTAAACTCTGGCATCGGGCGGGACGCACCCGGTTCAGGATAACTTTCCAACGCAACTAACGCCTCGCTGGCACTCACGCTGATTGAAATTAGTCCGGAAATGAGCAGCAATAACGACGTTTTTTTCATAACATTCCTGTTTGGCGTATGGCCTTTGTTTTGAACTTAAGTATATAGACTTCGCCGTCATAAAGGATCATTTTCCCCCAACAAACGATGCAACCGGACGCTAAATATCGCATAATAACCCCCTTGCAAATTATTCAGGTAAATCGTCAGGTGAAAGTTGTTCCGGCCAGTTCCGATAAAAGCGTAGAAAAACTGAAGGTGCCGCCGCACAGCATAGAAGCTGAGCAGGCTGTACTAGGCAGTATGCTAATCGATCCGGAATCCTGGGATAAGGTGTCTGAGCTGGTGACGGATGCGGAGTTTTATAACCGCTCTCACCAAATCGTGTTTAAGGCTATTCTCGATTTGCTGGCGCAAAGTCAGCCAGTCGACCTGATTACCGTGTCTGAATTACTCGAAAATAACGATCAGCTCGAAGATGCGGGTGGCTTTGCCTATTTGGGGGAGTTGGCCCGCAACACGCCAAGTTCTGCCAACGTTACGGCTTATGCGAAAATTATTCGGGAACGGGCTATTACCCGTGAGCTGATTGGCGTGGCCAACGAAATTGCCGAAGTGGGCTACAATCCGGAAGGCCGCGACAGCGCCGATATTCTGGATATGGCCGAGAGCAAGGTGTTTGAGATTGCTGAACGGCGCACCGGCGCTTCCGAAGGGCCGCAGAGTATAGAGTCGGTACTGGGCAAAACCATTGACCGTCTTGAAGCGCTCATTAAAGACAACCGGGAAGTCACCGGGGTTACCACCGGGTTTTCCGATCTGGATAAAAAAACCAGTGGTATGCAGCCTTCCGATCTAATTATTGTTGCTGCGCGTCCGTCTATGGGGAAAACCACTTTCGCGATGAACCTGGCCGAAAACGCCATGCTGGCGGAAGATAAACCGGTACTGGTATTCAGTCTGGAGATGCCTTCTGAACAGATCATGATGCGTATGCTGGCCTCACTCAGTCGGGTGGATCAAACCAAAATCCGTACCGCACAGCTCGACGACGAAGACTGGGCGCGTATTTCTAACACCATGGCGATGCTCAAAGAGAAAGACAATATCTACGTGGATGACTCATCCGGCCTGACACCCATGGATGTGCGCAGCCGTGCCAGAAAGCTGGCCCGGGAGCGGGGCGGACTGAGCATGATCATGGTGGATTACCTGCAGCTAATGCGGGTGCCTTCCTTAAGCGATAACCGGACGCTGGAAATTGCCGAGATTTCCCGCTCACTTAAAGCGCTGGCTAAAGAGCTCAACATCCCGGTAATTGCGCTTTCACAGCTTAACCGGAGCCTGGAACAACGGGCCGATAAACGCCCGGTAAACTCCGACCTGCGGGAATCCGGCTCGATTGAGCAGGACGCCGACTTGATCATGTTTATTTACCGTGACGAGGTTTATCACGAGAACAGTGAAGATAAAGGCGTTGCTGAAATCATTATTGGTAAGCAGCGTAACGGCCCCATCGGAACCTGTCGCTTAACCTTCCAGGGGCAGTTTTCGCGCTTTGATAATTATGCCGGCCCTGCGGTGCCTGATGAGTACTAGGGCCAGAAAATACAGTGTGGTTTAAGCGCTAAGTAACCCGTACATCAGCGCCCCACCGGTAATAATACCTACCATTAGGGTGAACAGAATACTCAGTGTTTGCTTACCGATGTTAATAGACTGCCAGGAGGACGAGTCTGCTTCTGGTATTATCTGTAAAGACTGCTGCGGCACTTCAAATACCGCACTCAGACTCATCACCGTTTCTGTTGCCGCATTACCTTCTTTTTCTACCCGCTGGATGGTGCGTAAACTCACGCCGCACATCTCTGCGAGCTGTTGCTGAGTCCATTGGTGTTGTTGCCGTAGCGCTTTTATCTGCAGCGCGTCGATTTCCACAGCACTGCTCCCTATGCAACCAGATACTTGATTAGCGCTACCGCCGATAAACCAAAGATAAAGCCGACAACAAACATTTTTAGGATATTGAACCAGCTACGCTTAGAGGATGAGAGAAAGGCTTTTGATTGAGACGCCAGTAACGCACCGTCTTTAAACACTTTGCACTCAAGATCGCCGCGCATCAGGCTGGTAATATGGTAACGCACCTGATACTGATGGCCGTTGTGAACAAATTGATGATTGCTTTGCGTTTTCAATAGCTCGCGTTTGCTCGACACCGGGTTGTCGTTCACATATACGGTTTCTTTTCCCGACCAGGCGGAGCCGTGTACGGCTATATCGGTATCGCCATCGTTAAAATAAAACCAATAACCATCGATAAAATTAGGTGATGACATTGCTGCGCTTTGTTTATGTTTAGAAGAACTTAAGTGTGCCATATTCCGGACTCCATACCTATAAAATAACCTGTCATTTCAGTTCGCCGTATCAAAACGGGGTGTAATGATTCGACGCCGCTATTGCAGCAGATTTGGGCCATCAGGTGTGACGACACCAGGGTGACCCGATGCCGACTGGCATATGACAAGAGATATGACACCCTATTTATTTTGATTTTTTGTTGAGTGTGTGTACTTACTAACTTGTTGCGGCTTAAAATGGAGTTAAGCGGCTTATTGCACCGGTTTTCAATAGCCGTTACTCTGATGACCCGCTTAATTCCAGCACAGCAGGAGTTATAGTGCGTCTATGAATCAGAGTAGAAGAGTAACCCATGATAAGAATAATTAGCCTCCTGGCCGTATTGGTCGTTCTCCAGGCATGTCAGTCTGCACCCGATAAGACGGCAGCACGTGACGCTAAGAATGTCGCGTACAATGAAGTTCTCAGCCAGCGTTATCAGATTGCAGCATCCAATATTGCCTATTCAGACAGCACGTTGCAGCGTATTTACTATTGGCCCGCCCAGGATAAACCAGTGAGCACGTTAATTTTTATTCACGGTGGTTGCTGGCTTAACGCATTTGATTACACCCATGCCCGTGGCATGTTCACTGCGCTGGCTAAACAGGGCGTGGCTACCTTTGCCATTGAATACCGCCGCACAGGAGATTCTGGTGGTGGCTGGCCCGGCACGTTATCGGATATACAACAGGCGTTGCCTGAAGTAAAACAATGGCTGGATGAACAATCACTCGGCGATGTGCCGGTTTATCTGGCAGGGCACTCAGCTGGCGGGCACTTAGCTTTGCTGGCTGCGCAGTCTTTGTCTTTTTCAGTTGACGGCGTAATTGGGTTGGCAGCTATTACCGATCCGGCTGCCTATGCCAAAGGCACTAATAGTTGTCAGACCGCCACGCCGCAGTTCTTTAACGGTGCACCAGATGAATACCCAGAAGCCTACAAGGCGGCAACGCCGAACACGCTCAGTATTACCGCACCGGTAATTTTGCTCCAGGGCGATGCCGATAGCATTGTACCGGTAACACAAAGTGAGCTGGCCGGGAGCGAAGTGATTATCAGCGAAGGCGCTGGTCATTTCGACTGGCTGCACAGCGAAACGCCTGCGTATCAGCTGTTTCTCAATCAGTTGCTGAAAGGAGCTGAATAATGTTGTCCACAGCGCAAACACTCGATAAGCAGGATAGCCTTGCCGGACTTCGCCAGCAGTTTTTGCTACCGCAAAACACGGTTTATCTGGATGGTAACTCACTGGGGCCATTACCTGTTGCGGCTAAGGAACGGGCTGTTGAGGTCGTTAATCAGCAGTGGGGGCAAGACCTTATCACCAGTTGGAACCAGCACGCCTGGATTGATTTGCCTCAGCAATGCGGTGAATTGATTGCACCGGTTATTGGTGCTGCGCCAGGCCAGGTGATTTGCTGTGACTCTATCTCGGTGAACCTCTTTAAAGTATTAAGCGGCGCACTGAAGATGCAGCAAGGGCGCCAAAAAGTTGTGACCACAAAGGATAATTTCCCCACCGATATTTATGTGATTGAAGGGCTTAAGCAACAATTGGGAGCAGCGTCCTGTGAACTGGTGCTGAGCGATGAAAGTGATATTGAGGCGCAACTGGATGAGAGTGTAGCTATGCTGTTACTGACCCAGGTCAATTTCCGCAGTGGACGGTTGCTGGATATGCAGCGCATCACCGAAGCAGCTCATGCCAGGGGCATTCTGGTGATATGGGACCTGGCGCATTCTGCCGGCGCATTGCCGGTAAAGCTTGATGAGTGTAAGGCGGACTTTGCCGTAGGTTGTACTTACAAATACCTTAATGGTGGCCCCGGTGCGCCAGCATTTATTTATGTCGCTCATCGTCATCAGACCGCCTTTAAGCAGCCGTTAAGCGGCTGGATGGGACACGCTGCCCCCTTTAGTTTCGATTCAGACTACGCACCAGTGCAAGGGGTAAAACAAAACCTATCCGGTACGCCAGCAGTGATAGCCATGAGTGTGTTAGAGGCTGCCCTTTCTATCTGGTCACAAGTCGATATGTTGCAAGTCAGACAGAAATCCCTGGCCATGGGGGAATTCTTCCTTGAGTGTCTTAAGGCCTGTGAGCTGGATAAAGAATTGGTTTGTGTATCGCCTGACTCCGCTTTAGAAAGGGGCAGCCAGCTGGCTTTTCAGCATGAGCAGGCTTATGCGATTTGTCAGGCCTGGATAGATGCCGGCGTTATTGCCGACTTCAGAGCGCCCGACTTACTCAGAATCGGCTTTACACCGCTTTATGTCAGTTTTGAAGAACTTTGGATTGCTGTGAATAAGCTTAAGTTAATTATTGAAAACAAAGACTATTTAAGCGAAGCCTATCAATCATTGCAAACGGTTACTTAGACTAAAGTTGCCTGATTTATACGGATCAACTGTTGCGGTACCTGAGAATAGCGAATAGTTGTTTCATGTTGAACTGCTTCAATGTGCCAAGTAAGCCTTTAGAAGGCGTCAGGCTTTCATAGTCGATCAGTTCGCCCTGCTCGGCCAGCACTCTGGCCGAAATACTATGCTCACACATTATTGCGGTCAGCTTTAAACGTAATAAGTTTTTATCAAAAGTGTCAAAACTACTGCTGTTATACCATCCACCAGAGAATAGCCAGCCGCCTACATAGTACGCGCCTGATTCATTATAAAATTGCTTCAACAGTGAAAATGAATCAGCTTGCTTTATGGAGACATTTTGCCATTCGTTAAATACTCTCTGGCATTGGTCAACAAGTAAGTTTGCCGCTTTGGCGTTGACCATAAATATTGCCGTGGCAACAAATGACGGAAGCTTCAATCCCAATACATTGCATTCACGCTGGGACATTTTGTGGAGACTACCGCATATTGCTGGTGTGGTGTGTTGATGAACATGCGGGGCAGACCTCAGGTATCGCAGTATTGAAGAGAGATACAATGGGTAATGACTAAACACGGTATCATTTAACAGTATAAAAGAAGTGGAGTCATCGATTTTTTTGTTTTCTCTTAAATAGCTTAATCCTTCTATCCATCCGGAAAACTCGGCATTTTGATTGGTTCCGGCAATAACCTCAGCTGTTGAATCTGCGAAGAATGCGTCGATTGCCGCAGCGTCATTCCCTGCTGCATTATTGACAATCACAACGCCCTCAGCCCCAAATGATCTGAAAAGCTCAAATAATGCTGAAAAGCGTTGATGTTTTTCGGCCAGTCGAGAAGACGAATAAACAACAAATACGATCCAGTAGTTTGCTAATGTTACAGGGTTATTTCTCATTGCTATACTCAGCTATTACTAATCAACTGTTTAAATTTTCTGCGCTCCCCGATCGACAAGGAGTAATATAATTTTGAAACTGGTCGGCTAGCCTGAGGTATGATTTTTTCAAACAGAAGCTTGCCCCACCGTTCAATGATACTGTCGACAGAGAACTCTTTAGCCCGGGATATACCATTACTTATCATTTTTTGATAAACATCCGGGTTATTAATCAAGTGATCCACCGCCACCATTAACGGTTTTAAATCGTTAACTTCAATATAATCCAGTTCACTTCTTCTCAGTTCCTGATACGCGATTTCCGGACCAAGTATGCAAGGCACCTGAGCAGTCCAGCCATTAATTAATTTGGAGGCGGGTTTATCCGGATAATTGCGAGCTAAATCCTGCCTCAAGGCAACAATGAGGTCGGTTTCACTATAGTCATTCCAGTTAATTAAATCGTACCGGGCATCCAGGCTATCCCATTGTTGACCATCAGCTATCCATTCAATGTTTCGTTGGGCTAAAAACTGCTTCCATTCATCAGACTCAAGTATTGGATGTAAATTGCTTAGGAAGCCTTTGAATGCAATGTTCTTGATCGTTGTGCCTCTGGCGTTATTACGCTGAATAATATTCGGTTGTGGCCAGTGGGGTATGAAAAAGAGTTTCTTCTCATCTGCAAAATGTTGATTTTGAAGGACCTCAAAGTCTGAAAATTTATTTTCAATCCGGTCCGCTCTCACCACAACAGTTACAATGCCTCTTGTTGAAGGGGCGCTGTTCCAAAATGTCGTGAATTGCTCATAATGCAGAACCACTACTCCTGTCTTTGGCGGTTCTGAGATAGCGATTACCGGATATCCCGCTTTTTTTAATCTGATGTAAGTTTGAACAATCCAAACTTTTGGTCCGGTTGCGAAATAACGCCAATCTTCTTCCAATGCTAGTATTTGATCTTCTGTATAATTGGAAAAGTCGGGGTGATAAAAGTAAACCTCCACACAGTGCTCCATTAATAAAGTGCGTTAAAAAAATAGCGGAAATAAATGGCAATCATGAGTTTCTGAATCGAAAATCCTAGATCTAGCGCATTGCGGGACACATAGCGAAACGAACCTTTCCAGGCCTGGTAATAAGCGGGATGCTGCTGAATATAGCTGAGCAGAGGACGAAGGGTTTTTATATCGCTGATACGCAGAGTGCTCTGGCCCTGAGTCGCCACAAAAAACCAAAAGCGTTCAAATGCCTGCGGGTCTATTTCGCCGACCAGCCGGGTAACATGCTGGTAAGAGCCAGCTTGCGCTGTGGATAATTGCTTGCCTCGGTTTTTGCGAGTGATACTTTCGGTATTGATTCGGTAGTCAACCAGAGGCTCGTCAATCCCGCCGAACTTAAAGCCGGCTTTAAGCGATTTAAGGTATAACAAATAATCCTGGGCACTTTTTGTTACCGGATAACCACCGTTATCGCGGATTTCTTTGGTCCGAAACATCAGGCTTGGATGACACAACCTGCTATTTAGCAGTAGCTCTGCTTCGAGTAAGTCGCTGTCGGTGCTTACCGGATAGCCGCCAATGTTTTGGCCCTGCATATCGATATGATTTACCGTGGTACAACTTAATACAATGGAGGGATGGGCTTCCATGTAAGCAAACTGTTTGGCAAGGCGTTCGGGATGAGCCACGTCGTCGGCGTCATGCCTGGCGACGTAGCGTCCTGACGCTTGTTCAAGCCCCTTATTCAAAGAGTTACCCACACCAATGTTGGTTGGGTTAGTGATAATGATGATGCGTGCATCTTTTGCTGCATAGTCGGCCAGAAATTCTTTGGTCTCCTGGTTACTGCCATCATCCACAATTAAGAACTCAAAGTCCCCGAATGATTGTCTGAGAATGCTGTTGATTGCTTCAGATAAGTGGGTGAAATCGCCATTTAATACCGGCATTAATACAGAAATGGCACAGGACATAAAACATTCTCAACAAATATTGCGTAACGCCAAAGCGCTGTTTTAAAACAAAACTGATAAGGGCTTTTGGCAATCCCTGCCAGTCTTATGATGGGGGCTGAACCGCGGCACAAACATTCTCTCTGCCCGCTTACAGACTTTATCGAGAATAATAATTAAGCGGTGAATATGCAAGCACCAGCCACAGAGGCGATGTCATGTTTTGTGTTCCGGCCAGGAGGCTTATGCTGATTTATGAGCCGCATACTCATCGCGGGCACTTAAGATCGGGTTTATATTCACCTCAATCCAATTCACCAGCTCTTCTACCCGTGCGGCCACTTCGCGACCAGAACTGGTCAGGCTGTACTCCACGTGAGGAGGAATTACCGGGTGAGCGGTGCGCAGTACGAAACCATCCGCTTCCAGCGCGTGTAAGGTTTGAGAAAGCATTTTCTCACTCACACCCGTAATGGTCTTGCGTAATTCACTAAAACGATGCGTACCCTGCAACAATGCAAATAACACCAAGACACCCCATCGACTGGTGACATCCTGCAATATGCCTCGAGAAGGGCAGCTATTTGCCAGCACATTTCCCCGTTGAAATTTATCCGTCAGGGTGGGATCTGTGCCGGCAGTGGCACTGTTATTCATCGTTTAAACTCCGTTGCTGGTGGTGGAAATCATACTTACCAAAAGGTGCGTACTTTCTTTTAGTTAGTTTAAGCGCAAAATAGTTATCAGTCCAGACAACAAACAACCAAGGAGCAAAGAATGATTGCAGTGACTGGTGCGACGGGCCAATTGGGCCGATTAGTTATCAAACATTTACTTAAAGAACGCACAGCAAGCCATATTGTGGCTGTGGTTCGCAACCCGGAAAAGGCTTCAGAGCTCAGCGAGCTGGGGGTGGAAGTGCGTACTGCCGATTACTCTGAGCCTGAGGCTCTCAAAGGCGCTCTGCGCGGAGTTGAGAAGTTACTTTTAATCTCTTCCAGTGAAGTGGGGCAGCGTGTGCCTCAGCATCAAAATGTGATTGATGCGGCCAGCCAGACTGGCGTTAAGCTTATTGCTTATACCAGCTTACTAAACGTTGATAACTCCCCCTTGATGCTTGCGGCAGAGCACCAGGCGACGGAGTCATATTTGGCGCAAAGCGGAGTCGGGTTCGTGTTATTACGCAATGGATGGTATACCGAAAATTACCTGGCCAGTATTGGCCCGGCGCTTGAAAACGGTGGCTTTATCGGCAGTGCTAAAGAAGGAAAAATTAGTTCTGCTGCCCGTGAAGATTATGCTGAAGCGGCGGCCAAAGTACTCTTGAGTGAGTTGCCTCAACAGGGCAACGTTTACGAGCTGGCTGGTGATGAAAGTTACACTCTGGCTCAGTTGTGTGCCATTCTTAGCGAAGCGTCAGGTAATCAAATTCCTTATATCGATTTACCGCCGGCAGAATTCAGCGCTGCCCTGGTGCAAGCCGGTTTACCGTTACCCCTGGCTGACATGCTTGCCGATTCAGATGCAGGTGCCGCTCAGGGAGCGTTATTTAATGACAGCAAGGTCCTGAGTCAGTTACTTGGTCATCCCACCCGGTCGTTGCGAGAGCAGATTAAAGCAAGTCTCTAAATAGTCGGAAAACTTTACACTAACAAAAACGCCTGCGAAAGCAGGCGTTTTATATCGTGACTAGTTCAGTTATTGATTACTGAGCTGGTACTTCAATGATCTCACTGACTTTTACTTCGATGCGACGATTCAGATGATGCGCTTCTTTAGTGTTGGCACTATCTAACAGACGTTCTTCACCGTAACCTACGGTATTTAAACGGCTGGCATCGATATCGTACTGGTTAACCAGTACTGATTTCAGTGCTTTAGCGCGACGCAGAGACAAGTCTTTGTTGTACGGCGCAGCGCCAGGTGCTGAAGAGTGGCCTTCAATCGTTGCTGAAGTGCTGCCGTAACGGCTCAGGAACTCTGCAAGGTCGACGATTTGTGGATCGTTGGCATCTTCGATATCCGCACTGTTATTGGCAAACAGGATACGCACTTCAATAGACACTTCTTTGTCGGTGAACACTGTACAACCGTTAGGGTGTACTTTGTCGCCTTTCGGCGTGTCCGGGCAGGCATCCTGGCTGTCGATAACGCCGTCATTATCGCTATCAGGCTCAATTGCACAGCCTACGCCGTCAACTGCTACACCTGCACGCGTGTTAGGGCACTGGTCCTTGCTATTAATGACGCCGTCGCCGTCTTTATCTGCGTTACAACCCATGCTGTCTACCACGGTGCCCGAAGGCGTACCCGGACACTTGTCCAGTGTATCTACCACACCATCGTAGTCTGAGTCAGTCGGTGCTGCGGTAGTCATAGGTGCTGGCGTTGGCTCTGAGTATGTGGAAGTGTTGCCAAACGTGTACGAAACGCCCAGCTTCACGCTGTAGTCATACAAGTTGTCGCTCAGATCGCGGTAAGCGGCAATTTCACTGATGACAGCTACGTCGTCATTAACTGCCCAGTGTTTACCCATACCGTAACCCAGCATTTGGTAATCATCGTCCAGATCCTGATGGTATAAACCACCAAAAACATAAAAAAGGTCGTCCTGGAAGAAGTACATAGCATCAACACCAAACATTGGGCCGCTTTCGTCGCTGCCGCCATTGGTGCCGTCTATATCAAGGTAAGAAGCTGAAACTCTGGCTGCCCAGCTTTCATCGAAGCGGAAACCGTATTCAGCACCCAGACCAAAACCGTCGTCCAGCTGGCCGGTTGGCTCTGGTTTGCCTTCGTCCGTGCTGTGATAAAGGCCGTAGATACCCGCCCAGTTTTTCGCTTCTGTTTCCTGAGCGAATGAAGGGGCTGAAACTAAGCCAGCGGCAATGAGTGCGAGAGTAATCGTTGATTTTTTCATTATTGACTTCCTGTGTTGGCAATAAAGTGTGTCCTGTAGCTCTATGCTAAAGCTGTGCCAGCATTGAACTGAAGTGTAACAATTATATGCCTGAGTTGCCCTGAAGAGTAGCGATAATTGAGCGCGAGCCGCCGCTATCGCGGTGTTCGCCGAGGATAATGCCCTGCCAGGTGCCAAGCGCGAGTCTTCCCTGTTGGATGGGGATAGTTAACTGACATCCCATCAGACTGCTTTTGATATGAGCGGGCATATCGTCAGGCCCCTCGTAGGTATGAATAAAATACGGTGTGTTTTCTTTAACTGTATGATTAAAAAAAGATTCCAGGTCTTTTCTAACCGATGGATCGGCATTTTCGTTAATCGTTAAACTGGCGCTGGTATGCTGGAGCATGAGGTGCAGTAAACCGACTTCGATATTGCGAATTTGCGGTAAGGCACTGATGATGGTGTCGGTGATTAAATGAAAGCCTCTGGGATAAGCGGACAGGGTAATTTTTTCAGAGTGCCAGTAATTATTTATCAAAGCAGATTTCCAGATAAGCTTTACCGAGTTCATGATTAAACGGCAATATTATCTTCGGACCATCCACCTGATGGCTGATACTGTGTTGCTTTCCTGAGACAACAACCGGCGTTGCCATCCCAAACTCATACCCTTTCTCGGCCAGATCACGTTTGGCGTTGCCACAAATCATATTGGTAATTTCACCCACCATGTCGGCAACTTCGGCATCAATTTCACTGGACGCTTCACCGAGCATGTTTTGCATAATGGCCAGTATTAACGCTTCATCGAAGGTGATAGACATTGAGCCTTTTACATTAGGCCCCAGCATACCAATCAGGCCAGAGACGTCGCCGTGGGCAACATCATCGCTTTTTTTCTTGGGTTTACCGGGGGTTAGCGTTGTCTGTGCCATGGTTTCCAGAACGTTAAGCAGGCCGCCGATAAAAGGGTTTACGAACTCAGCATTCATGTTGTTCTTCTCCCAGTGTAGTGGACTCGCTCTCCTGACAGTCCGCGCAAAGGCCATGAGCTTCAATGGTTTGCTTTGAAATTTTAAAACCGTGCTGCCTGGCCTGGTTGTCGAGGGTGTCTTTTAGTCCTTCAGACTGTATCTCTGAGACGTCACCACAACTGTCGCAAATTAGAAACTGCACCGGGTGGTGGCAACCAAAATGGTAGCAGGCAACGAAGGCATTTGTAGACTCGAGGCGATGAATCAGACCAAAATCGAGCAGAAAATCCAGTGCCCGGTAAACGGTCGCCGGCTTGGCGCTGGATTCGGTTTCTTTGAGGCCGTCGAGCAACTCATAAGCGCCCATAGGCCCGTGCTTTTCCAGCATGAGTTCATACACTTTTTCCCTGAGAGGGGTAAATCGTGCTCCCCTTTGCTCGCAGTAGGCTCTTGCTTTACTTATTATAGTGGTGTTTTTCATGCTGTATTTTGATAAATTTGATACGAATTAGTGGCATAGAAATAATGATAACCCTTTCCTGACCGGGACGCTAACCGGTAACAGAGTCGTTAACAAGGCCGTGCATTCTTTGAATTAAACGATCTTCCAACTCAAAGCGGTCGTCGAGGGCTTCGCCTAATTGAGTGATAGCCAGCTCAAAATCACGTGTGTTCTCTGCTGTATAGCCTTCGGCAAACTGGTCGTTGAAATCCAACGCCTGATCAGTGGTGGCGCTGAGTTTTGGAAATAACTCCTGTTTCAGCGCCTGGACATCTTCATCATCGCTGACTAACATTTCGTATACTTCGAAATGGCCAACTGATAAATAGTCCATCAGCAACGCACAAAATTCATTCACCTCGGCTTCGTCAGGCAGCGTACTGGCTGATTGGTAATTAACGCCGGCCAAATGGCAATATTGAATGAGCAATTGTCTTCGCTCATCCAGCCAGTTATCGATGGTTTTACTTGCGCCGCCCCAGCGTTGCCGGGCTATCTCTACCTGATTTAACACTCTGAACTTCCTCATGAGGTTGTCATCAATCTCATTTGAGTATAACACTGCCTCAGAGTCTCACAAATGACAGTCGGAAATAAATCACGTTAACCTTCTAAAGGATAATAGAAAATAGCCATTAAGCAGGTAAAAGGTAGCTGCGTTTAGCTCAGTTAAATGACACTGTGTTAGGATACGAGCAACGTCTTTATGGTAGCTGTTATGTTAAAGTTTACAGGAAACTCCATGGTGCAGCCGGGTCACTGGCTGATCTTCAACCGCGATCAGTTGCTGGTACCTGAAGAAGGTGATCTCTTGCCATTATTGAGTTGGTCAGATTTGCCTTTTTTGCATCACTATCAGGATCAGGTGCATCATCTGCATGCCGCTGATTTACCGCTTTCTCACCCCTTATACATTATTGACCTCGGGGCGGAGAACCTAACCGCCACTGGCTGGCGAAACGCTGGTTTGCGTGAATTAATGACCAGTGAGCCACCGGTTACCTATGAAACCCTGTCCCGGGCCTGGCAATATGTTCATTTTCAACGCACCCATCGCTTTTGTGGTCGCTGTGGTTCGCCAACACAGGCTGTCGATTGGGAAATGGCCGTTCAATGTCACCAATGCGGGCATCGCTGTTATCCGCGAGTGTCACCATGCACCATCGTAGCGGTTTACCGAGGCCAGGAAATTCTTTTAGCCAGGGGCGTGCGTCATAGTAATCCTAAGATGTACTCGGTGATTGCAGGTTTTGTCGAAAGCGGCGAAAGTGTAGAGCAGGCTACTCACCGAGAAGTGGGTGAAGAGGTCGGTGTCAGAATTAAGAATCTGGAATATTTCGGCAGCCAGGCATGGCCTTTCCCTCATTCATTAATGATGGGGTATTTTGCCGAATACGACAGCGGTGACATCGTGATAGATGAGAAAGAAATTGTTGATGCCGCCTGGTACCCTATCGACAATCTGCCATTACTTCCGCCAAAACTGTCTATTGCCGGCAAAATGCTGGAAGCATTAATTGAGCGGCTGAGTAAGGCGCCGTAACCCGATACAAGCGCAATAAAAAACCCCGCAAAATGCGGGGTTTGAGTATGTTTAGCTAAGGGCCCGTTAGCGAGCTTCTGTATTTATGCTTAATAGTAGTAGCAGAGCATTTGCGATAAATCAAGTAAATCGGTGCAATTTTCATCAGACTCTTCATTTTTACGCAACATTCGCCAATTCTTGCTATACTCGCCGCCAATTTTTTGTAGTGTAATTAATTCGGGGAACCCCATGGCAGAAACCAATGGCAGCATTGAGCGCCCAGCTTTAAAAAATGACCGCTATCTGCGAGCGTTGCTCAAGCAACCTGTAGACGTAACGCCGGTGTGGATGATGCGCCAGGCTGGCCGTTATTTACCAGAATATAAAGCCACCAGAGCGGTTGCCGGCGACTTTATGTCACTGTGCAAAAATGCCGAGCTGGCTTGTGAAGTCACCTTACAGCCTCTGCGTCGCTTTGAGCTGGACGCGGCAATTCTGTTCTCCGACATTCTGACGATTCCTGATGCTATGGGACTGGGTTTATATTTTGAAACCGGTGAAGGCCCGCGCTTCGAACGCCCCATTACCTGTAAAGCCGATGTGGACCGTATTGGTGTGCCCGATCCAGAGGGTGAACTGCAGTATGTAATGAACGCTGTGCGGACTATTCGTCGTGAGCTCAAAGGCGATGTACCACTGATTGGTTTTTCTGGCAGTCCCTGGACGCTGGCTACCTACATGATTGAAGGTGGTTCAAGCAAAGCGTTTACTAAAATTAAGAAAATGGCTTTTGCTGAGCCGCAGGTATTGCATGCCTTGCTGGCCAAGCTGGCGGATTCTGTAACCAGCTATTTGAATGCGCAGATTGCGGCTGGTGCGCAATCTGTCATGGTATTTGATACCTGGGGTGGTGTGTTATCGCCACGGGATTACAAAGAGTTTTCCTTGCAATATATGCAGCGAATTGTAGAAGGTTTAACCCGCGAAAGTGAAGGTCGCCGGGTGCCAGTGACTCTGTTTACTAAAAACGGCGGTATGTGGCTGGAAGCTATTGCAGCTACCGGCTGCGATGCGGTGGGGCTGGACTGGACCATTGATATCGCGGATGCCAAAGCCCGGGTGGGCGATAAAGTGGCTCTGCAGGGGAATATGGATCCCTCCATGTTGTACGCGCCGCCAGCTCGCATTGAACAGGAAGTCGGCGATATCCTGGCTGGCTTCGGTGAAGGGAGCGGCCACGTATTCAACCTCGGTCATGGCATTCATCTGGATGTGCCACCCGAGCATGCCGGTGTGTTTGTTGAGTCAGTTCACCGTTTAAGCGCTCAGTACCACAAGTAATTGCTTTGTGCAGGCCGCGTGACCTCAGGCGTCGCGCGGCAATCCTTTCTCGATAGTCCGGGTTAACCTGGCCAACTGTCGGTTCTCTTCATTACTGACTTGCTGCTTATTGCACTGTTGTGTAAGCGCCCACTCTAAATGCGGCAAAACCAGCTCACCTGCGCTTTCTTTTGCTGCGTTCAGCGCCGCAATATACTCTGGCGAGTAAGGTGCATTGCCGATGGCTACGCACAGATTACGCTGCCATTTTGCATAACCGATACGGCGAATGGGCGAGCCTTCAGTATTTTGCAGGAAGGTCGGCTCATCCCAGTTGAACAGGGTCAGTAACGACTGACCGTGGAGCACCTGGCGGGGGTGAAAATCACTTTCCGATGTGACAGGCGCGAATCGATTCCATGGACAAACCAACTGACAATCGTCGCAACCGTATATGCGATTACCCATGGCCGGGCGCAATGCCTCGGGGATAACGCCGTTATATTCTATGGTCAGGTAGGAAATACAGCGTCTGGCATCTACCTGATAAGGCGCGACAATAGCCTGGGTGGGGCACATGGTCATACAAGCGGTGCAGGTACCACAGTTTTCTTCTACCGGCTCATCCACCGGTAACGGCAGGTTAATAAATAACTCGCCGAGGAAAAACCACGAACCTGCTTGTTTATTGAGAGTGAGAGAGTGTTTGCCGGTCCAGCCCAGTCCGGCTTTTTCGGCAATCGCGTGTTCCAGTACCGGTGCAGAATCTACAAACGGGCGGAACTGAGTATCTGCCAGCCGCTCGCTGATCTGCTCGCCAAGTTGCCTGAGCTTTTTACGCAAGACCTTGTGGTAATCACGGCCCAGTGCATAGCGGGAAATATAGGCCATGTCGCCGTCTTTGAGATGGCGGGCAAAGGAGGCATCAGGAGGAAGGTAATCCATCCTTACGGATATCACCCTTAAGGTGCCAGGCACTAATTCAGCCGGGCGGGCCCGCTTCATACCATGGCTGGCCATGTAGTCCATGTCGCCGTGATACTGCTTGTCCAGCCATTGTTGCAGGGCATATTCATGCTGACTAAGATCAATATCACTGATACCAACCTGCTGAAAGCCTAGCGCAACGGCCCAAGCCTTGATATCGTCTACCAAATTGACCAGATCTATCGATTGTAAAGTGGACATGTACACATGCTAGATACTCAACTGCTCGACAGCTTACCATATAAACTCTATCGCGCCGACCAGGTTCGGGAAAATGAACGCACCGCAGCAGAAAAGTCTGGTGTGGAAATGTTTGAGCTGATGCAGCGGGCCGGCAAAGCGGTTTTCAAGCAGTGCCAGTTGCTGCTGCCCAACACCGATGTGTTTTTAGTGCTGGTGGGGCAGGGGAATAATGCCGGCGATGGTTACATTGCCGCTTTGCATGCCAAAGAGGCGGGTAAACAGGTGTTACTGTGCGCCGTTGAGCCTCATCGGATCCTGGAAGGCGACGCCGGTACAGCACAACAAAAATGGCTCGATGCGGGCGGTAAAATTGAGCCATTCAAGGCCGCCCATATCGATAAGTGTGAATTGATCGTTGATGCGCTGCTAGGCACGGGGATTAACAGTTATATTCGCAATGAATTTGCCGACATTATTGATGCGGTGAATCAGGCCGATAAACCTGTGGTTAGTATTGATGTACCGTCCGGCCTGGACTCTAACACCGGGCAGTCATTAGGGCGTTGCATAGAAGCCGATGTGACGGTCACCTTTGTGGGGATCAAACCCGGTTTAACCACCGGCGCCGGTAAACAATCCTGCGGTCGGTTGGTTTTCGATGATCTGGGCATTGGTAAGGCCTTCGTTGAATTGGCCCGTTCATCGGCAACATTACTGACTATCGAGCAGTTTCAGGGGATGGCACCACGGGAAATTCACAGCCATAAAGGCACGTACGGCAGATTGCTCTGTATTGGCGGTAATCGCGGCACTGCCGGCGCAATTCGTCTGGCCAGCGAAGCCGCATTGCGTTGTGGTACTGGTTTAGTAAAGGTGTTCTGTCATGAGGCGTCCACTATTCAGGTCAGCGCCGGCCGGCCTGAGCTGATGGTATCCCATGAGAATCTGCAGGACGCGCTTAACTGGGCATCCTGTGTGGTAATTGGTCCGGGTCTTGGCCAGGACGACTGGGCACTGGCGGCGTTTGAACAGGCGATGAAGCATTGTCAGACTCATCCTAAGCCTATGGTTATTGATGCGGATGCGCTTAATCTGCTGAGCAAGCACGCGCTGTCTTACACCATTACCGATTGCATTATTACCCCCCATGCCGGCGAAGCCGCACGGTTGCTCAATACCAGCGTAGATGAAGTGGAAGCCGACCGGTTCAACAGCACTAAGCAATGTGCACAAAAGTTTCATGCAACCTGTGTGCTAAAAGGCGCCGGTTCAATTATCGATAACGAAACGCAAACCTGGGTTTGTCAGCACGGCAATCCGGGTATGGCCACGGCTGGTATGGGCGATGTATTAAGTGGTATTCTTGGCTCGTTGCTGGCGCAGGGGCTCAGCAAAGATATCGCAACCAAATACGGCGTCTCCATTCATGCCAAAGCCGGCGATGAGGTAGCGCGCCTTTATGGTCAGCGCGGGATGCTTGCCAGTGATTTGTTTGAGTCACTGCGAGCGTTGGTCAATCAGTAATCATTGAGTAGCAGTAATCGAAATGGCATTAGCGCAAGGTGCGTTTTACGCGGCAACTGAGCAGGATACGGCCAAACTGGCAATCGATTTAGCCCAGGCTGTCAGGCAGCAGTTACCACTGGGAATTGTGGTTTATCTGCAGGGCGATTTGGGCGCTGGGAAAACCACTTTCAGCCGTCACTTTATTCAGGCCCTCGGCCATTCAGGCAACGTTAAGAGTCCAACTTATACTCTGGTAGAGCCGTATTCGCTGGGCGGTATTGAAGTCTTTCATTTTGATTTATACCGGCTTTCTGATCCTGAAGAGCTCGAGTTTATGGGGATCCGGGATTATTTTGGCGATAATCGCGTTTGCCTTATTGAGTGGCCGCAAAATGGCGGGCAAAACTTGGCACCAGCGGATTTAGTGATTAGTATAGAACCAGATAAGTCTGGAAGACGATTTAACATTGCGGCGATTTCGCTGACAGGACGAGCCACTTTGCAGCAATGTAAGCGGATATAGCCAGGGGCTGGATCCATTCGTCATTCGGGGGAGTTTACGGCCTGATA
>NZ_CAJXQY010000039.1 GCF_913058315.1 uncultured Alteromonas sp. | reverse complement strand
GCACTGGTGATAACTGGCGAAGCAGAGATATAAAGTCTGGTGCCTGCTATATCACTGCGCTCATTTAAGGTTGCAATATACTGCAACTCACTTTGCAGGTATTCGTTGAGTTCAGTACTTTTTGAGGCCGCGGCGGCGAGTCGTGGCGCGACGATCAGCATCGCAATCATAATGGTTAAAGCGAGAGTAAATCCATGCATAAGCCTACTCACAAGCCCGAAAACATAGCTCTATATCGTTCGCGCGGTTAGTCGCGAGCCAATACAGATTACTGAAGTTTCAGACTTTGTTTATAAAAGGCCATCGCCGATTCGCGGTTATTGGCCTTTTCGTTTATCTCAGCCAGTAACAGCAAACCTTCCTGAGTGGGATTAAGCTTCATGGCTTTCTGCAGGGCTTTGTTGGCCAGCATATTGTCGCCGGCGTTGTACGCTACATGGCCAAGCACCAGATATAACTCCTGGTTTTCTTCATTGGCCTTAATCCATTTTTCCAGTGCCTTAATGGCAGGCGCAGGGTTGGGTAACTGTAAGCCTTTCAGCAGTGGCAATAGCTGTGGATGAGGACCGCGTTTCTGCCAGTCCAGCAATACCGTCTGAGCTTCCTGATGCATGCCCTGAGCAAGCAGTTGCTCTGCATAGGCTGCCTGATAGCCAATATCATTACGCTGCTTGCGCGGCAGGTTGTCCCAAAAGGATTTTAAGGCAATCGCACCCTGTTTACTGGCCACTTCCGCCAGGCGACCCTTAGCGATTTGCTTAGACCACTTGGCGTAATCGTCGCCCAGGACTTTCTTATAATTGCCCAGCTCCTCTTCCAGTTTCGCCCACTGGTTACTCTCTGCCAGGGCCTGCACTTTTAATTTTATGGCGGGTGCTGTGGCCTGTTGTTTATCGCTGAGCTGAGCCAGCTCCTTTAAGGCATCGCCTGGCTGACCTTCGGCCAGCGCCATACGCGCCAGGGTAACTCTCGCGGCCAGCGCCGAACTCTCATAATCAGCGGCTTCGTTGAGTTTACGCTCAGCAGTATCCTTACGCCCTCTGGCAACGGCGGCCTGCGCTGAAACCAGATAATTTACCCCTTCAAACTCGCCATTTTCGGCCTGATCCGCGGCTTTAGTAGCGGCCTCCCAGTCACCTTCTGCGAGCGCCTGAATACTGCGATAAAAGGCCTTTTGTGTTTTACGCCGTGAACGATTACCAAACCAGTTGCCAGATCGTCTGGTTAAACGCCAGGTACGGCTGAATACAGTGGAGATGATGATCCAGCCCACCAGGCCAATAAATAGCATAATACCCAGAGCCACCACACTGGTTTCAAGTACCAGGTTGCCCATTTGGATCATCACATAGCCTTTGTCGCCCACCAAAGACGGCGCGGCAATCATTGCGGCCAGACACACCGCCACAATAATTAATAAATAGATAAGCTTCTTCATAGTGCGCTGGCTCCTTCGCCGAACACACGTTTTACCCGGCTGTCGAGTAACGACTCCAGTGCCGCCTGGGAACTGAGTTCAGTAGGAATAGCTTTGCTGATGTCAGTATTTTTTAATTGGCTCAGAGCACTTTGAAAACCTGAAACATCGCTGTTTGACAGGATATAGTCGTCACTGATGATCGCCGTTGCCCGCTCAATGGATGCCTCATACAACGTTTGTTCACTTGCCAGTGCTGCCGCCTGGGCCTGTTGTAGCGCCAGTTTTATTTGCTCACGGGAGAGCCATTCCTGTTGCGCTGTCATCATTGGTTCAACCGGCTCGTCACGGTATTCAATGCGAATAAAGTCATCCACCAGTGAGCGCCACACATTGAGCAGATTTTGCTTCCAGTCGCTGGCCGAGTCGCTGACGGCTTCACTGGTAAATTCATTGGCTTCTTTAGGCGTGATAATGGCCAGCTTATCAACTTGTTTAACCAGTCCGTCGAGGGCTAGCGCTACCGACACTTCTGATACGGGGTTGACCTGTTGAAGGGCCTGTATGTCCTGGGCGATTAAGGCTCTTACCGGCAGAACCGACGGATCAGCTAATGATTTCAAGCGCTGGTCGGCATTGCCCAGCAGCATAATAGCCGTGCGCAAATCCTTCTCGAGCCACATTTTACGGCCCGCCATGCGCACCAGGTAATCGGCTTCGGCTATTAACCAGTCGGTAGGCCTGCGCCCGTCTAATTCCTGTATTTGTGCCAGTGCGCCCTGCAATTGATTCTCCAGTTGCTCCACGGTGGCTTGTTGGGCGGCTTCACCGTCCAGTACGTCCTGGGTGGCGGCTGCCTGCGCACTGAGTTGCTGCTCAAGTGTTGAGGCTTTGCTGGCTATCTGACTGTGTTTCTGGCCAAGCTCATTGTTGAGCTCGCTGCGCAGTGAGTCGAGTTTGGTCTGGGTGACGCTGTGCTGATTAAAGTACCAGTAACCGCCATAGGCCGCACCGCCCAGTAATAGCAGGTTTAGCAAGGTAACTAACCATAACAGGCCGGTTTTGGCTGTTTTGGGGGATGATGAATCTGCAGACTCGGGTTTGGCAGAAGTGCTTTTGGGCGCAGCGGTCTTAGCCGCAGAGGCTTTACTGCTGGCTGCGTCGGGCAACTGCTTGGGTTGCTCTTGGTTTGGTTGCTGCTGATCAGCCATATATCACTCCCAATTCTGCTGAATCCATGTAATGAGCGCTTCGTCGCTGGCTTTGGGGCAAACATCTGCTTGCCGAATACCATATTGATGAAGTTGTTGCGCTATGCGCTCACTGACCGTTAACCATTTTACACCGGTTAGCGGCTGGGTATTAAATTGTTTTATTAGTGCCTGGGCCTGTTCGCTACTGGTGGCAATAATGCCCGCCAGTTGTGTCCAGTTACAGGTCCGGCTAAATACAGGGGGAATTAATGGCACTCGTTCGTAAAGAACCACCTCGTTTAGCCTGGCACCGCGTAGGGTTAATTGTTCCGGGATTGTAGTGCGCCCGCCTTTACCCTTTAATAACAAAATGTGCCTATTGGCGCAATCATTGAGCAAAGGTAAAGCGAGCACCCCTTCTGAATTTTCAGCTGTGGGCACAATGGGGGTTAAACCAGCGTGGGTCAGAATCCCTGCGGTACTCTGACCAACGGCAATCACCGGCTGATTGATAGGGTGAGTGGCCAGATGTTCTGCCAGCGGTATGGCGGCGGCGGTGCTGGTGACCACAACAATGGCATCCGGGTGGGCCGCCAGTAAAGCCTGTAACCGGGGAATGCCTTCAGCGAGTTCAATGGTTCGCTGCAAGGCAATCACGCTCGCCGATAGCCCGGCCCCGGCAAACGCCGAGTCAGTGGTGGCTAATTTTGCGAGCGGCCGGGTAATCAGATACATAGCGGTTACTGATGCAGCGCCTTTAAGATGTCACCGGCGCCCTGCTCCAGCAACGACTCAGCAACTTCTTTCCCCAGTGCCACGGCATTATCGCGGTGGCCTTCGGTACTCGCATATAAAAGGGTTTGACCGTCGGCAGAACCTACCATACCGGTAAGCGACAGCGTGTCATCCGCAAGGGTGGCAAAACTCCCGATAGGTACCTGACAACCGCCCTCAAGGCGTTCATTCATGGCGCGTTCGGCAATCACTCTGGAAGCTGTGTCGGTATCGTTAAGCGCGGCCAATAGCTCAATGAGCTCGGCATCGTCGTTGCGGCATTCAATGCCCACGGCGCCCTGCCCCACTGCGGGTAACGATTGCTCCTTAGGAATAGGCTGGGTAATGCGGTTCTCCATACCCAGACGGATAAGGCCGGCACAGGCCAGAATAATGGCGTCGTAGTCGCCGGCGTCCAGTTTGGCCAGTCGGGTATTAACGTTGCCGCGCAGATCTTTGATGACTAAATCGGGGCGCAAATGCTTTAACTGACACTGGCGGCGTAAGCTACTGGTGCCAACGACAGCGCCGGCCGGCAGTTCGTCAATACTGCCGAAGGTATTCGAGACAAAAGCGTCGAATGGATTTTCCCGCGGGCAGATAGCATGGAGGCCGAATTCAGCCGGAAACTCTACCGGCACATCTTTCATGGAATGCACGGCAATATCGGCGCGCCCTTCCAGCATGGCAATTTCGAGCTCTTTGATAAATAAGCCTTTACCACCAATCTTGGCCAGTGGTGTATCGAGAATACGATCGCCCTGGGTAGACATGGGTACCAGTTCGACAGTGCAGTCAGGGTGATGCTTGAGTAACTGTGCCTGAACATATTCGGCCTGCCACATGGCCAGGGCACTTTTACGGGTGGCTATTCGGATAGTGCGGGAGGACTTCACTGCAATATTCGCCTTTAATGTTTAATTCAATCACTGCGCCGCCCGAAAATCAGCAGCGCTAAAGCGCAAAGTGTAAACGATTTTGCAGGGACAGGCGATGTTATACCGCCGGTATTTGATCTATGCCAAGCGAGCCTGCAACCACTGACTAATGGCGTTAATCTCATCCATATTGACATTGTGCTGCATGCGATAGGTTTGCCAGCTTACGGCATACTGGTTTGCTGTGAGCGTGTCATAGGCGGCTTTGCCCATGGCAACCGGCACTACGTCGTCCATTTCGCCGTGGGCCATGAAGACGGGCGTTTGCTGATTAGCAGGATGAGCCTCTTCAGCCAATAATTCCGGCTGACACATGTAAGTAGATAACCCCATGATACCGCCAAGAGACTGGCTGAAGCGTGGGCCAAGGTGCAGCGCAATCACGCCGCCCTGAGAGAAACCAGCCAGGATGATTTTTTCCGGCGGTACGCCATTCCTGATTTCCGCTTCAATGAGCTGCTCTACCTGCTCGGCGGATTCTCTGACGCCGGTGAGGTCGGCACGCTTGTCGAAGTCCATGGATTTAATATCGTACCAGGCGCGCATGCGCATGCCGCCATTAATGGTCACCGGGCGCTCGGGAGCGTGAGGGAAAACAAAGCGTACGCCCAGGGAATCCGGTAATCTTAACTCCGGGACAATCGGCGCAAAACCATGGCCGGAATCGCCCAGCCCGTGTAACCAGATAACGGTGGCTTTAATCTCAGAGACCGGATTGGTTTCGATATAAGGTAGTGCACTGCTCATTGACCGATAGTTCCTTTTGCTATTGTTATTACAGGTTAAAATTAACACTCACTGACCATAGGTACAATGGTCTTACCGGTATTGATGAATATTGTTGCTGCGGCGTTTATGTCGACGCCGAGTGTGCTACACTTTCGCCCTATAACATCACCCAGAAAAAGAAGCATAGATCACCATTATGACGACACAACTCGGCAATCTGTTTATTTTGGCCGCCCCTTCTGGCGCCGGTAAATCCAGTTTGATAAAAGCGCTGCTGTCTAAAGCGCCGGATGTAAACTTTAATCCGAAGCAAGTTTCCGTGTCGCATACTACCCGGGCACCTCGCCCCGGCGAAGTAGATGATGAACATTATCACTTCGTTAGCCGTGAACAGTTTGAGGCACTCATTGCCCAGCAGGCGTTTTTTGAATATGCCGAAGTGTTTGGTAATTATTATGGTACCTCGCGAATTACCATTGAGAACACGCTGAGTCAGGGCATCGACGTATTTTTGGATATTGACTGGCAAGGCGCCCGTCAGGTAAAAGCTTTGATGCCGGACACCTGCAGCATTTTTATTCTGCCGCCGTCTACCGAAACGCTGCGCGAAAGGCTGGTTAGCCGTGGGCAGGATGAGCAAAGCGTGATTGATAAGCGCATGGCGGAAGCGGTGTCTGAAATGTCACACTACGACGAGTTTGACTATGTGCTGGTGAATGATGAGTTTTCTGAAACCTTGCAGGAATTAAGTTGTATCGTTGAAGCCCAGCGCTTGCGCACGGCCAAACAAAAAGCCCGCCATCAGCCGCTGATTGAGAGTTTATTAAGCGCTGAGTGATTTATTACTACCCAATTGAGTATGGCTTGTTGTATACTATGCGGCCATTTTTTTAATATTTTTGTTCGAATCGGAGATTTTCATGGCTCGCGTAACAGTCGAAGATGCAGTAGATAAAGTTGGTAACCGTTTTGATCTGGTATTGGTTGCTGCACGCCGTGCCCGCCAAATCGCCACCGAAGGCAAAGATCCTATGGTTGATGTGAGTAACGATAAGCCTACGGTTATCGCTCTGCGCGAAATCGAAAAAGGGTTAGTTACCTCTGAAACCCTTGAGCAAGACGAGCTGCGTGACCAACAGGATCAGGAACACGCTGAGTTTGCTTCAGTAGCAAATATTCTGTCTGATCAGTAAAACGGGTAGCCCTCGGAAGCACAAATTGACAGCGCCAGTGTGTCTTTTATAAGAAACACTGGCGTTTTTCGTTGGAAACCGACGCGTTTCACCGTATTCTTGAAAAACGCTTGAAATTATTGGAAATGCGCTACACACGTGTATCTGTTTGAAGGGTTAAAACAAAAAATTGCCGAATACCTGCCACCGGAACGGGTTCAGCTCGTTCAGGATGCTTTTGTATTGGCACACGAAGCCCATGATGGCCAGATGCGATCCAGTGGTGATCCTTACATCACCCACCCGGTTGCAGTAACCAGCATTCTGGCTGACATGCACCTCGACCATGAAACCCTCATGGCGGCGCTTCTGCACGACGTTATCGAAGACACTCATTACAGTCAGGAAGATCTGGCCGACGCCTTTGGCGACACAGTGGCCGATTTGGTGGAAGGTGTCAGTAAACTCGATAAAATTGCCTTTAGCACTAAGCAGGAAGCCCAGGCCGAAAACTTTCGCAAAATGATGATGGCCATGGTGCAGGATATTCGCGTTATCCTGATCAAGCTGGCCGATCGCACGCACAATATGCGCACGCTGGGCTCATTACGCCCCGATAAACGCCGTCGTATTGCGCTGGAAACCCTCGAAATCTATTCGCCTATTGCCCACCGTCTGGGTATTCACGATATTAAAAACGAACTGGAAGACCTCGGTTTTCAGGCTATGTACCCCATGCGCCATCGCGCGCTCAAATCCGCGGTCAAGCAGGCCCGGGGGAATCGCAAGGAAATTATCGAGAATATCCGCCAGGAACTGGGTACCCGTTTGGAAGGCTACAGCATTGAAGCCACGGTGGTGGGTCGCGAAAAGCACCTGTATTCCATTTATCGCAAGATGAAAAACAAAGAGAAGATGTTCAACGAAGTGATGGACATCTATGCGTTTCGCATTGTGGTGAATACAGTGGATGACTGCTATCGCTCCTTAGGCGCTATGCACGGGTTATATAAGCCCATTGAAACACGCTTTAAGGATTACATCGCGATTCCGCGGACCAACGGTTATCAGTCGTTACACACGTCTCTAGTGGGGCCTCATGGTATTCCGGTAGAAGTGCAGATTCGGACTCAGGCAATGGATCAGATGGCAGATAAAGGCGTTGCCGCCCACTGGATGTACAAAGAGTCCAGTGATGGCACTACTGCTCAGTTGCGCGCACGTAAATGGATGCAGTCGTTACTGGAACTGCAACAAAGCGCCAGTTCGTCTTTTGAATTTATTGAAAGCGTTAAAACCGACCTGTTCCCGGATGAAATCTATGTGTTCACACCGGACGGCCGGATTATTGAATTACCGGCGGGTGCTACAGCGGTGGACTTTGCTTACGCGGTGCACTCCGACATTGGTAACACCTGTGTGGGCGTGCGGGTTGAGCGGCGTAATTACAGTTTGAGTAAGCCGCTGCAAAACGGTCAGACGGTAGAAATTATTACCTCACCCAGAGCCAAGCCGAATGCCAACTGGCTTAACTTTGTGGTGAGTGCCCGGGCGCGCACGCGGATCAGGCAGTATCTGCGCAAACAACGCTCTCAGGAAGCCCTGACCATGGGTAACCGCTTGCTACGTCATGCCCTTGGCGCGGTTAAACTGGACGACATTAGTCAGGAATCGATAGACCGCGTAGTGGCAGAAACCAAGCATGAATCTTTTGAAGATCTGTTGGTGGACATTGGTCTGGGGAATGAGTTAAGCGCCATAGTTGCCCGGCGTCTGCTAGGCGAAAACGAAGACATTCCGGATAAAAAAGGCAACGTGGCTATTCGTGGTACGGAAGGCCTGCTGGTGACTTACGCACGTTGCTGTCACCCCATCCCGGATGACGAAATTGTTTCGGTGCTGAGCCCGGGTAAAGGCATGACCATTCATCAGAATGGGTGCCCGAATATTCGTAAGCTGGCCAAAGAAGAGCCACAACGGGTATTGCAAATGACCTGGGATGAAGAGCCGCAGGGTGAATTTAAAGCATCTCTACGTATTGAGCTGTTTAATCATCAGGGTACACTGGCTACACTGACCAATAATATTGCCTCGTGCGACTCGAATATTATCGGGCTGCAAACCGAGGAAAAAGAAAGCAATATCTACTTTGTAGATCTTGAATTAACCACTTATAACCGGGTACATCTGGCCAACGTAATGCGCAAAATTCGCATCATGCCGGAAGTACAACGGGTGTCGCGACACAGCCAGTCGCGTCACCATTAATTGAGAAGGACTCATCATGGCAAAGTCGATTATTCAAACCGATCAGGCGCCAGCAGCAATTGGTACCTACAGTCAGGCCGTTAAAGCTGGTACCACTGTGTACCTGTCTGGTCAGATCCCATTAGTACCCACCACCATGGAGCTGGTATCTCAGGATTTTGCCGAGCAGGCCACGCAGGTGTTCGAAAACATCAAAGCCGTATGTGAAGCCGCTGGCGGTACCACCAATGATCTGGTGAAAGTAAACATTTACTTACTTGACCTTGGTCATTTCGCTACCGTAAACGAAATTATGTCTAAGTACTTCGCCAAGCCTTATCCTGCACGCGCAGCAATTGGCATTAAAGAGTTACCGAAAGGCGCTCAAATTGAAATCGACGGCGTGATGGAACTGCCGGAGTGATACTCATCACTAACCCTTCATAGGTTAGATTAAATCGTGATGAAAGAAAAAGGCCCGCTTGCGGGTCTTTTTGGTTTCTATTGCTTAAACATCTAACGAGAACCTCTATGCGACAAAAGTTTTTCTTTATTCTGCTGTGTTTATTATTGCCACTTGGCGCTTCTGCTAAAGTATTAGCTCCCCAGGCCAACGCGGTGACGCCGCTGCTTAATGGTATGAAAGTCCCTGCCGTGACTTTGCAGTTTCCCGATGGCAGCCCGGTGAGCCTCAATGCGCTTACCATGAGTAAACCCGCCATTATCCTGTTTTATCGCGGCGGCTGGTGCCCCTACTGCAACCGGCAGTTTGGCGAATTACAGACGATAGAAGATCAACTGCTTGATTTAGGTTATCAAATTTTGGCAATTTCGCCGCAAACACCGGCAGCGCTGCAGTCTCAGGAGCTTGAAACCGAAATGAAAGTCCAGCAGTTATCTGACGTGAATCTGGATGCCTTACGTGAATTCGGCGTTGGATTTTACGTTGATGACGCCACAGCAAAGAAATACGACGACTACAATATTGCCCTGACCAAAGATGATACCGGAACACCGGTACTGCCGGCACCAGGCGTGTTTATTGTTAATCAGCAAGGGTTGGTAGAATTTACCTATGTGAACCCGGACTTCAAAGTACGCCCCTCGGCACAACTGATCCTGTCGGTAGCTGAAGTACTTGCCAGCGAACGTTAATCCGCATAGCCAAGATTGTGGCGCTGCATGTAGTCGAGCAGCGCCAGCGACTCATGATCGCCACAGGCTTTAAGCCCCTTACTCACGCCAGCCCTATCTGCCACTTTCTTGTGTTGCCCGAGTTTGCGCACGCCCTGCAAACTGTCTACCGATAGCGTTATACCAACAATCCCCCGGATCAGTTTTTGCTGGTAGTCGATAAGTGAAGTATTGAGTGTGTTGCGGTTATAGTCAGGCTCAAACGCTTCCATTAGTTCGTCTAAAGCGGCCGGTAAGTCCTGGTCGTCCATCACACTCACTGTGCCCCTGGCGTGAACCGCAGTATAGTTCCAGGTGGGCACATTCGGCTCGCTGGCATACCACTTAGGCGAGATATAGGCGTGGGGGCCGCTAAATACCGCCAGTGCCGGAGTGTTGTCCAGAGACTGCCAGTGTGGATTGGCCCGGGCCAGGTGACCCACCAGAAGGAGCTCGTCTCCCTGTTGCCGAACCAGCAAGGGCAAATGGGTTGCCTGTAGATCGGGGGTGGTCAGTACAGCAAACGGATGTGTTTTAATGAAGGCTAATTGTGCCTCGGTATCGGTAAAAGAAAAGGCCGACGGAACAAACATAAAGGTTCTCTGACATGAGTAGTAGCCATTGATAATACGTGATCAGCGAATTTCCACAAAGGGCAAAAAGCGCGGTTGGGGTTCAATATCGGTTCTTTCAAATTCGCCAAAGGGGGGCGTAGACAGATCGTCGGGCGGCGCGGCCAGTTGATTTAAATCGACGGCCTGAGCAACGCCGAGGATCCGGCCGTTTTCAATTTTCATCTGATAATAAATGCCATTCCAGAAATTGGCGCCAAATTCGCCTTTTTTCTTGTACATAAACAGCAGGTCGTGGGCCAGCCAGCTAAAATTATCAGCACTAACGGTACGTGGCTGCTCATAGGGGTAAGGCAGGTGACACCAGAGCTCAGGGCCTTCAAGGCACTTCATTTCCTTCATCGATAAAAAGTAATCGGTAAAGTGCGTATGATCGATAGTGATTGTGTAACTCACCGTTTTGCCCTTTGGCACAAACGTGACGCTGCCAATGTTCAGTTGCTCGCCTTTATTGCCTTTTAATATAATGCGTTTCTCGCCTGAAAGCGGGTCGTCTGAATGCGCTGAAGCCATCGGTAGGCTCAATCCGGCCAGCGTCAATAGCAGGGTGGCAAGGGGTAACAGGTTCATACGGGCATCCAGAAAGTCGGTCTTTAACTAACTATAGACGCGAGACGTCACGGCGAAAGGGTACTTTAGAACAATTAAGGTAGTAGCCCCAGCCGGAATAAGCGCGTGGGGCGATTGAAGCTCGCAATGCCTAAGCGCTTGATTTAATATGCCTCTAAAAGTAAGGAATCACACTCACATGCGGTCTGAACAGCCTCTTGCCACCATGCCAATTACCCAGCTCAAGGGCGTTGGTGCCAAAGTGGCGGAGAAACTGGCTAAAATTAATCTGGTAACCGTGCAGGATGTGCTTTTCCATCTGCCTGCACGTTATGAAGATCGCACTCGCATTTACCCCATTGGTGATTGCCTGCCTTTCACACATGTCAGTATCCTCGGTGAAGTGAAATCGGCGGATATTCAGTACGGCAAAAAGCGCATGCTGGTGGTAAAACTCTCCGATGGAACCGGCACCATTACGCTGCGATTTTTTCATTTTGGTGCCCTGCAACGCACTATGATGTCACCGGGCAATCAGATCCGGGCTTTCGGTGAAGTGCGCACAGGCAAGTGGGGGCTGGAAATGATGCACCCCGAATTTATGCTGATTGAAGACGATGCTGCGCCCATGGAGGAGACCCTTACGCCGGTTTATCCTACTACCGAGGGGGTGAAGCAGCTTACCTTGCGTAACCTTACTGATCAGGCGCTGGATATCCTCAAAAAAGGCGGTCTGTCAGATTTATTACCCGATGGCATGTATCAGCAACAAGTCAGCCTGGTGGAAGCACTTACCCTGGTGCACCGGCCACCCCCGGATGTGGTGTTGCAGGAACTGGAAAATGGCGAACATCCGGCCCAGATGCGGCTGATCCTGGAAGAACTGCTGGCGCAGCATCTGAGTGTGTTAAAAGTACGTCAGCAAAGTGATGCACAACCCGGTATTGCGATGAACGTTGACCATGCTCTGGTGAACAAATTACTGGCCGCGCTGCCTTTTAAACCCACCGGCGCCCAGCAGCGGGTAACCACCGATATACAGCAGGATATGGCGCGCAGCCGGCCGATGATGAGGCTGGTGCAGGGCGATGTGGGGTCTGGTAAAACCCTGGTGGCTGCACTGGCGGCGTTGTCGGCTATTGGCGGTGGTTATCAGGTAGCGCTGATGGCTCCCACCGAACTGCTGGCTGAACAGCATGCTAATAACTTCAGGGACTGGCTGGCACCACTGGGCATTGAGGTGGGCTGGCTGGCCGGAAAACTGAAAGGCAAACAACGCACCGAAGTATTGCAACGCCTGGCAAGTGGTGAGGTGCAGATGCTGGTGGGCACCCATGCTATTTTTCAGGAACAGGTAACCTATGATCAGCTGGCGCTGGTGATTGTGGATGAGCAGCACCGTTTTGGCGTACATCAGCGTCTGGCGCTGCGCGAAAAAGGCGAGCAACAGGGGCGTTTTCCCCATCAGTTAATTATGACGGCTACGCCGATTCCGCGCACCCTGGCCATGACAGCCTATGCCGATTTGGACACCTCTGTTATTGATGAACTACCGCCTGGCCGAACACCAGTAAAAACCGTGGCTTTGCCAGACTCGCGCCGCGCTGATGTTATCGAGCGGGTGCGCGAAGCCTGTCAGCACCAGGGGCGCCAGGCATACTGGGTGTGTACGCTTATCGATGAGTCTGAGGTATTACAGTGTCAGGCCGCCGAAGATACCGCCGTTATTTTAAAAACTGCCCTGCCCGACCTGCAGATTGGTCTGGTTCACGGGCGATTAAAGGCTGCCGAGAAGCAGGCTATCATGGGCGCATTTAAGTCGGGCGAGCTTGATTTGCTGGTGGCGACCACGGTTATTGAGGTCGGTGTGGATGTGCCTAATGCCAGCTTAATGATAATTGAAAACCCGGAACGGTTGGGCCTGGCTCAGCTACACCAGTTGCGCGGACGGGTTGGCCGTGGCGCGGTGGAAAGTCACTGTGTATTAATGTATCAAAGCCCCTTATCGAAAACGGCAACCAAACGCCTGGCGGTGCTGCGGGAGTCTAATGACGGTTTCTATATTGCCCAGCAGGACCTTGAAATAAGAGGCCCGGGTGAACTTATGGGCACCCGTCAAACGGGGATTGCAGAACTGAAAATTGCGGATATTGTACGCGATGCGCCACTCATTCCTCAGGTCCAGGAAATCGCTAACCGCCTGTGGGCGGAATATCCGGCCCGCGCCCAGGCCATTATTAATCGTTGGATAGGGCAGAAGGAGCACTATGGTCATGCCTGATTTACCGCGACTACGCCTGTCTGCACAGCAACAGGCTGCGCCCTCTGAAGTTGAACAACAGTTAATTTCGCTGAGCAGTTCGGTGGGTATTGCTACGGTTAGCGAGGCCGATGTCAGCGATGCTCTGGTACTGGAGATCGTTGCTGACACTCTGCAGCTAATGGATTTAACGGTGGCCAACAGCACCGGTGTGAGCGTTGATTTCTTATCCGGCCAGAGTCAGTACCGGCGTCAGCATGGAGGGGGCAGTAAAGAGCCGATTGCCAAAGCGGTGGGTATTAAAGCCAGTCAGTCAATCACCGTTCTGGATGCCACGCCAGGCCTTGGCCGGGATGCGTTTGTCCTGGCTGCACTGGGTGCTCATGTGATTATGATTGAGCGCTCGCCGGTGGCCTATTTGTTATTAGCGGATGGCTTGCGTCGCCTGGCCCGGCAGGAACCTGAGCTGGCGAAACAGTTTGTGCTATATCATGCCAACAGTTGCGATTACATGCACCAACTGGCGCCCGCCAGCGTGGATGCGGTGTACCTCGACCCGATGTTCCCCCACCGCAAGAAATCGGCCCTGGTCAAAAAGGAAATGCGTCTGTTCCAGGTGATGCTCGGTGCGGATGAGGATGCTGATTTACTGCTACCAGCAGCGCTGCATGCCGCGGCAAAGCGAGTAGTGGTTAAACGGCCGAATAGTGCCCCGTTATTGGCGGAGCAAAAACCATCGATGGCAATCAGCAGTAAGAAACATCGCTTCGATGTGTATATTAAAAACGTTTGATTCTACACCTGTAAAATTTCAATTTACTGATTTATATAGCGAAATATTTATATTGGCATTGTAATTTAAGCTGTACAAAGGATGTACATTTAGCCGGTAACAGGTATAGTAAGTATACGATTTGCTTCATCGCGGCAAGGAAGTAACGCTGCGGCACGAAGCGAAATCCACAACTCTCAACCTCGTTATCTGCAAAAACCAAAGGAAGTCTGGAGAATTGCATTGACTGTGACGAATACCAATTCGGTATGTTTTGTCGTTCCCGCTAATTGTAGCGCTATGGCAGGCACTAATTGCTTGTTAAAGCGGTTAGTGGAAACCTGCGGCTATACTACCTCCTGTGTGGAAGGCGTTGAGAGTCTGCCGACGGCTGCCGAACCGGCGCAGCTGATCTTTATTGATATTAAGTTAACAACCAATTTGTGCGAGCTGCTTAGTTGTTGCACGCGCAGTGGTCGTTGGGTCTTCTTTAACGTAACACCGGGCGCTTTAGACGAGCTCACCCTGTTAATGGCCGGCGCCGAAGGGGTGTTTTATGCGACGGATAAACCCGAGCTTTTACTCAAGGGGATCCACCGTCTGAATAAGTTTGACGTGTGGTTTAAGCGAGACACGATAAACCGTGCTTTCCGTCAGTTGCGGGATAAGAACGACCCGGCGGCAGCGATACAAAGTATGCAGGTACAGCAAATGGTACAGCAGGCGGGTTTAACCAAACGGGAAAAGAATATTCTGTTGCTCGTATCCAAAGGCGCACAGAATCAGGAGATTGCTGATACCCTGCATATTAGTGTGAATACCGTAAAAACCCATATCTACAGCATATTCCGCAAAACTAACTCGCGAAATCGCGTGGAACTGGTTGCCTGGTCGAGCAGCGTTTTCAGCTAGTTGCCTTACCGGGTACAGCAGACTTTCCTTACCAGCTAAGCAGCGCCAGGGACGGTTTTCACTGGTGCACAAGTGTCTGGATGCCTGATTTAACCTGCTTCTAGTATAAAGGTACTACTAAAAAAGTGCCTGACGCAGATAACTAATACATTTTTTGTAAATTACTCCTCCTAACTAGCAATCCCTTATGGGTTGTGCCAAAAATGAACGTGGATTGTCGCAGTTCCACAATCGATTCGAAGGAACCTATCACGCTTACCCTGTAAGCGTTTTTTATTGTTGGAAGAATAATTATGAAAACAAAACTTACTGCTTTAACGCTGGCTATGCTGCCTGCGTTGGGCTTTAGTGCTGCTGCAGAAACTGTAAAGTTCAAGGACGATTCTATTATTGTAGTTTATAAAGAATCCGCTACTTCCGCCGACAAGCGCTCGGCACGTGCCCTCGTGGGGGCCAGTATCGCAGACATGAATGCCGACGGGCGAGACGACAAATTCAGTCACCTCCTCAAAGGACGGATTGCTAAATTTCAGCTTAAAGGCATGCCGGTAAAAGAGGCTATTAAGAAACTGAAAGGCAATCCGGCGGTGGCTATCGCTGAGCCTAATTTTATCTGGTCTATTGACGCAACGCCTAACGACGAATTCTATGAGTTGCTGTATGCCATGAATAATACCGGTCAGACCGGTGGTACCCCGGATGCCGACATAGACGCGGCCGAAGCCTGGGATATTTCAACCGGCAGCAGTGATGTTGTGGTTGGTGTTATTGATACAGGTGTACAGTACGACCATCCTGATTTGGTTAACAATATGTGGATGAACCCGGGTGAAATTGCGGGTAACGGTATTGATGACGACGGCAATGGTTACGTGGATGATATCTACGGTATCGATACGGTCAATGGCGATTCAGATCCCTATGACGACCAGGGGCATGGTACGCACGTATCGGGCACTATTGGTGCCGAAGGGAATAACAGCATTGGGGTGGTAGGGGTTAACCACGACGTCTCCATTGTTGGCTGTAAATTCCTCGCCGCCGATGGCTTTGGTTCAACCGAAGGTGCTATTGCCTGTATTGATTATATGGTAGCGCTCAAAGAAGATGGCGTTAACATCAAAGCGCTCAACAACAGTTGGGGCGGTGGTTCGTTCAGTGCTGCACTGGAAGCGTCTATTCAGGCCGCTGCGGATGCTGACATTCTGTTTGTGGCCGCAGCCGGTAACGATGGGGTGAATAACGATAACAGCCCTCACTATCCTTCCAGCTATGAGGTCGATAACGTATTAGCGGTTGCCAGTACAAACCATAACGATGGTGATTCGGGGTATTCCTACGGGCTGGTGTCGGTTGATATGGGGGCTCCGGGCACGGATATCGGCTCAACCTATGTAGACGATAGCTACGTTTACGCTTCTGGTACTTCCATGGCCACACCTCACGTTGCAGGTGCTGCAGCACTGGTTTGGTCGGTTAATCCAACCCTTTCGGCTACCGAAGTAAAAGCCTTACTGATGGAAACCGGTGATGATAACACCTTCCTGACCGGCAGAACCGTATCCGGTAAGCGTCTTAATGTTTATAACGCATTACTTGGCGCCGATCCACAACCTGGCTTTGGTCTTGGGGTGGCAGACTCAACCATGGAAGTAACCGCTGGTGACACCGGGGAATTCGTTTTCTCTATCAGTTCTATAGCGGACTGGTCGGGAGAAGTCACCTTCTCAGTAACCGATCCTCTGGGCGGCGCAAGCTTCTCTTCAACCTCGGCGATGCCGGGTGATGAAGTGACATTATTTACGCCTACCACCGATGAAACGCCATGGGGTGATTACCAGTTTGTGGTCACGGCCGTAAGTGACGAGCTTGAACGCTCGCAAACCGTTACCTTAACCGTATTGCCGGCGGGTCTGATTGATGTTTCCTACTCGAATACCACGCCTGCTTCAATTCCGGATAACGATGCAACAGGTATCACCTCAACCATTTCCATAACAGACCCGTATACCGTGTTTGGTACTGAAGTGAGTGTGGATATTACTCATACCTGGATTGGTGATTTGATTGTTGACCTGACCTCGCCGTCTGGCACCACAGTGAATCTGCATAACCGCTCAGGAAGCAGTGATGATGATATTGTAGCTACCTACTCTGTTGATAGTTTCAATGGCGAAATGATAACGGGCGACTGGGTGTTGTCGATATCTGATAATGCCGGTCAGGATTTAGGTACCCTGAACAGTTGGTCACTGAGCTTCCAGGCCCTGGGTGAAGTGACCAGCGCACCGCCGGTTGCTGGCTTCGAGGTTAGCACTGATGAATTAACCGCAACCTTTACTGACACCAGTACCGACGCAGACGATGATATTGTTAGCTGGGACTGGAGTTTCGGTGACGGCGGTACTTCGTCGTCAATGAGTCCGGTTTATACCTATGCTGCGGAAGGCACCTACAGTGTTTCACTTACGGTAACCGATTCAGAAGGTCAGGCTGACACCTACTCCGATACGGTAACGGTTTCAGAGCCTGCAGACGCCTTCATTGTTGCGGACATTCGTCGCTCAGTATTGCGGCCTAATGGTACGCTGGTGACTTTCTTAACCTGGCGCCCAACACCTGCACCTACCGTGGATATTATTCGCAACGGTGTGGTTGTAGCCACGGTAGCTAATACTGGCAGATACCGCGACGTTGCCCGCAATGTTACGGATACAGAGTTTACCTATCAAATCTGTGATGACCGCGGTTGTTCAGACGAAATGACCGTGAGTTTTTAAGCACGTCAAATAGGCTAATCTAAAATATAAAGCCTCCGTTTAACGGGGGCTTTTTTATTTCACAATTTACAGATACTGTTATAGTTACAAAGTAATTTACCTAAGACAGCTTGCTGTTAATTATATTATTTCTCTGGGAGAACAACATGATTGATGTGGGTAGCACCCTGCCGGAAGTGACGTTTGGATTAATGAAGGACGGCAAAATGACCAGTCCGCATACGAATGAGTTATTTAGCGGTAAACGCGTGGTCGTCTTCGCTGTACCTGGTGCATTTACACCAACCTGCTCGGAAGCACATTTACCGGGTTATGTTGCACTTGCGGATAAAATTAAGGCCAAAGGGGTGGATAGCATTATTTGTTTAAGCGTGAACGACGCTTATGTGATGGATGCCTGGGGCAAGTCTGCTAACGCCGAAGAAATCCTGATGGTGGCCGACGGCAATGCTTTTTTCACTAAAAGCATTGGCCTGGATATGAACACCAGTGACTTTGGTGGTATTCGTTCAGTGCGCTACTCCATGCTGGTGGAAGATGGCGAAGTGGTTAAACTCAACGTCGAAGATCCTGGTCGCTTTGAAGTCAGTGACGCTGAATCGATGTTAAAAAGCTTATAGTCCGGTAGCCAGTGTGCAAGATCGTACGCTGGCCACTCTTGCCGATGCCGGGTAATCCAACGATTACCTGTCCCGCTTAGCATTACTGTTGCACAGGATGTAAAAATGTTCCGTTGTTCACTACAAAAATATGGCCTGATTGTACTGGGCTCATTGGTGGGTTTATTCGCCTGTTCTGCGGCCAATACACCCGGGGAAGTTGAGGTGACCGGCGGCAAGATAAAAGGAACGGTTGCTGAACAATTGGTGATCTACAAGGGCATTCCATTTGCAGCGCCACCGGTTGGCGAACTGCGCTGGCGAGCGCCTCAGCCTGTGACTCCCTGGAAGGGAGTGAAACAAACCACCGATTACGGTAACGACTGTATGCAGTTGCCTTTTCCCAGCGATGCCGCTCCGTTGGGGAAAACACCGGCAGAAGACTGTTTGTACGCGAATGTCTGGGTACCGAAAGATGCCGATGGCACAACACCGGTGCTGGTATGGATCTATGGTGGCGGCTTCGTCAATGGCGGCGCATCGCCGGCGGTGTACGACGGCAGTGAATTCGCCAAAAATGGTGTGATATTGGTAAGTTTTAACTATCGATTGGGGCGGTTCGGCTTTTTTGCCCACCCTGCGCTGACTGCTGAGGCTGAATCGACCGGCGACATGCTGGGCAATTACGCCTACATGGACCAAATTGCTGCACTTAAATGGGTTAACGCCAATATCGCCGCCTTTGGTGGCGATGTGAATAACGTCACGATAATGGGCGAATCAGCCGGCGGCGGCTCTGTGCATGCCATGATGCAGGCAAAGCAGGTCAGAGGATTATTTAACCGGGCGATTATCATGTCGGGCGGCGGCCGTTCATTGTTTGGCGATCGCAAGGTGACTGAACCAACGCCAGGCTCCCTGGCCGGTGAGCAGTATGGTCTTAACTATGCCGAGAAGCACGGCATTACCGGTACCGATGCACAGGCGCTGGCCGCACTGCGAGAGCTTAGTGCCGAAGACATCGTCGACGGCTTTAATCTTGCAGCCTTGTTTAACCCCACACCCACCGATAAGCCTACCTGGGCAGGCGGCCCGATGCAGGACGGTGAAATCATTACCGAAACCACCGGTGACGCGCTACGCCACGGCAATCTGGCAGCGGTGGATGTGATGGTAGGCGCCACCAGTCTGGATATTGGTTTTAATTTCTTTAAAGATAAAGATGGTCTGTTTGCTTCCTTTGGACCTCACGCCGACAAGGCCCGGGAAGTTTACGATCCTACCGGGGAGGCACCGTTTCAGGCGGTGGGTTATGCGGTAGGGCAGGATCGCAGTATGCAGGAACCGGCAAGGTTCGTGGCAGAACAGATCACTGAGATGGGTCAACAGGCATTCTTTTATCGCTTTGGTACCGTTGCTGAAAGTGTTGATAGCCCGGGAGCCCCCCATGCTTCGGATATCCCGTTCTTCTTCAACACGGTAGCGGCGAAATACGGTGAAGCATTAACGGAGCAGGACATTGCGGCCGCTGATACTATTCACCAGTACATTGTGAGTTTTGCCAAAACCGGCCAGCCATCGAGTGAAAGTGGCGTGCAATGGCAGGTGTTTGACCCGGCAAAAAGCAACATGTTGAATATGACCCGCAATGGCACAGTGGAGCACGTTAGTGATCCGTGGAAAGCCAGACTGGATGTGGTTAAAGCGGCGATTGAAAGCAGTAATTAAATCGGCCGAACCATATTAACCACGCTTCTCCTGACCTATAATACGCCGGTCAGGAGAGGAGCGTGTTGTTTTGAATAAGTTTGATGTAATTGTGATTGGGGCGGGAGCAGCCGGATTATTCTGTGCGGCCGAAGCCGGAAAGCGCGGTCGTAGTGTGGCGGTGCTGGATCACGCAAAAAAAATCGGCCGTAAAATCCTCATGTCTGGCGGCGGCCGTTGCAACTTTACCAACATGTATGCCAGCCACGAAAACTACCTGTGTAACAATCCTCATTTTTGCAAATCCGCGCTAAGCCGCTATACCCAGTGGGATTTCATTTCGCTGGTAGCCGAATATGGTATCGCCTATCACGAGAAAACCCTGGGACAGCTATTTTGCGACGACTCCGCGGCCGATATCGTAAATTTATTGGTGAGTGAATGCCGGAAAGCCAATGTCGAGATTACCACCCGCTGTGAGATCGACGGTGTGAGCAAAACCGAAACGGGTTTTGCACTGAGTACGTCTCTGGGCGACTACGAGTGTGAGTCTCTGGTGGTTGCAACCGGCGGGCTGAGCCTGCCAAAACTCGGTGCCACCCCGTTTGGCTATAAACTGGCTGAGCAATTTGGGATCAAAGTATTACCTACAAGAGCCGGTCTGGTGCCCTTTACCCTGCATGAAAAAGACAAGACGATTCTGGCCGAGCTAAGCGGTGTGGCGATCGACACTTATGCTACCTGCAACGATACCACGTTCAGAGAAAACACCTTATTTACGCACCGGGGCTTAAGCGGCCCGGCCATGCTGCAAATTTCAAGTTACTGGCAGCCCGGTGATACGCTGCATATCAATGCTGCGCCAACCTTCGATATCGCAGAAAGCCTGGCAGATGCGCAATTAAAGAATCCTGATTCTTTAATCACTACCTGGCTGGCAAAGCATTTTCCCAAGCGCGTTGCGGCGGCCTTTTGTGAGTTGAATGACTGGGATAATAAACCGTTAAAACAATTAAACAGCAAAGAAGCTGACTCCATCGCCGGCTTTTTTGAAGACTGGCAGATTCACCCAAATGGTACCGAGGGTTATCGAACTGCTGAAGTCACACTGGGCGGTGTAGACACCGACGAGCTGTCATCAAAGACCATGATGAGTAAGAAAGTAGAACAGTTATTCTTTATTGGCGAAGTGGTGGATGTCACCGGTTGGTTGGGCGGCTATAACTTCCAATGGGCGTGGAGCAGCGGCTGGGCCGCGGCTCAGTATGTGTAGCTGGCAGTTTGTTGATAGACAACTGATAAAGTGAAACAGGCTGTTGAGGTGACCGGCTATCGCTAAGCCAACAACTGCGCTTTAAAGTGCTCACCAACCGTCCGGGTAAGATATTGTTGAATGCCAGCAGCAGCGCCAGGATCAGGAAGGTTAGCTGCCTGGGCTTTAAACCTGCCCATGCCTGCCAGAATACAATACCAGGAAGGCCGCAAGTACACGAGTTGTTGGTCTATGCTGTCCAGCGCTTCCTCAAACTGGCCCGGGCCGTCCCAGGCATTGACCAGTAAAGACAGGTTTTCCGGTACCCTGATATCATGGCGACAAGCCTGCCAGTAGGGGCTGTCGGTACGCGTGTTCAGATAGTAGTGAGCCACAATGTAATCACGGATACCGTCGAACATCCTGTTCATTTCGGTATTGTATTGACTGCGGCTAGTAGTCGTTACAGGTTCACCTAACCGGCTCGACAACTGGTAAATACCATATTGCACCAGCATCAGAGCAGTAGCCTCCAGCGGCTCGATGAAGCCCTGGGCTAAGCCAATAGCAACACAATTGTTGTGCCAGTGTTCCTGCAAGCGGCCAACGGGCATAGTCAGGTGGCGAGCGGAGGTTTCATCGCTAACATTCAGACGCTGCCTTAACTCTGCCTCAGCTTCCTCCGGCGAGCAAAACTGGCTGCTGTACACATAACCATTGCCTACCCGGCTGGTCAGTGGGATATTCCACATCCAGCCACAGGATAAGCCTTCTGAGCGGGTTTGTGGCGTGATGGCCTGTTGCGGCTGATTGTGCGGGGTGGGGATGGCCACGGCGCGGTCGTTGAATAAACAATCCTGATAGCTTTGCAAAGACTGCCCAAGCCCTTGTTTCATTAGCAATCCGCGAAAGCCCGAGCAATCGATAAACAGCGTGGCAGTAAGGGGGGCGCTGCAATCGGTTTCCAATTGGGTGATGTGGCCGTTAGTGCACTGCACCTTCAGTACATTGCCGGTAAGATGCGTCACGCCTTGACGCACAGCAAAGTTGCGTAAACAACAGGCGAGTTTGCTGGCATCAAAGTGATAAGCATAATCAATGTCGCCGCCCAGAGTAGTACTAACCGGTGAGACTGCCGCTTCTGCCATTGTGGCTGCAGAGAAAAACTGCTCGGGCCGAACAGCCGCGTTCTGGCCCCGTCGCAACTGGTTGCAGTTAGCGAAGAAGTGGTCGGCGGTGTCTAAATCCAGGGCACTGAAAAAAGGGTGAAAATAACGTTTAAAGCGCTCGCTGCTGGTCCAGTTGCTAAATTCAATTCCGGTTTTATAGGTTGCATCGCAGGCGGGCATCCAGTCGGACTCCTGCCAGCCCAGTTCGGCAAAAAACTGTTTTAAAAACGGGGTGGAGCCTTCACCTACGCCCACCGTACCAATTTGTGCCGATTCGATAAGCGTAATGCGATAGCGCTTGCTCCACTTCGCCGCCAGATAGGCCGCACACATCCAGCCGGCGGTGCCGCCGCCAACGATAACGATTGATTCGGGCTGTTGAGTGCTATTGGTCATAGTGGCTACCGGCTGGTGGATTCGCGAACAATCAGTTCAGGCACAAAGATATCGGCGGGAACGGTTTGGTTCTCGGCTTTACGTTTACGGGCCTGCAAAGAACGAATTAACGAAGATGTAGCGCGCTGGGCAATTTGCGCCGTGGGCTGCGAAGCGGTGGTTAGTGGCGGAAACGTCTGAGTTGAAAAGGGGCTGTTCTCAAACCCGGCAATGGCCAGCGCTTCAGGTACATCTACGCCTTGCATACGGGCGCCGAACAGCGCACCCGCGGCTATTTCATCGTTACAGGCAAATAGCGCGGTGGGCGGCTCAGGCAATGCCAGCAGTTGCTGAATACTTTGTACACCGGTACCAAATGAATAGGTACCTTCAACCACCAGATCCGGGTCCGGGTGAATACCCCGATCGGCAAGCGCCTGATAAAACCCGCGTTCCCGTTCGGTGGTGGAATGGTGTTGTTTTTCACCCGCGATAAAGGCAATACGTTGGTGTCCCTGGTTGATCAGGTGCTCGGTGATTTGGCGGGCAGCCTGATAATCGTCTACCAGTACACAGGGCTTGTCATCAGGGGCTTTATCGCCTGAAAGTACCCGCACATACTGAATGCCTTTTTCGTCCATGGCCTGCAATACGTCGGGCATCTCTGACAAGGGGGGAGACAGGATCAGCCCGGCCAGTCGAGCACTGTTAACCATGTTAACCAACTCATCGATAATGTTAGCGTTGGTGGCGTCGCAGGGGTGGATTAGCAGCTCGTAACCATTGGCACGACACTCCTTAAGAATACCGTTCTGCATGGCCAGAATGTAATAGGCGTTGGGGTTGTCGTAGACGTAACCCAGCACATAGTTGTCTCGCCCGGCTAAATCACGGGCCGCTTTGTTGGGGCGGTAATCCAGGGCGTCGATAGCCTGCTGTACTTTAGCCAGCGTATCGGGTTTTACCGTGCCTTCGTTATTGATAACCCGGGAAACGGTTTTAATGGATACACCGGCGTATTCCGCAACACTTTTTATCGTGGCAGACATTATGCCTCCAGAATAATTTTTAAACAATTTTTTGCATATATTTATCAGTAGGTTACGTAATATTCATGCCGAATAGTAAATAAATATGTTTGCAAAGGTTAATTCCTTGTTGTAGCTTAACACTCAATGACAGCGTTGTCATTAACCAAATTCTGGCTAGTGAACGCGACTGTCATTTTATTTATGAGTAAAATGACAGCGTTGTCATTATGATGAGAACAAGGACTTGAGTGATGCATAAACACAGAATAACTAAACTAACTCGTGGGCTTCGTCTGGCACTTGCGGTAGGTGCTGTTGCGGTAACTTCAGCGCCGGCCGCTTTCGCACAAGAAGGTGCAGACAATACTGAAGTGATTGAAATCCGTGGTATTCGGGCAAGCCAGAAAGAAAACATTAACACCAAACGCTTTTCCGACAGTGTGGTGGATGCCATTACCGCAGAAGATATTGGCAAATTCCCCGACAAAAACGTGGCAGAGTCACTGTCACGTATCCCGGGTATTACGATTGACCGGGATTTTGGTGAAGGTCAGGGTGTGACCATTCGGGGTGTACAACCCGATCAAAACCTGACCTTACTGAATGGTCAGGCGGTGGGTACCGCACAATGGTTTGTATTGTCTGACGCTACACGTAACTTTAACTTTGAGATCCTGGCTTCAGAAATGGTCGCCGGTCTTGAGGTGTATAAATCATCACAAGCGGATTTAGATGAAGGCGCACTCGGTGGTACGGTCATTCTGCGTACCCGCAAACCGCTGGACCTCGATGCCAATACTTCGCAGGTGTCGATTGAAGGGCAGTACAGTGACAACGCAGAAACGACCGATCCGTCATTGTCTGGCTTATACAGCTGGAAAAATGACGAGGGAACGTTTGGTTTACTGGTTTCTGCCAGTTATCAACAACGAACCGTTCAGCGTGAAACCAATGAAGATTTTGGCTGGTTTGGCCCCAGCATTGCGCGTATTGACCCGCTTATTGAAGCACCGCAGGGTGCCAGTGAGCGCGGCGCTATTCCATGGGGAATGGGTTCAGCCTTGTTTAAGCAGGATCGTAAACGTAAAGGTTTCGATATTACCGGTCAGTGGCTGGTCACCGACGATCTGGACCTGTCTCTGCACTATATGTCGTCGGTAATGGAAGCGGATAACGTTAACTCCAACCTTATCGGTATTCCGTTCAGAGGCGTGGCCTTCTTAGGCACAGATACCAATCCGGGTACCGTAAGTAACGGTATTGTAGATTCACTGGCGGTAACCGGCGTACCAAACCGTCCGGGCTGGGCACGCCATATTGCTTACGACAATATCTACCGTGATGGCTCTGAGATGTCGACCGACGTGCTCGATTTGGAAGGTACCTACACCCTGGAAAATGGCGAACTGCACTTTCAGTTAGGCACCACCAGTGGTGAAGGCACCAACAACGACTTCTTCACCGAGTTCTGGGTAACCCCGGATGATGAACGCGCGTCTTTCGACTTCTATAATCCAGGCGGTACTAACCCTTACATCGATTTTGTGAGTGCGAGTCCCTGGTTGGCTAACCCCGGTGATGAAATGTGGTTAGGCGGAATTTTTGATCAGGAAAACAGCACCGAAGATAAAGAAGACTACCTGCAGTTTGACTACAGTCACTTTGTAGAGTGGGGCGCGATTAATGAAATTAAATCCGGTATGAAATTCCGCGACCGCAGCTTCTCCCAGCAGCGCTACCGAACCGATCTGGCTAATCTGGTCCCCACCGGTGAAGGCAGTCTGGGACCAGCGAGCGACTTCTGGAGCGGCGATATGGTTAATGTAAGTCATTCGCAAACCAATGGTGTGGCAGCGAGCTACTTTATGCCGGACAAAGACCTCATGTACTCGGCGTTATATAACGTTTCTGAGTGTAACGAAGGGAATGCCGGTGGACTGTGTCGTAACAGCAATGTGTTTTTGAAAGATGCCTCTTTCGACATTGAAGAAAGTATAACCGCCTTGTACACCATGGCAAAATTTGCCACCGACGATCTGCGCGGTAACATTGGCATACGTTATGTTGAAACTGATTCAACCTCGAATGGCTTTGATTTAAATTCCGGTCAGGACGTGGCTTACGACAGCGACTATAAAGAATGGCTGCCCAGTGCAAACATTGCTTATAACCTGTCTGAAGATGTTATCTTACGTTTTGCTGCCGCCCGTGTGATTACCCGTCCGGCGCCTTTCCAGCTGGCTCCGGCAGTCAACCTCACCCCGGAAACCAGCTCAGGCTCAGCGGGTAACCCGGCGCTGAATCCGTTAACAGCGAATCAGTTTGAAACGGGTGTGGAATGGTATTTCGACAGTGCATCACTGGCGTCAATTACCTTCTTCAGAAAGGATATCAGCGACTTTATCTTTACCAAAACCGTGGCTAAAGAAATTAACGGTCAGCAAATTAACCAGCTGAGTACGCCTGAAAACGGTGGCAAAACGGCGCTTGAAGGCTTTGAATTCCAGCTTCAGCACGCCTTTGAAAACGGCTTTGGCGGGTACTTTAACTACACCTACACTGACCTCGACGATGCGGAAATTGACGAAGCCGCACCGGTACTGGATGATGACGGTAATATCATTGGTGCTACGTTAACCAGCCGGACGGTGAGCTTCCCCAATACGTCGAAGAACTCGTTTAACGTGGGCGTTTATTATGAAACAGACCAGTACAGCGCGCGTCTGAACTACAATTATCGTTCGGAGTATTTCATTGCTCAGGCCGAAATTGGTACTCAGTATCGCGATGAGCAGGCGCAACTGGATGCGCAGTTCAGCTGGCAGTTTAATGACAACGTCACGTTTAAAGCGGAAGCCTTAAACCTGACCGATGAAATCTGGGAAAACTACTATGTACGGGAGTCGGATGGCGCTCGCTTAGGTGGTACCCAAAGTGCCAATGGTCGACGCCTGTTTGTTGGCGCGAGCATGAGCTTTTAAGCAACTACCGCTGGCCGGTTATTTGCCGGTCAGCGGCTGACACTGCCCAAAGAATTACTACTCTGTTTACCCTAATCCACCACGAAGATGTTCAATGATGATCAATACCCTAATTAAATATTGTCTGGCCTGGTCTTTTGCGAGTTTAAGTGCAAGCGCTGCGACCATCACCCAGCACGAGCTTAACCAGTTGGGCAGAACACTGGTCGTGCAATATCAGGTATTGGATAATATTGATCAGTCGGCTTGTCAGTCCGCCGGGATTGCCGGGCACTGTTTCAGCGCGCAAATCCGTTTGCAAACCCAGGCCGTGCCACTGACCAGGGGGACAGTGATTCATTTTAGTCACATTACGCCCATCGCAACGGCGCAAAGCGTGGCGGTTAGCATTAGCCATATTAATGGCGATCATCATCAAATGTCTCTTTCTCAGACCATCCCTGCTCACACCACTGAGGATATTCGCATAATGGCACCGGCCTGGCATGCGGCCCGGTCTGACATTATGCCGAATTACTATTTGGTTGCCGGGGCACTGGCCCCGGTGGTTATCGACAGTACCGTGCAACAGATAGAGCAAGGTACTGGCTTACCGGTGAACGCTCACACCGGTACCTGGACCAGACCAAATCAGTATCGCCGTAATGCCGAAGATTCACTGCCTCTTGAAATCAGCCGAGCGCAATTTGCCTCGTTACCAGAGCAGTGGGCGGCGTCCAGTGCTCATCGGGTGATACCGCAAGTGAAAACACGCCAGGATAGCTTGCAAAAAAGGGCGCTCGCGGGTATCAATCTGCCATCGAATGCGGCCCATCTGGCACCCTGGATACCACTCGTTGAGCAGTTAGGCTTACCGGTTGGTGAGCGTCTGGAAACCATTAAGGTTATTTTCGCGGCGCAGCAGTTTAGCAGTGCTGAGCAATATGAGTTGCGAGTCGATGAGCACACCATCACCCTGACTGCGGCTTCCGATACCGCGGCTGGCTATGGTCTGTTAACCCTGGCTCAATTGCGCGAACCGCAAAGCGGCCAGGTTGCCGTCACCACTATAACCGACGCCCCTCGATTTGCTTTTCGGGGCGTCCATTTTGACATTGCCCGCAGTTTTACCGGCTATGAGTCGATTACCATGCTGCTGGAGCAGATGGCGATATTAAAACTCAATAAACTCCATTTGCACGTCAGTGACGATGAAGGCTGGCGTCTGGAAATTCCCGGGCTACCGGAACTCACCAATGTAGGTGCTTATCGGTGTCATGATGAGTCGGAGCGTCAATGCCTGATGCCACAGTTGGGGTCTGGTCCGAGCCGGGATGCCGGGGTTAATGGCTATCTGAGTGTTGAGCAGTATCAATCTCTCCTGCAGTTGGCGGCACAATGGGGCATAGAAGTGATCCCGTCGCTGGATATGCCGGGCCATTCCAGAGCAGCAATTAAGTCTATGGAAGCCAGGCATGCCCGCCTGATGGCCGAGAACAAGCCCGAACAGGCCGAAATGTACCTGCTCACTGAATTTAGCGATACGTCGGTGTATTCCTCAATTCAGCACTATAACGACAACACCCTTAACCCGTGTTTACCGTCAACGTTTCGCTTCATTGATAAGCTGCTGGCGGAGCTTAAAGCGATGCATCAACAAGCGGGTGTGCCGCTTACTACCTATCATATTGGCGCCGACGAAACGGCCGGCGCCTGGACAAAATCAGCGGCTTGTCAGGATTCAGGCATTGCGCCCCACGATATTGCCAAAACCTTTATTCAGGAAATCATTAAGCTGGGTAACAGCAAGGGGCTGGTAATGGCCGGCTGGAGCGATGGCATGATGGAAGCCTTACCGGCACTGCCAGAGGCCAATGTATACGTTAACGTTTGGCAGACGCTGCCAGCCGGCGCTAGCAACACGATTAGCCAGTTAGCCGCGTCCAATATACCGGCGGTATTGTCACTGCCGGATGTGCTGTACTTTGATTTTCCGTATCAAAACGACCCTCTCGAACCGGGTTATTACTGGGGAGCTAAGTCAGTATCGTTAAAAAAAGTGTTCGGGTTTATGCCGCAGTATCCTGGCCAGCACTCGACGCTCTGGACTGACAGAATGGGGCATCCCTATGATGACGAACCGCGCCAGCAGGCTACTGAAGTTCTGGGTATGCAGGCGCAGCTCTGGACCGAGATTACCCGCGATCAGCGCAGTGTTGAATATATGCTTTTCCCCCGTTTACTGGCCTTTGCTGAGCGTGCCTGGCATCAGGCTGAGTGGGAAGGCAATGCCTCACAAGCGGATTATCTTACTGAGCTGAATCGCGACTTTACGGAATTTACCCAGGTGGTGGCGAAGCGCCATTACCCACGGCTGGTTAAGGCGGGTATTAATGTCCGGATCCCACCGCCGGGATACCAGATTAATGAACAACAGCAAATAGTACTGCGGGCTGCCATGCCGAATCTGAAGCTGGAATACAGCGCAGATGCCAGTACCTGGCACACTTACACCGGAGCTCTATCTAAAGATTCTATTCATTTTGTGCGCGCGCGCTTAATTAACAGCCCTCACACCAGCCGAATTATCGCAGTGGAACCCTAATCAGCATGCTGACGACAGACCCTAATAATTTTTATATCACTGCCCACAGGCGTAATTCAGTGAGTTGGTGGCGAGGCAACTATCGCAAGTTGAGAACAATTAGCTATGAAAAGTAACACGTATTTTATTGGTGTTGATGGAGGAGGGAGCCGTTGCCGGGTTCGTCTTGAAGATCAGCACGGCAAGGTATTGTCGACCGCCAGCAGCGGTCCGGCCAACATTATGCGCAACCCGGATGTAGCCGAAGCCTCTATTCGCCAGGCCGCAGAGCAGGCTATTAAGCAAACCGGGCTGTCTATTACTGCCGAACAGGTAGTGTTGTGCGCAGGATTGGCAGGCGCCAATATTGCTGGGGCCAGTCAGGCGTTTTTGAAGCGTGAACTGCCCTTTATGCGGGTTCATCTTGTGAGTGATTTACACGCCGCCTGTGCCGGCGCTCACCGAGGCAATGCCGGGGCAGTGATTGTGTGTGGGACCGGCTCATCGGCTACACGCTATGCCAACCATACGTTTACCGACTTCGGTGGTCATGGCTTCCCGATTGGCGACAAAGCCAGCGGTGCCTGGCTGGGATTACAGGCCATTCAGCATACTCTGCTTGGCTATGACCATCTGGCGCCCCGCGATGCGGTATTCGACGCAGTTTCTGCGCACTTCAACAGTGAGCAGGCCGAAGACATTGTTCAGCAGTGCAGTGGGTTTAATTCTAATGACTACGCGGCCATCGTGACCTCACTGATGCCCTTATATCAAAATGGTGACAGTGTCGTTGCAGGCTTTATTGAGCAAGGCCGTCATTATTTACAGTGTCTTGCCGAACAAGCCATTGGTAACAGCGAGTTCGAATTATGTTTAATTGGCGGGCTGACCGCCGTTTACCAACCGTTATTAAGTGATGCCATACAGCAGCGGATCCAGCCCTGCGCGCACAGCCCCGAACAGGGCGCAATCTTATTGGCAAAACAAGCAGTAACATCCGGAGAGGGATAATGACCAACAGTATTATGGCGCACGAGGCCCGTCAGGCCGCCACAGTAATTGCCGATCAACTTAAACACAACAAGCCCGTGTGCGATGCGCTTGCCGAAACTTTACGCACTCTGCAGCCGAGTATGATCATGATGATAGCCCGTGGCTCTTCTGATCATGCCGGTGTGTTTGCTAAATATCTTTATGAAGTGGAGCTGGGTATTCCGGTGTGCGCCGCGGCGCCCTCGGTATCGGGGATTTTCAATAAACAGCTTAACCTGAAAAATGCGCTGGTAATTGTGATTTCGCAGTCGGGACGAAGCCCGGATATTCTGCATCAGGCTAAATTTGCCAGGCAGGGTGGTGCTTACACGGTGGCGTTGGTGAATGATGAGACGTCCCCTCTGGCCTCTATTTGTGATGCCGTGTTGCCAATACGTGCGGGCAAAGAGCAGGCGGTGGCTGCCACCAAGAGTTACCTGGCCAGTTTGTCGGCGTTATTGCAATTATGTGCCTTGTGGTCTGAGAATAAAGCCCTGGAAGCTTCTCTGTCTGACTTGCCCGCAGCAATGGAAATGGTCTGTAAGCAACCGCCGCAGCTTGAATTAGCGCACTTACAGGGCGTACAAAACTGCATAGTGTTAGGGCGAGCCTTTGGCTATGCAGTGTCCAGGGAGGTGGCGCTTAAACTTAAAGAAGTACTGGGGATCCACGCAGAATCCTTTAGCAGCGCCGAATTTATTCACGGGCCGGTCACCCTGGCAGAAAAGCCATTGTTGATTATCGACCTGGATATTCCTGATGAGTCGCAGCCCTATCATCATACGATGTCAGACAATGTGCGCCAGCGAGGTGCTAACATGGTGAAAATGGACTGCGCCAACACGACCTTGCACAAAAGAGTGGTACCCTTATTGCTGATGCAGCGTTTTTACCTGGATATCGAACAGGTGGCGATGGAAATGGGTCTTAACCCGGATACGCCGCCGGGGCTTAATAAAGTAACGGAAACTGTATAAATGAAAATGTGTGTACAACAGGTTATCACCCCAGCCGGCGTGCTTGAGAATACCTGCATAACTGTTGAAGATGGCATTGTCGTGGCTATTGAGCCGGCCGGCGATGAACCGGTAAAAGCGGGGACATTACTGCCCGGTTACTTTGATACCCAGGTAAATGGCGGCGGCGGGGTTTTATTTAACCAGCAACCCAATGCCGCAAGTCTGGATAAACTGGCGCGGGCTCACCTGTGTTTCGGTACCACCTCAATGTTACCCACGTTAATCACCGATGGTGAGCCGGCTATGGCAAGAGCCGCAGATGCTATTGCCGAAGTGATAGCCGACGACCACCCCACTATCGTAGGTGTGCACTTTGAAGGGCCGTTTCTGAACGTGGCCAAAAAAGGCGTTCACGAAGCGGGCTTTATTCGCCATCCCAAAGACAGTGAACTGGCCATTTTATCCCGCCAGGATCTGGGGCGGGTGTTGGTGACCGTGGCACCGGATAATGTGGACGTTGGATTTATTCGCGAACTGGTGGCCGCCGGTGTGGTAGTGGCGTTGGGGCACAGCAATGCTACCTACGAACAAGCCATGGCAGCCCTGCAAGCCGGTGCCAGCGGATTTACCCATTTGTACAATGCCATGTCAGCCTTACAATCCCGCGCGCCGGGTATGGTGGGTGCTGCACTAAATCACAGCGATGCCTATTGTGGCCTGATTGTCGATCATCACCATGTGCATCCGCAAAGTGCTGCGCTGGCGATAAAAACCAAAACGGCACAGCGCATTATGCTGGTTACCGATGCTATGGCCCATGTGGGCACAGACATCACTGAACTGGCCTTTTTTAACACCGTTATCGAACGCCATGGTGACAAACTGATTACGCCGGAGGGAACACTGGCCGGTTCTTGCCTCGATATGCATACAGCAGTGCAAAACTGTTACCGTGACCTGGGCTTTACGCTACCAGAGGTCAGTACCATGGCCAGTCAGACGCCGGCCCGGTTTATGGCTAAGGAACAACACCTTGGCAGCATTGCCGTAGGCCAGACTGCCAATTTATTATTGCTGGACGATGCGCTGAATATTGAAAGCATTTGGCTGCGCGGTAAGCCCGTCGAAAACGGAGAGATAACCCTATGAATACGCAATCTGTCGCCCAACCGGGTGCCCGCAGTTTAATGCCGGTGCTAACCATTGGTTTGTTATTTTTTATCTTTGGTTTTGTCACCTGGCTTAACGGCGCCCTGATCCCTTTTTTGCAAATGGTGTGCGAGCTCAGTGAAATGGAAGCGCTGTTTATCGCCTTCTGTTTTTACGTGGCCTACGTGGTGATGGCCCTGCCAATGGCCAAAATCCTCGAGCATACCGGCTATAAAAAAGGCATGTCGCTGGGGCTGGCAATGATTGCCGGCGGCTGCCTGCTGTTTGTGCCGGCCGCGTTGAGCAAAACTTTTATCATCTTCTTACTTGCTCAGTTTGTGGTGGGCTCCGGGCTAACCATTCTGCAAACTGCTTCTAATCCGTTTATTGTGCACCTTGGTTCGCCAGACAGCGCCGCGGCGCGCATTGCATTTATGGGTTTGTTGAATAAATTTGCCGGCGTATTAGCACCGCTGATTTTTACTGCGCTGGTGTTGGGTGATTTCGGCCACGTTAACCAGGTATCTCTGGCACAGATGAGCGAAACCGAACGCAATATCCAGCTCAACGAGATGTCTTTTAAGCTTATTCAGCCATACATCGGTATGGCGATTGCGCTGGGACTGTTAGCGCTGGGTTTAATGAAAGTTAACCTACCGGATATTCGCTTTGAGGATGAAAATACCGCTACCGAAGTTTCCGGTTCGGTGATGCAGTTTCCGCACCTGGTGCTTGGCGCGGTAGCCCTGTTTTGTTACGTGGGAGTGGAAGTTATTGCCGGCGACACCATTGGCCTGTACGGCTCTTCACTGGGTGTTGCCAATGCTACCTCACTCACCTCGTTTACCATGACCGCCATGGTGGTGGGCTATCTGCTTGGCTTGGTGTGTATTCCCCGGGTTATTTCACAGGCTGCTGCATTAAAGGCATCCGCCGGATTAGGTCTGGTACTGACGGTGGCGATTTTGCTGGGCTCAGACGATTCAACATTGCTGTCTTCCCTGCTCTGGGGCTGGTTGGGCTTGCCCGAAGTACCAGATACCATTGCCATGATTGCGCTGTTAGGGTTAGCCAATGCAATGGTCTGGCCGACTATCTGGCCGCTGGCATTAGCCGGGTTGGGTAAGTTTACCCCGCAAGGTTCGGCCATTCTGATTATGGGGATTGCTGGTGGAGCCATTTTACCGCTGGCCTATGGCGGCCTTGCCGATGTGCTCTCTTCACAGCTGGCCTATGCCATTATGATCCCGTGCTACTTGTTTATTGGCTACTACGCCACCTTTGGTCATAAAAAAGCAAGCTGGTAATAGATGTTCGCAGCGTGAACGCTGCGTGTGAGTGAAGTGTGTGACCTCTTGCCCCGCTAGCGGGGCTTTTTTGTTGCTATCAGCCGTCTGCCATCCCACTGGCATAGGATACAACCTGATTGCGCCCGGCGTTTTTGGCTTTATACAGCGCTTTATCGGCCCGACTTACCAGCCCGTCATCAGAAATGCTGGCGCTGATGGTTGCCACACCAATGCTGCAGGTAATAGTAATGTTATTGGTGAGCGTTATTGCTTCTACGGCAAGACGGATCCGATCGGCCAGCTCATGTGCTTGTTCGCCCGGTGTTTCCGGCAATATGACTAAAAATTCCTCACCCCCGTAGCGACCTACCGAGTCGGGCTGTCTGACATTGCTGGCAATACACATGGCAAGTTCATGCAATACCGTATCGCCGGTTTGGTGGCCATGGTTATCGTTAATGTCTTTAAAGTGGTCCACATCTATCATCAGAATGGAAAACGCGCGATGGTAACGCTGATACTCCAGGTAGCAACGACTAAGCCGGTCCATAATGGCAAAGCGACTGGCTACGCCTGTTACGGTATCGGTATTGGCCTGGCGCTCGAGCTCAAGCGTGCGTTGTTTGACTTTCTCCTCCAAGGATTTGTTGGACTCTTCCAGTTCAGTTCTGAGGGCTTCCAGCTCGGCATTGCGCTGGCTGAGCATATCAATACTGGGGATGTTGATAAGGGTGGGCATCAGGCGCCATAAACAAACCGCGGTAACAATAGAGATAACGCCGGTAGAGAACTTGATAATGCCTTCAATAAAATAATAGCCATGCCATATATTGATC
>NZ_CAJXQY010000038.1 GCF_913058315.1 uncultured Alteromonas sp. | reverse complement strand
CTAAAGGCGCATTAGCTTAATTATTAACTAATTAAGTTTAAGTTCTTTCGGAAAACGGCGAGCAGGATGCTCGCCGTTTTTCGTTTCTGCAAGAAAAATCCTCAGCAGGCCAACTTGACGGCCAAAAGCAAAAACGGCAATACTAGCGCTGCAGCTAAATATCAAAGCCCGCCAATGCAGTAAAATTGTCAGGCATGCTATTTACCTTAATATCACAGCAAGTTAAAAGGATTTAACCATGGTCTACCTGGAAATTAGCGGCCTTATTCTGTTTATTGTTTTGATGACTCTGGGCTACAGAAAAAATAACCGCAATATGATGCTGATATCTGCCTTATGTCTGCTGGTTGGGCTAGCCGGCCCTGATTTTGTCAGTGGCTTTATTGAAGGCTTTAATGCCAGCAAACAGGCCGCTTAGTTTTTTGAACCGCTGATAAAAACGATTTCTCACAAAAAAATACCAGCGGCAATAATACCTGTTCAAGAAAGGCGTATGCCGCATGGCTGCTGGCCTGCCTACTCATCGAAATGCTTTTCTAACTTGCTGATTATTATATTGTATTAATAAAACCTTCACCTATTTGTCATGTGGCTTTCACCGCATTTTCACACCTTGTGTTCAAGCTGTTGGCGCAAAATTAATCCGGGTATAGCACTCAGGCCGCTGTATTCATGCACACACAAGATGGAAAAAATAATGCAAAAAGAACTATTTCGCGGTATTCGTTATTCTGCGCTGGCGTTCGCCATTGCAATGGGATTATCAGCCTGTTCACTGGACGGTGACGACGGCGTTGATGGAGCAACTGGTGCTGAAGGCCCACAGGGGGCACCCGGCGAACAAGGCCCGCAGGGCGAGAGTGGCGATTCAGTAGGTAAATTAACCCGTATCGCTACCGTACCTCTGGGCGCGGAAGTCACCGGTATCTTTTTGACTGATGAGGGCGATCTGTTCTTTAACGTGCAGCACCCATCAGGCACCAATACCGCTACTAACAGCATTAACAGCATGCCCATTAACACCGGCACCGTGGGTGTACTGGCCGGCGTAAACTTTAATAATCTGCCCGCTACGTTACCGGATTCACCGGTACCTGCTTCACAGGAAGAAAAAGAGCTGGTGACTACTGCTATTGGTCAGTATCAGGTACTGGGTCAGACCGGCGATACATACAACGGTGAGCTGCCTGAAGGTCTGGGTCACATTTATACCCTTGACGGCGGGACGCTGGTACTGGAAAACGACATGCCTGACTTTAACGGCTTCCTGCCTACCGGCGAAGGCCAGGGCTACCTGTTTTCAAACTGGGAAGAGCTGCCAGGCGGCATGAGCCGTATGCAGATCGAACGTGACGAGCAGGGCATGTGGACTGTTACCGATGTTATGATGCTTGACTTCTCGCCTGTATGGGGCACTGCCGCTAACTGCTTTGGTTCAATGTCACCGTGGGGCACACCACTGACTTCAGAAGAGTGGGTAGTTGATTCAACTGTCGACAGCACCACTGATGCCAGCTGGAATGATCCTAATGAAGTGGCTACCAACGCACGTATCGGCCGCATGTGGGAAATGACCGCACCAGACGTACCCAATCCTTATAACTACGGCTACATTGCTGAAGTCACTGAGCCTGCTGCCGATGAGCCAGTTATTGTTAAGCACCTTGCGATGGGCCGTTATGAGCACGAAAACTCAACAGTCATGCCTGATGGCCGCACTGTATACCTGTCTCAGGACGATACCGGTGGTGTGTTGTTTAAATTTGTGGCTGACGTTGCTGAAGATTTAAGTGCCGGTACCTTGTACGGCGCCAAACTTACTCAGGATGTGGGCCAGAACGATCCGGCTACTACTGGCTTTGATGTTGAGTGGGTAGAGCTGGCCAGTGGTGACAACCTGACCATCCGCGCCTGGATTGACGAATACAATGGCATTGGTACCGACGATTACGTTGACGGCGAAAGTTCTTATATCACGCTGGCCGATGTTGCAGCCTGGGCCAATGGTGATGCCACTTACCCAACCGTAGCCAACGGTGGTGGTAAAGTGACTGCTGGTCAGCCAATGGATGACCGTGTAGCCTTCCTTGAATCACGTGCTGCGGCTAAAGCGCTGGGCGCGACTGCTGAATGGCGCAAGCTGGAAGGTATCTCGGTAAACCACAAGCGTGCGAAAGAAGCGGTTGAAGGCGTAGATACTATTGCTGACGAAATCGTGACCGACGCTTACGTTTATATCGGTATCTCTGACATCGATAACACCATGATCGACGGTGAAGGTGACATGCAGCTGTCTACCCGTGTTAAAGACTGTGGTGGTGTTTACCGTGCTCGTCTTGGCGAGAACTACAACATCTCTCGCATTGAGCCTGTGGTAATGGGTTCTACTTACCGTTCAAGCCTGACCGGTGCAGAGCGTTGTGATGTGGACCAGCTGTCGCAGCCAGATAACGTTATCGTAATGAACGATGGCCGTATTCTGATTGGCGAAGATGGCTTCCAGGAAAACAATACCCTGTGGATGTATGAGCCTGCTCAGAAGTAAGTAAAACTCTGTCCAATTTGTCCGGGTGCCTGGCACCCGGATTTTTGCGTTTATGACATTATGAAAAAAACAACGATTACACTGACAATGCTAACACTGCTGAGCACCATGCTTATCAGTGCCTGCAACGACGAAAGCGCGGTACAAACCAGCGCGCAAAACTCGGTTTACCCTTATTCGGAAGGGGATGACATCCCCGCACTGGCGTACATGGAGCACAATGAGGTGTATAACCCCGAGTCGGTTATTCCGCCGCAGTGCTACACCAAAACCAACGGCAAAAATAACCCGTGTTATGCCTGCCACCAGAGCTACGATTCAAGCGAGAACCGGCCCAACCAGATGGGCGACGGTACCTTACAGGGCAACTATGAATTCTCGGATGTGGGGCTGAGCAACAGCTGGAAAAACCTGTTCGTTGACCGCCGCGAACTGATTGCCGGTATCAGTGATGAAGCAATTCTGGACTATATCGGCGAGGATAATTACACCGTCAGTACCGCCAATGGCCTACCGGCCGAGATGCAAATTAAACAACTCAGTTATCCCGAAAAAGCCTTCGGTGAGCACGGCATTGCCAATGATGGCAGCGGTTGGGTAGCGTATAACTACAAGCCTTTCCCCAGCACGTTCTGGCCGACTAATGGCTCTACCGGTGATGCGATGATTCGATTACCTGCTGCGTTCCAGCAACTTAACGGTGAATACAGCGAGGACGTCTATCTGGCCAATCTGACCTTGCTGGAAATGGCCCTCAAAGATGTGAATACGCTGGCTGTGCCAGCCCTTGATGAACAGACTATCGGCCAGGATTTAAACGGCGACGACACGCTCACTGATAATATTACCCGGATCCAGCGTCAGTCTCATTATGTGGGGGATGCCAGCGCAATAGCACTGAGCTTCCAGCTTTACCCGCAAGGGACTGAACTGCTACATACCGTGCGGTATATTGGCGTGGATGACAATGGCGGAATATACAACGCGCCGCGGATGAAAGAAGTGCGTTACATGCAAAAAGCCCTGTTCCGCACCAAGGAGAGTCTGGCATCGGCTTATTATGCCGAAGCCAAAGACAAAGCGTTTGAGAAGCTGCCACAAACCCGCTACCTCGGGGCAGAACAGGGCATTGATAATGGTTTCGGCTGGACGCTGAATGCTTATATCGAAGATGCACAAGGGCAACTGCGCCCGCAGCATGAACAGGAGCTGGCGTTTTGTAATGGCTGTCATAAAACGGTGGGCTCAACCTTTGATCAGACCTTTTCTTTTGCCCGCAAGGTGCCCGGTGCAAAAGGCTGGGGCTATATCAATCTGCACGAGATGGAAGATGTGCCCAATATCAACGAGCAGGAAGGTGAATTTCTCACTTATATGAAACGCGTAGGGGGCGGTGATGAATTCCGCCAGAACGCTGAAATGCTGGGTCGCTGGTTTACCGACAATGGTGAGCTAAACGAAGCAAAAGTAAAACAGGCGAACTCGGTGTATGAGCTTATTACCCCGAGTCCGGAACGTGCCCTGGCACTGAACAAAGCTTATCAGACCATTGTCAGGGAACAGAGCTATTTGTTTGGTCGTGATGCCACTATTACAGAAGCGGCCAATGTGCTCAGCGAAATTGATGCCGAACAACCCCCGTTGTTGCCGGAACACCGCTATCACTGGGATATGCGCCTCGATTGGTTTGCCGATAGCCCCAGTAAGGTGGCAGAAAACCGATAAACGACATGTCTTAACCGGCCGCGACCGCCGGTTAAGACACTTCCAGTGCGGTTAATGCCTGCCATAAAAACGTCGCTACCGGCCCCTTCGGACGTTTCTTTTCTCGTACCAGGTTTATCTCGCCACGAATGGATGAGGTGACATCCTCTAACAATAATTGCACCAGTTCCCCGGACTGTAGTTCGTCGGTAATGGTATTTTGCGGAATATATCCCCAGCCAGCACCGCGCAGTAGCAAACCTTTCTGAATGGTTGTGTCATTGGTTCGGATGGTTGAACTGGGTACCACCCCCATGACTTTTTCGATATTGAGGTCGATATCAAAAGATTGCGGCATCAGTAAGGGAATATCCCTGAGCTGGCTGGAGGACCCCGGCTGCCGGTCAAACTGGCTGAGCAGCCGCTGATGGATCACGGCCACTACATCAAAGCGGCCAAAGGGCTGGGTTTCAAAACTGGCCAGTTCATGAAACGAATGAGTCCAGGGCGAAATGGCAATATCCGCGCTGCCATCAATCAGGCGTTGAATGGCGCCTAAGCGCTGGACCGCTGAAATATACAGTTCGGTTTGCGGAAATCGCTGCTGTGTGTCGATGATTGCGTCGAAAAAACTGCTTTGCTGGCATATAGTGTCAAAGGCGAATTCGATTTTACTCTCATGCCCCTGTTTTAAATGCGAGGCGAGTGTGCTGATATCTTTTTCCTGACGTAACAGATAGCGACAATGGGGCAGTAAACGTTGCCCGTCAGCGGTAAGTTGGAGTCGGTTAGCGGTTTTTGTCAGCAAGGAGAGCTGCAGTTCTTCCTGCAAACGCTTAATAGCAATCGATAACGCCGGTTGGGTCTTATGCAGAATTTCAGCGGCTCGGGCGATACTGCCGTGTTCAGCGACGGTAACAAACATGCGTAATTGTTCGAGTGTCATAAATTAAATTTAAGTTTTTAGTAAAATAGATTAAATATTATTTTGGTTTAAGTTGGCGTATATTGCCAGTGACTAATATCAGGAGAGATGAAGTGAACCTCATGAGTCTGACTCGCAGCAGCCTGGTCGCTGCGCTGTTGATTGCCCTAAGCGGTTGCAGTGGTGAAGCCGAAACAGCGGTTGCCGAAAACCAAAATACGAAACTGGTGAAAATCATTACCCTCAATAGTGTGGATCGCGGTGGCTACCGCGAATTTCCTGCCGTCGTTGAAGCCAGCGAGGAAGCCACCCTGGCTTTTCGGGTGTCGGGCGAACTCAATTCTCTCAATGTAACCGCTGGCCAGCATGTAAACGCCGGAGACATAATGGCTACGCTGGACCCCTCTGATTATCAGATCGCGGTGGATCAGGCCCGGGCTAATTATGATTTGGCCAAAGTGCAGTTTGACCGTGCTAAAACCCTGCTCGATAAACAACTGGCCTCAAAAGCCGGTTTCGATGAAGCGCAGGCGCAGCTTAAAGTGGCCGAGGCGGCGTTAAAGTCAGCCCGCACCAACTTAGCTTATACCGAACTTCATGCGCCTTTTACCGGTCAGGTTGCCCAGCGTTACGTGGAGAATTACGAGAGTATTACGGCTCAGCAGCCGGTATTTTCGCTGCAGAAGAACACCGTGGTCGACGTGGCCGTGCAGATCCCTGAAGATATGCTCTCAAACGTAGACAAAGACAGCCAGTACCAGCCGGAGGTCCGCTTTGATACCCACCCCAACGAAGTCTTTCGCGCCAAACTCAAAGAATATGATACCGACGCTGACGCCGCTACCAATACCTACAAAGTGGTGTTTCAGCTGACCCGGCCAGAATCCTTTAATGTGTTTCCCGGTATGTCTGCTACGGTCAGAGCGCAGCTAGACCAGATCATGAAAGTGAAAAGTGGCGGCTGGAATGTGCCGGCTGCGGCTATTTTCTCCGATGGCACCGGGGCGAGCGAGCAGAGTTATGTGTTTGTGGTGAACAGCAATAACCAATTGGAGAAGCGCGCGGTGACCCTGAGCAGTATTACCGACGACGGCTTTGTGGTGACCGACGGCTTACACGATGGCGAGCACATTGTAGCCGCCGGCGTGCACCGCTTAAAAGCGGGTGAAACCATTCGGATCTGGCAAAAAGAGCGGGGGCTGTAAGCGTGAATATCGCCGGATATTTTGTTAAAAACCGCACTACAAGCTGGTTGGTGACACTCATTCTGCTAATTGGCGGCACCATTGCCTTTTTCGGCCTGGGAAGACTCGAGGATCCCCAGTTTACCATCAAAAAAGCCATGGTGATCACGCAGTACCCGGGCGCGTCCCCCACACAAGTGGAAGAAGAGGTCACGTATCCTATCGAGAACGCCATTCAGGAATTGCCGTACGTAGATAACATTACGTCCATTTCTACGGCGGGTCAGTCACAAATTACCGTGGAAATGAAAAGCATTTACCGCAAAGAGGCGCTGCGGGGAATTTGGGAAGAAATGCGGCGTAAAATTAACGATCTCACACCGTCGCTTCCCGCAGGCGTTTACCCGCCACGAGTCATGGACGACTTTGCCGACGTGTACGGCATGCTTATCGCTATTAACGGCGAAGGGTATCAGTACAAGGATATTAACGATTATGTGGATTATCTTAAGCGCGAACTGATCCTGGTAGATGGTGTAGGCAAAGTAACCGTACAGGGCGAGCAGCAGGAACAGGTGTTTGTTGAGATTGCCCGCTCACAAATTGCATCACTGGGGATAAGCCCCAGCCGCATCAGCGCGTTGCTGGTAAGCCAGAACCAGGTGTCTAATGCCGGTAAGGTCAAAATTGGTGATGAGTATATCCGCATCAATCCTACCGGTGAATTTGAATCGGTACAGGAGCTGGAAAACCTGCTGATAAGCCAGGCAGGTGCCTCTGAGCGCATTTATCTGGGCGATGTAGCGCGAATTTACCGTGGCTACCAGGAAGTGCCATCTAACCTTATTCACTATAACGGTGAACAGTCACTGTTACTGGGTATTTCTTTTGCCGATGGCGTAAATGTGGTGGAAGTCGGTGAACGCATTATGCAGCGCCTCGACGAACTGGAATACATGCGGCCGGTGGGCATGCAAACCAGCTTTATTTACAACCAACCCATAGAAGTCGATAACTCGGTGCAGGGGTTTATTCTTAACCTGGCCGAGGCCGTGGGCATTGTTATTGTTGTGCTGCTGATATTTATGGGCGTTAAATCCGGCCTGTTAATTGGCCTGATCCTGCTGTTAACCGTGCTGGGCAGCTTTATTTTTATGCAGCAAATGGAGATTAATCTGCAGCGCATTTCTCTGGGAGCGCTGATCATTGCGCTGGGGATGCTGGTGGATAATGCCATAGTGGTGACCGAAGGTATTCTCATCGCCATGAAAAGGGGCTACAGCAAAGTGCAGGCGGCCTCTTATGTGGTGAGCCAGAACATGTGGCCGTTGTTAGGGGCTACCGTTATTGCCATTATTGCCTTTGCGCCTATCGGGTTGTCCAGTGATGCCACCGGTGAATTTGCCGGTAGCCTGTTCTGGGTGTTGTTTGTCAGCTTATTGCTGAGTTGGGTAACCGCCATTACGCTCACGCCCTTTTTTGCCTCATTGCTGTTTAAAGATGCTGATAACGCCAGCGATGATGAACTTAAAGGCAGCGAAGAGCTCTACAACGGCCTGATTTTTGATGTATTTAGCACCATTCTGCATGTAGCGCTCAAGTTTCGGGTGATCACGGTAGTCGCCATGGTGGCCTTACTGGTGAGCGCCGTGATTGCTTTTGGCAGTGTTAAACAGTCGTTTTTCCCGCCGTCCACCACACCGATGTTTTTAGTGGATATCTGGCATAAAGCCGGTACCGATATTCGCGTCAATGCCGATAAAATTAACCATATTGAACAGCACCTGTTAAACGAAGACGGCGTGGAGGAAGTTACGTCTACGGTCGGGCAGGGGCTGACCCGCTTTATGCTGACTTACCAGACCGAGAAAAGCTATCCGACCTACGCACAACTGATTATCCGGATGCGCGATGGCGAGGCGCTGGAAGCGCAGTTACCGCGTTTACGGGATTACATGGAAGCCGAATTTGGCGAAGTGTTTTATAAGATTAAGCGACTGGAGATTGGCCCTTCTACCGACGCGAAAATTGAGGCGCGTTTTAGTGGCCCGGAACCGACCGAATTGCGCCGCTTAGCCGATGAGGCTAAAGCTATTCTGGCGGCCGATAGCGGGGCGCGCAATATTCGCGACAACTGGCGTCAGCAAACCAAGGTGATCCGCCCCATCTTTAATGAAGCGGCAGCGCGCCGGGTGGGTATCAGTAAAGCCGATTTGGATACTTTGTTACTGACTAGCTTTTCGGGCGCTCAAATTGGTGTTTACCGCGATGGCACCGACCTGTTACCCATTATCAGCCGGCCACCACCACAGGAACGTCTGACGGCCGACAATCTGGAAAATCTGCAAATCTATTCGGCTACCGCCCAGCAGTATATTCCGGTGACCCAGGTGGTAAAAAGCTTTGATGTTAACTGGGAAGATCCCATCATCATGCGACGAGACCGAAAACGGACTCTGACCGTTATGGCTGATCACGATATTCTGGGCAATGAAACGGCGTCTAAATTATTCTCGCGGGTGCGGGCAGACATTGAGGCTATCCCACTGCCAGACGGCTATGAGCTGGAATGGGGCGGCGAGTTTGAAGCCTCAAGCAAAGCGCAAGAAGCCATCTTTGGTTCGTTACCGGTGGGCTATCTCATCATGTTTATTACCACCGTGTTGCTGTTTGCTTCAGCCCGGATCGCTGCCATCATCTGGGCCTGTATTCCACTGGCGTTAATTGGCGTAAGTTACGGTTTGTTGATTACCGGTGCACCCTTCGGGTTTATGGCCTTACTGGGTTTTCTAAGCCTGTCGGGCATGATCATTAAAAACGGTATCGTACTGGTTGAGCAGGTAAAACTGGAGCTTGAAGAAGGTAAGGCGCCGTATTCTGCTCTCTTTCATGCCACCCTGAGCCGGGTCAGACCGGTGTGTATGGCGGCGATAACCACCATCCTCGGTATGATCCCACTGTTATTCGATGACTTTTTTGCCAGTATGGCGGTGGTGATTATGTTTGGACTGGGTTTTGCCACGCTGCTGACGCTGGTGTTTGTACCGGTGCTCTACAGTCTGGTGTTTAAAATTCAAAAATAGCCAGCCGGCAGGTTGCCCACGCAACCTGCCTTGTAACTCTTGCAACAACAGCCTGTAAGAGTTTTCTATATTGGCTTCGCCCCTGTCTTTTTAATTTTTAATGCATTGAAATATAAAGAGTTAATTATTGGTATAACTCTCGCATTAGTTCTTGTGTTGTTTTCATACGCGCATCAGTTTTTCAACGCTTGCGCAATTTTTCAAAGACAAGGAGCAAGACATGAATACCGATATCGCTAAAGGTAAGTGGAATCAGTTAACCGGTAAAGTAAAGCAGAAGTGGGGCAAACTTACCGATGACGAAGTAGAACAAATGGAAGGTAACTTCGAAGAGTTCTACGGCAAAATGCAGGAAAAGTATGGCATGAGCCGCGACAAAGCGCGTCAGGAATTTGATTCGCTGAACAGCTAATACAAGAGCCCCGGCTAGCGCCGGGGCTTTTTCTTTGTGGGCTAAGCTGCGCTTAGAAAGCGTAGGTCAGTGTAAGCGAGAAAGTACGGCCTGCTGAGGGCTTAACCACTACAGAGTCAAATAGATCCGCAGAGGTGAAGTAGTCTTCATCCATCAGATTATTCACTTGCAGTAAGCCGGTAAATGGCCCCTGAGCATAACTCACCGAGCCATTAACAATGCTATAGCTTGGTAGCATTACGGTTTGCATAATGTCAGTGTAGGTTTCATCTACCCAGGTAAGACCCAGGCTACCGGTAACATCCCCGGCACCCAGCTCCTGTGCCCAGGTACCATAAATACTGACGATATTATCCGGTAAACCGCCGCGTTCCATACGGGTGTTCATGCCCACAAACGCAGAACGAGGGCCGGCAATCCGACCGCCGTATACGTCTTCAGGGTTCAAACCGTTCTGAGCCGCGAAATCGGCGCCGTTAATAACCGCCAGCGCACCGTTACTGACTTCCTCAGTGTTGGTATGGGTAGCCGTTGCCAGTATCGACAGGTTTTCATTTACCAGCGCGCGCATTTCAAACTCCAGACCGTCACCATATACGGCTACCAGTGCACCGGTTTGACTATCGCGATAGGTTTTGTCCTGATCGTACCAGGCCACAGCGGTATATAAGCGGTTATCCAGCAGGTTCATCTTGATGCCGATTTCCTGTAGGGTAGACTCCTGAATGTACTGGCTGTTTTCAATGGTGGTGGGAATAATACCGCCTAACTGATTAGTACTGAGTGAGTTTGACTCAGAGTAAGTCACGTAAGGGATAATGCCATCGGCGTTATAAGACAGGCTGGTGTTAAAACTGAACGCCGTGTCACTGCCGCTGACCACGCCATTGCCCTGAGGATCGCCTAAGTAAGCAACCCAACCATTCTCAGACTCCACATCAAAATAGTCGTAACGTGCACCCAGCAATAAACTCAGCTTGCCGTAGGTGACATCAGTCAGGAAGAAAGTTCCCACGTTGGCCGTTTTAGACAAATGCACTTCATTGAAATTACGCGTCAGCGTACCATCAACGCCGGTAACATTGCCGTCTGCATCGTACAGCAGGGTCGCATTCTGATAAGGGTCGAATGACGCCGGGGAAATCCGGTCGTTAGCCGTTGGCCCAACGGTAATATCCCGAAAGTCAAAGGTTTCATCCATCCAGGCCGCGTAATTATCGAGTTCTTCTTTACGGTAATTAACGCCAACAATGCTGTTCGCCATAAAGCCGTCGCCTTCATACTCAAAGGTCAGGCTGCTGCGTAATTCATACAGGAAAGCATCCGGATAAAAAGCGGTAAAGCCCCAGCTTTGGTATTTGGTGTGATCCATGTAGTCATAAAACGCTTCGTTTTTCCACACGGTGCCGCTGTCGAACTCATGGGTAATGTCGAAGTATGCGGTGATAGCCGTGGTGTCGGCATAATCGTGATCGTCAATGAATGTGGTCTGGTGATCAATCTGTGCGGTGCCCACATCGGTCAGGGCATAGGGGTTGTCCAGCGAGCGGTCGGCCAGGAAGTTACCAAAGCCACCGGCACAGCTGACTTCAAAACCATTGTACATGGCGTTACCCGCGCCCGCATCAGCGGCGGTACACCAACTATTAACGTTGCTAAAGGCATTATTGAGAAAGCTCGGTGCAAACGGAGCTATAAAAGAGGACTCCTGCGGCAGCAGGGTCTCTGCACCAATAGGGTTGTCGGAATTGCGGATGGGGGCAGCCCCGGTAATGTAAGTACCGTTGTCAATTAAATCCTGGGTGACACGGTTCCAGCCCGGTACCTGAATACTGTCGGTGGTTTGATACTGGACGCCAAACTGCAGGGTGGTGCTGTCGGATAAATCAAAGTCTACCGCGGCCTGGATCAGTTCACTGGAAGGCTCATAGCCATCGTAGAATGATTCAGAGTCCTCCACTTCAGCAAACAATTGCAAACCACCGTATTTACCGCCAATTTCCAGAGGAATGCCCAGGCTGCCGGACAGGATCCGCTGATTATACGAGCCCACGGTGACCGACACTTCACCGGTGACTTCATCAATGTACTTACTGCCGCCCACTTTGGCCGACTTAGGTGTATAGTTTAGCTGTCCACCCACGCTGCCACTGCCGTACAAAGGCGACACCGGCCCACGCATTACCTCAAGTTTTTCAGCGCCCCGGACAATGGTGTTAAAAGCCCCCGGGTTGGCGATGCGACGAAACCCCCGAAAATAGTTATCGGCGGGCTCTCCGCGAATGTCCATGGCGCCTTTAATACCAAAAAACGAACTGGTAAATGCACCGGGAGTTAACCGAACCAGATCATCAACGCTGCGCAGCGCAAATTTATCGACCAGGTCCTCGCTGATTTCGGTAATCGAACGGGGGGTTTCATACAGGCTTTTATCCAAGCCAAAAGCACTGCTGTTTTTGCCATCGGGCATAATTGAGTAGTAGTCAGTTTTCTTACCCATGACATCAATTTTTTCTACGTCAGCTTCGCTGACTTCTGATGTTTCCTGAGCTACAACGGCGAACTGGCTGCTAAGAAAAAATAACGCAATACCGGCCGCTATCGGATTAAACGAATAGGTGTGCTTCATAGAATTCCCTGTTGAGTGTTATGGAAAAGTCCCGCACCCCCCGGAGCACATCGCGTGCCAAAACCTGACCAAGTGGTCTGAATTAACCCAAAGTATAAAGTAATACAATTAACGTCCGAACCAGAAGGTGGTTGTAAAATGCAATAATATCAATTAGTTAATTATTTGTGTGTAAACAAAAATATTTTTTCAAAAGATCCGGGATCGGCCCGGGTTAAAATCCCTGTGGGCGCACTATCTGCCCGAATTTGCACCAAAACAACACCTGCCTGCACGATAAATAAACAAGAAATTACGACCAGTGACAAAATAGGGCAGTTATGCCCGGTGACCACAAAGTTGAGTGGTTTATGGCCTGAATAAAAAATCGCGCTGCCTGACTGGTTGCTAATGCAATCAGATGGTTATTTGCTATAGTCATGAGCATTACCGCAAAACAGGAGCTGCTTGTGTTAGTGCAACAAGAAACCGGCCTTATCGTCATTGATGTTCAGGGCAAACTAGCAAGGTTAGTGGATAACAGCGACGCCATGATTGAAGCCATAGCGACGATGATCAGAGCCATGCAAACCTTAGGTATTCCGGTGCTGTTTGTAGAACAGCTACCCGACAAACTTGGCGCAACGGTGGAGGAGCTCAATCAGTTTATCCCTGCCGGAGAAGCTTTTTCAAAAGCCACCTTCAGCGCACTGCGTACCGACAGCATTGAGCAACAAATTAAAGCACTGAATCGCTCGCAATGGCTGGTATGTGGTATTGAATCGCATATTTGCGTTTATCAAACCGTTATCGACCTGCTGGCCAGCGGTAAGCAGGTGCATTTATTGAGCGACTGCGTGTCATCACGTAACCCGGCTAATAAACAACTGGCGCTGCAAAAAATGCAAGGGGCCGGTGCAGAGCTCACCTGTGTGGAAATGGCCTTGTTTGAATTGCTTGAAAGAGCAGATACCGATCAGTTTAAAGCCATTCTGCCGTTAATAAAGTGATCGCGATGAACTAAAAAGGCCGGCGATGGGCAGGTTTTCCCGCCAATTCATGGTTTTTTTGATTTTATTTGCGTAAATCAGCTTGTTAGGGTAGCCGCGGCTTTTATCCTTTGTGTAAAATAACGGCCTTTTATTTACCTGCTGCCAGGCTGGCCATTTACGGCCAGACCAAACAGCGGGTGTTAGCAGCATATTAAGTACCAAGTTGGGGAAATCATGGAGCTTGAAGCGATAGTCAGTCAGGCCAAAGCGCAGATTGACGCTGCCAGCGACGCAGCAACGCTCGACCAGGTGAGAGTTGAGTTCATGGGCAAAAAAGGCAAGCTGACCGACCTGTTAAAAGGGTTAGGACAGTTGTCTGCCGAAGAGCGTCCTCTTGCCGGACAAAAAATTAACGTGGCCAAACAAGAAATTCAGCAGGCCATCAGTGCTAAAGGCGACGCGTTACGCACCGCTGAGTTAAATAAAAAACTTAGTGAGGAAGCGATTGATGTCACCTTGCCGGGCCGTAGTGAACTAAACGGTAACCTGCACCCGGTATCGCGCACCATTGCCCGAATCGAACAGTTTTTTGGCGAGCTGGGTTTTGCCGTAAAAACCGGCCCGGAAGTAGAAGACAGTTTTCATAACTTTGATGCGCTGAATATCCCGGCTAATCACCCGGCTCGTGCCGACCATGATACCTTCTACTTTAATCCTGAAATTATGCTGCGTACGCAGACTTCAGGTGTGCAAATTCGCACCATGGAAGCCGAGAAGCCGCCACTGCGGATCATTTCTCCCGGCCGTGTTTACCGGAATGACTACGATCAGACCCACACGCCGATGTTCCACCAGGTAGAAGGCCTGATGGTGGATAAAAACGTGAGCTTTACTGAGCTTAAAGGCATTTTGCATGACTTCCTGCAAAACTTCTTTGAAGAGTCGTTGCAGGTGCGTTTCCGTCCGTCTTACTTCCCGTTTACCGAGCCGTCTGCCGAAGTAGACGTGATGGGTAAAAACGGTCAGTGGCTGGAAGTGCTGGGTTGTGGAATGGTACACCCTAATGTACTGCGGGCGGTGAATATTGACCCGGAAGAATATACCGGCTTTGCTTTTGGTATGGGCGTAGAGCGTTTAACCATGCTGCGTTATGGCGTTAACGACCTGCGCGCATTTTTTGAAAACGACCTTCGGTTCCTCAAGCAGTTCAATTAAGGCAAAGCAAAAATGAAATTCAGTGAAAAATGGTTAAGAGAGTGGGTGAATCCCGCCGTATCACGGGATGAGCTGTGCGAACAATTGAGCATGGCTGGTCTGGAAGTGGATGGTGTTGAGCCGGTTGCTGGCGAGTTCAGCGGCGTAGTGGTAGGCGAAGTGGTAGAGTGCGGACAGCACCCTAATGCCGATAAACTGCGCGTCACCAAAATCAACGTTGGCGATGATGAGCTGGTTGATATCGTCTGCGGCGCACCAAATTGCCGTCAGGGCTTAAAAGTGGCCGTTGCCAAAGTGGGCGCGGTACTGCCCGGTGATTTTAAAATTAAAAAAGCCAAACTGCGTGGCGAGCCATCTTTTGGCATGCTGTGCAGCTACTCAGAGCTGGGTGTAAGCGACGATCACAGCGGTATTATTGAATTACCGCTGGATGCACCGATTGGTGAAGATATCCGCGACTACCTGGGTCTTGATGATGTTACGATTGAAGTTGACCTAACCCCTAACCGTGCCGATTGTTTAGGCTTGCGCGGTATTGCCCGTGAAGTGGGCGTGCTCAATAAAGCCGACGTTTGTGAGCCGGGCGTCACCCCCGTTGCGCCAGCAATTGAAGATAAACTGGCCATTACGTTGAGCGCTGCCCAGGCATGCCCGCGTTACCTTGGTCGGGTGGTTAAAGGCGTGAATGTAAAAGCCGATTCACCGTTATGGCTGACCGAAAAACTGCGCCGTAGCGGCATTCGCAGCATCGACCCTATTGTGGATGTTACCAACTATGTGCTGCTGGAGCTGGGTCATCCAATGCATGCGTTTAACCTCGCGTCAATCGACGGTGGAATTAACGTGCGTATGGCCTCGGCCGGTGAAAAGCTCACCTTACTGGATGAAACCGAAGTTGAGTTAAAAGACAATACACTGGTGATTGCCGACGATAATAAAGCGCTGGCCATGGCCGGTATTTTTGGTGGTCTGCATTCCGGTACCGATGAAAATACCACTGACATCCTGCTGGAAAGCGCATTTTTCCATCCGGATGCGATTATGGGTAAAGCCCGTCAGTATGGCCTGCACACCGATGCTTCACACCGCTATGAGCGTGGTGTGGATCCGCAGTTACAAGCCACTGCAATGGAGCGCGCTACGCAGCTGATTTTAGACATCTGCGGCGGTGAAGCTGGCCCGGTGGTAGAAGCGGTGAGCGAAAGTGATATTCCAGCCCGGGCTGAAGTCACCCTGCGTAAAGCGCGCTTAGCGAAGGTGCTGGGTATTGATATTGCCGCTGACACGGTGAGCGAAATCCTTGCGCGTTTAGGACTGGATGCCAAAGAAACGGCTGAAGGCTGGGTTGCCATGGCACCAAGCTACCGCTTTGATATTGAGATTGAAGAAGACTTAATCGAAGAAGTGGCCCGGGTATACGGTTACAACAGTATTCCTAATCAGGCACCGGTCGCGGCCTTGTCGATGTTACCGGCAACCGAGAAGCAGTTATCGGTGAATACAGTGAAATCGGTATTGCTAAACCGCGGCTATAACGAAGCGATTACCTATTCGTTTGTTGATCCGAAAATACAAAATGCACTTTTCCCTGAGAGTAATGGCCTTGTGCTGCCACATCCTATATCGGCGGACATGTCGATTATGCGGGTGAGTTTATGGCCGGGTCTGTTACAGGCGACGTCATATAATCAAAAACGTCAGCAACAGCGAATTCGTTTATTTGAAACCGGACTGCGGTTTATTCCGGACGCTGAGGCACCCAACAGCATTCGTCAGGAGCCTGTGCTCGCGGGCGTAGTGGCTGGTCGTCGTTATGATGAACATTGGGATGCCAATGACAAGCCGGTTGACTTTTTTGATGCAAAAGCAGACGTTGAAGCACTTTTAGCATTGACTGGAAAGGAAAAAACGGTCACTTTTAATACAGAAACGCATTCTGCATTGCATCCGGGTATGTCGGCGGCGATTTACCTGGACGATAAATGTGTTGGCTGGCTGGGTGCGGTACACCCGCAGTTCAGTAAGCAACTGGGTACCAATGGAAGAGTATTTGTGTTTGAAATTGAATTGGCGGCGCTTACCGACCGTCAATTACCGCAGGCACAACCGATTTCTAAGTACCCGGCAAACCGCCGTGATATCGCCATTACGGTGAAACAAACCGTTAAAGTTGGCGATATAATAAAATTTGTTGAAAAAATTGGCGTAAATCAACTAGTTGGCCTAAACTTGTTCGATGTGTACACAGGACAGGGAATTGCTGACGGTTATAAGAGCCTGGCATTGTCTTTAATCCTGCAGGATCCGGGTAAAACACTGGAAGATGCGGAAATACAAGCAGCGGTAGATTCAGTGATTCAAGGGCTTGAGTCGGAATTCGGGGCAGCGTTAAGAGAGTAAATTTTATGGCACTAACCAAAGCCGAAATGGCTGAACACTTATTCGAAAAACTGGGTATAAACAAAAAGGACGCTAAAGATTTAGTGGAAGCGTTTTTTGAAGAAATCAAAGGCGCACTGGAATCCGGTGAACAAGTGAAACTCTCCGGTTTTGGTAATTTTGATTTGCGTGACAAGAACGAGCGTCCGGGCCGGAACCCAAAAACCGGTGAAGACATTCCAATTAAAGCGCGCCGGGTGGTAACTTTCCGCCCGGGTCAGAAGTTAAAAAGTCGGGTGGAAAACTCTAAACCACCCACAGAGTAAACACGCCCCGGCTGTTTAGGATTGGAGCCAGCACACTGCTGGCTCTGATTGATTGTTTTTCCTGCTGTTTATCAATTCGTTGGTGATATAAGCGGTACACGCGCGCAATGCGTTTTGTGCTCAGTCGTAGTAAACTCTCCGTTCTGAATTTCTTTCCAATGTGTCATACAGGTTGTTATGTTTTCTAAGAAGATCCTCGTAATTATTGGCTTAATCGTATTGGCCGCAGCGGCATTCTGGCAGTTTAATGGGGCCGATGAGCCTGCAATGTCAGACTATGATGAAACCGAACTGGCTTCCATGGCGTTTCGTCAGCAAATACTGCATGCCAGTGATTTGGTTGCCGGAATGGCCAGAGCAGTGAAAAATAATGACGAGCCAGCCATTGAGCAGTGGCAGCAAAAAGCGGTAGAGGTGGCTAAGGCAGCTGAGCTGACCGACAGCGACATTACTTTTATCAGCTCACAAAAAGGCCGAGAGTATCTGATTTTTCATGCTAAGCGCGCATTATTTAATACCGCTTTTGAGCAGCATTATTATGAGCTGAAAGGCATTGATGGGTTAAAAACGAAATACCCGGAAGCCCATGATTTATTTGCTGAAGCTGACCGGCTTATTGCAGCAAGGGATGCCATTATTATGGATATCGCCAGTGAACTGAGCGAAACCGCTACCCCTGATGAAGCCAATGTAATGCAAGCCAAAGCGCTGTGGCAGGAACGATTCAGGCAATCTACCAGAGTGCCGGATAATGAAAACTAAGTGAGCCGCGGGTGTATATCACCAGCGGGTCAGATAATCGGCTAATGCTAATAGCTTATCAATTTTATCACTGCGCTTTATCCACCGGTCCCGCAAATGGGCCATGCCCTCAATATTTACCGGGCGGTGCGCACTGATAAGTTGCTGACGCAGGAGCGCCCGTTCTTTTGCGTTGAGCATTAAGGACTGTAATTGCGTTAGTTCGCCACTATCCAGCCAGATACCGCCGCAACCCGGACACTCATCAATTTCCACCACATGTAGCGGACTGTAGAAACGGCGAAGCATGACGGTGTCGGAACACTTAGGGCAAGTCACCCTATTGTCCACAGAGGGCAGGGCATGGTGAAACTGGCACAGATGCTTTTCAAGTGCGCGACCGCGTTCTTCCTGTGGTGACTCAAATAGCGCCAGCGTCTGGTTTTCCAAAAACACGCCGCCGCAGGCTTCGCTCACTTACACCGGCACTTTTCCTACGTTTATGCGGTTGAGCTCGCGGTGAGTTCGAGGACACTTCATTGCTTTCCTTTCAGTATTTAAATCAGAGGCTGATTTCGGCCAGCATATCGTCACCGTCATCATCCATACCGGTTTCAATAAATCCAAACGAGGAATAGAACTCTCTGGCAACCGGGTTATGCGGGTGGTAACAGATTTCAATGGTTGCCAGACCCGGCAGCGCTCTTATTTGCTCAATAGCTTGTTGCAGGGCAATCCGGCCAATGCCCTGCTGCTGAAATTGCGCATCTACCATAAAACGCCAGATGGCTATTTTGGTGGCACTTTCCTGCACCCACATTAAAAAGCCTGCTGGGGTGTCTTCGCGGTAGATGGCTTTACAGGTATACCCTTCGTTATAATGTGATTCCACCAGTGACCACATATTGCAGGCCACGTATTGCTGTTGCGCTTCGCTAACATCCAGATCGCACACCGCTTCATAGTTATGCCGGGTAATGTCCCGCAGAGTAATGTGCATCAAGACGCTACACCGCCAGTGGTGCAAAGGTAGCACGGGTCAGGCTGGCGAGTACTTGCGGGGAAAGCGCAATTTCCAGTCCCCGTTTACCGGCACTGCAATAGATCAGTTCGAACTGCTGTGCGCTGTCATCAATAAACGTCGGTAATGCTTTTTTCTGGCCCAGCGGACTCACGCCGCCGAGCACATAGCCAGTTGTGCTTTCGACTTTCACTGGCGGCGCCATTTGCGCTTTTTTCGCTTTCGCGGCTTTGGCCAGTTGCTTAAGGTTTAACTGGTGGGTGACCGGCACAATAGCGACTACCAGCTTACCCGAGTCCAGCTCGGCGACCAGGGTTTTAAAGACCGTCGGCGCTTGCAGCGACAGCTTTTCAACCGCCTCTAGGCCGAAGGATTCGGCCTGTTTATCGTGCTCATACTTAAGCACGCTATGCGCATGCTTACCACGCTCAAGCAGTTTTATTGCAGGGGTCATTTACGCCATTCTCTATTCGGTAGTTAAGGGTTTACTCTGGCATAAAAGTGAGTGTATGCAAAGGCTTACCTGGTAGCAGCGGGGTCATACGGTGCTTGGCATAGTCATCGAAGCCAGCTTTATAAAACGCTGACAGCGGATGACCGGACTGACCGCCCGGCAAGGTAAGTACCGCTTTGTCGAGCTGCCCCGGACGCACAAACAGACGCTGAGATGCGCCAAAACTACGGCCCTGTACGGCCGGCATAAAGGTATCGCCGTAGCCGGGTATTTCAGGCATGTTTAACGCCTTACCGATAACCGGTATCTGACCGGCAAACGGGTGGCGGATAGCTTGCTGATTAACCTTGCCCCAGGCCAGCGTGGATAAATCATCAGATGCGCTGTGTTGATCCAGCAAGTGCTGTCTGGCTTGCTCATACTGCCCCAGCAAATAACCTTGCCAGTCGTTCTCGCCCTGCGGTAGCCACTGAGTGCTTTCGCTACGAATGAGCTGCCAGATAGCCGGTTCCAGATTACTCGACAGGGACCGCAAGCTCAGGTGCTTGGGTTTGAGGGCTTCGTTAATCGGGGCAAACGTGGCATTGAGCACCTGACGACGAAAATATTTCACCAGGGTGTAGCCCACTGAATCTGCACAAGCGCAGTTCTGCCAGGTATCCAGGGCATTGATATCGGCAGCGAAATGGCCGGAGTTACGCTTTAACAATTGGCGCAACAAGGCGTGCCAGGGCTGTAAAAAACGGGCTTCATTATCGAGCTGGATTTGGTAAAAACGAGCTTCATCGAACTGTTGATAATCGAATAATCGGTCACGAATTTGTTGCGCTCGTGCGCCGAGTGCGTAGCCACCATCGCCAAACCGAAGGTAATCGTCGCTACCCATCACTCTGGCGTTGGCGGTCCAGATGCGGTGAGAAGTCGGATTCATCACTACCGGTAAATCCATTTCATCACTGCTCCACAGTCCATCCAGTTGGGCTGGTGTGATAGCGGTGTTGTGAGGTACTTTACGCCCTGGCACTGCGCCAGCCGGCATCCAGGCAATATTCCCCGCCGCGTCGCCCAGCGCGATGTTCTGCACCGGAATACCGATTTTTCTGACTACCGGAATTGCCTCAAGGACAGACAGTTTAGTATCGAGTTCATTGAGCATAAGGTTAACCGCATAGGGCTCCTGAGCAGCCCATTTTAACGCATAAAAACGGGTGCCCAACTGACGAACCGGGCCATACTGACTGGTTAAACGCTTATAATGTTCTGGTTCACCTTTTACGCTGATGGTTTCATCCACCGCTGTCACTTCACTGCGGTCAATGAGTACCCAGTCGGCCGTATCCACATAGGCATTGGTAAAGCCCCAGGCAATATGGCCATTGGTGCCAGCGATAACCCCCGGCACACCCGGTAAGGTAACGCCGGTAAGCGATACGTCATACTGCTGTTCGGTATAATTGAGCTGAGCGCGATACCAGATAATCGGCACGCGCATACTTAAATGCATATCACTGGCGAGCAGGGCATCGCCGGTTTCAGTTAGTGCACCGCCAACAATCCAGTTATTGCTGCCGGTTTCGGTACGAAAAGCCATGTCTGCAGTGATATCACTGATTTCGGCGGGGCGCTCTTTTAACAGGGGTATTTCCACTTCGGTAGCCAGCCGGCTATTGTCCAGCGCCGCCTGATACTGGCTGGGCTGCACTATAAAGTCGACCATGGTCTGGCCATACTGATGTTGAATTTCGCTCAGGGTCAGATCGCGATTTACATTGTTGCTTTGTAAATCCAGGTACATGCTGAAAATAACCAGTATACTGTCTTGCGGTGTCCAGGGGGCCTGTTCAAAGTTCGTCAGGATATATTCGAATGGACGGGCAGACTGCTCAGCGATGGCCTGATTTACTCCTTCACTGTAGGCAACGAGAATGTCTTTCTGCGCTTCAGGCAACGTGGCGAAAATGTTTTCAGCGCGGCGACGAAACTCATGAAAACGACCGGTTTTATCCACATCAAGAGCCATTTTCCCCAACCATTCGGATAACTCGCCACCGGCAACACGACGCTGCAGGTCCATCTGGAAAAAACGGTCCTGACCGTGGGCAAACCCCAGTAAATACATGGCTTCTTTGCGCGAGGCGGTTTGTATAATTGCCTGGCCGAGGGCATCACGGGATAAGGTGGCAGGTTGTTCGACCTGGTTGACCAGGCGATCGCCGTCTAAGGCCGGCAGGGACTGGCGAAGGGTAAAATAAACTGCCATTACGGCAATAATCAGCAGGCCAATAACCGCTAACCCGATCCGTTTTAACCAATTTAACACGTGTAATACTCCCTGTTTTTTCTTATGCTTAGAGCCTTTCGGCGGCATTTTTGTAGGTTAAGGTAACCGTTTGCACAGTGTTTTCAGGCAAAGACACACCCTGTGCTGTGCGGTATAGGCATATACTTTTGTTTGTCGCCACGTCCTAAGCAGTTTAGCATTGTAAAACAATGCATTGGAGTCCAGGAGTCAGCATGGGACCAGTAATGATCGATTGTCGCAGTACCAGTTTACAGCAAGATGAACGCGACATGCTAGCGCACCCGCTTACCGGTGGAGTGATCCTGTTTACGCGCAATTACGCGTCGGTAGGTCAACTCAAACAGTTGATAGGGGACATTCGTGAGGCGGCAGGCAAGCCGTTGCTCATCGCTGTGGATCATGAAGGCGGCCGGGTACAGCGCTTTCGCGATGGCTTTACCCGGTTACCGGCCATGGGGCAAATACAACATCTGACTACCGACGACAAACAAGCCGAAGCCTTAAGTTATGCGTGCGGCGTGATTATGGCTTACGAACTCAAACAGCTCGACATTGATATTAGTTTTGCTCCGGTGATTGATATTAACGGTGTGTCTAATGTTATTGGCGACCGTGGTTTCTCGCCCCAACCAGAGGTAGTTAGCCGCCTGGCGGGGTGCCTGATAGACGGCATGCACGCCATAGGAATGCCCTCTACCGGCAAACACTTTCCCGGCCATGGCAGCGTGGTAGCAGACTCACACATTGATACACCGGTGGACGAACGGGACTGGCAAACCATACAGCAGCAGGATTTGGTGCCTTTTGTGAAACTAATCGCCGCGCAAAAAATTGATGCCATGATGCCGGCTCATGTGCGATTTGCCGCCATCGACGACAAGCCGGCTGGCTTTTCCCGCTACTGGTTGCAAACCATTTTACGCGACAAGCTCGGTTTTGATGGGGTGATTTTTTCTGACGACCTGTCGATGGAGGGCGCGGCGGTGGCCGGCACTTATCCGGAGCGCGCTCAACAGGCATTGGCGGCCGGCTGTGACATGGTACTGGCCTGCAACAATACCGCCGGCGCGCTTGATATTCTCAATGGCCTGCCGCGCACGCTTGAGCCTTCACACCGGTTAAACCGGCTTACCGGCTGGCAGCTCTCCCCCCTGGCAGAACAAGCCTATCAGCAAGCCTGTGAGGTGTGGCAACACTATGAAAGTTAAAAATAAGGTTATTGTATTTAGCGCTGTAGTCAGCACCTTGCTGTGGGGCGTGCTCGCGGCTAACGGTTTTGCTCAGGCACTCAGCCTGACCGCCGCACTAACGCTATTAATTGCCATCTTGTGGGTGACCGAGGCACTGCCCATCCCGGTTACCTCATTGATTCCGTTTGTGGCGTTTCCGATGGCCGGGGTGATTGATTATAAAGAGGCCGCATCGGCGCTGGGAAGCCATGTGATCCTGCTGCTAATGGGCGCTTTTATGCTTTCCAAAGCCCTGGAAAAGTCGGGTGTGCACCGCAGGATTGCGGTGTATATGCTGCGCTTGTGTGGGGCCTCCAGCGCTAAGCGACTGGTGCTGGGCTTTATGCTTACCTCGGCGCTGTTGAGTATGTGGATATCCAATACGGCCACAACGCTGATGTTATTGCCCATTGCCATGGCGATCATTACCTCCATGAACTCGCCCAAACTGGCGGCTGCTTTGTTACTTGGCATTGCCTACTCAGCCAGTTTGGGCGGGGTAGGAACCCCTATTGGCACACCGCCGAATATTATTTTTATGAGTGTGTATCAGCAAACCACCGGTACAGAGTTGAGTTTTATTAACTGGATGATAACCGGGGTACCCATAGTGCTGATAGCGATCCCGATAATGGCGTTCTGGCTGACCCGCAAATTAAGCGATATGCCTGACTGTGATTTACCAAAAGCCGGCGACTGGCGCCCGGCGGAAAAACGGGTTCTGGCCGTGTTTGGCATTGTCGCGCTGGCCTGGATATTCCGGCCGTACTGGTCGGTATGGACCGGCATGACACTGGTAAGCGACAGCACTATTGCCATTGCCGGCGTGGTACTGATGTTTTTAGTGCCCAATGGTGATAAAGACAAGCCGGACCAACTGCTCGACTGGAAAACCGCTGAAGCCATTCCGTGGGGCATGTTATTGCTGTTTGCCGGCGGCATATGCATGGCCAAGGCATTTACTGCCTCTGGCTTAAGTTTATTACTGGGCGAAGCCCTTACCGGGTTGTCGGCATTACCCATTGTGCTGACTTTGCTGATATTGTGCCTGGCAGTGAGTTTTGTGACCGAAATCACTTCCAATACCGCCATCGCTACCTTGCTGATGCCTATTCTGGCCAGCGCGTCGGCGGCCATTGGGGTGGATCCCATTGTGCTGATGATGCCTGCCGCTATCAGCGCCAGCTGTGCCTTTATGATGCCGGTGGCCACGGCCCCTAATGCCATTGTGTACGGCAGCGGCCGGATCCCCATTCAGACCATGGTGCGCGAGGGCACTATGCTGAATATTCTGGTTGGGTTAGTGATCACGGGAGTAGTGGTCGTTACCCGTTTATAGCGGGAATTTTTGCGGCTAACCTAGCGGTTAACCGGCACATCCGCCACCTTGGCCTGGGCATTTAAGTAGCGGGCAAACACATACAGCCAGTCAGACAAGCGGTTAACGTATTGCTGGGCGAGTTCGGCAACTTCGGTATGTTTGGCCATGCTGATCATGCGCCGTTCCGCGCGGCGGCACACCGTTCGGCAAACGTGGGCCTGGGCGGCCGCTACGCAGCCACCGGGTAAAATAAAGCTGGTTTGAGCGGGCAAATCGGCCTGCATTACATCAATATGAGATTCCAGATCGATCACCGCATCCGACGCCAGCGAAGAACTCGCTGAGACGGCGAATCCCACACTGAACAAGGCATTTTGAATCGTGGCTAACATGGCTATATCGCTATCACTGCCCAGTTTATCTTCCTGCAGACGGGCACTGAGCAGGCCTATCTGGGCATTAAGCTCATCCAGACTGCCATAACATTCAATAATGGCGTCGTCTTTTGCCACTTTCTGAGGTTTGTTTACATAGAGCTGGGTTTCACCCTGATCGCCAGTTTTGGTGTAGATTTTCATGGTTAGTTTTGCTCCCCGGCGGTTTGCGGTGCTGCCGGACGGTCGTAACGGCGGATTTGTACCAGCATGCCAAATAGTGGGTGGTCAAAATAATGCAGTTGCGTACTGATTACGCGACGCTGCTGGGAAAACGGTATGGAAACCAGTTCGTAAGCTGGCGGAGCGCCGGGCAGCGTATTGGCCGATAACACCGGCTGGCGGTAAAACAGTTCGCTGTTGATGTGCAGATACGGCACCCGGTTAATGTATTTGAGGTAAACCTGAATAAACCCGTCGAGCTCCCAGATTGGCGATAAGCGCACAACATCTGACCGGGTATTGCCATCATCATTGGCTTCTGGTGGTGCGGTCATGCCGGCAAAGCTAATAGGCTGGGGGTTACTCAGGCGCTGATTCAATTCGGCGAAAAAGGTATCTACCGGCTCGGCCAGTTCGGCATTTTGTGCACTGGCCGACGCATCGGCAGAGGCCATTTTTTGTGGACGCAGGTCGCCGTTTTGGGTGAACTGCTGAGCAAAGTTCTGGCCGGCAAACAGGCGCAGGGTTTCGGCTTTGTCCTGGCCAAATTTAATCTGCTGACGCCAGCTAAAATGCGCCAGGCGGTCGATACCCTTGCGCCAGCGAATGCTGGTGTAGATGTCGTCCTGCGTAAGCTGGTTTGCGGATAGCAAATGAGGCCCGTTGGCCCGCTTAAAATTGGCGCCGTGAATTAATAACGGAGTTTGCTGACGGGGCGGCACATATAAATCTGCTTGTTGCCATTGCCAGGTGTGTGTATTTAATACCGGCTTGTTACTGACCACACAATGAAGCGGACGACGTTTTACACTAACCGGGGTCAGTTGCTCTTCATTTAAATTAAACGACAGCCAGTAGGCAGCAATGGCTGCAGGCTCAGGCGGAATAATGTCTGGCTCGGGTTCAATAAACGGCCTATCTGCATCTGGCGTTTGAGGACTTAAAGTGCTGTCTTCAGCCTCTAACGACAAATCGGTACTGGCGAATTCGCTGTTGTCATTGGTTAACGCATCGCTTTGCTCACTGAGCGACATGTCCTCGTTAGCGACTGAACCGGGCTGTTCATCCAGTGCAGGCTCAACCGGCTCTGGCTCGATATAATAATCGCGCAGGATGTCTTCCTGGGAGGGTACTTCAGCCCACAGCGGAGACGTGGGGGCACCACAAACCGGTAGCGAGTTAAACACCATGGAAATGTCTGGCTGATAATAGCGGGTGAGCAGATCCCAGTCAGTTTTTGGTGTGCTTAGCACCTGTTGACGCTCAAACCGTTCGGCAAGATCGCTCACCGCGGTATCGCGCGCAAACAGAACGACCTCGATGTCGAACCACCATTTGTCTTCGTCGTTGGCTTGTACCGGGTTAGCGGTTAGACAACTGAGTGCGAGCAGGCTACCAATAATACGCCTCATGCCTGGCTGATCTCCCTGGCAAATTCTTCTATAAGCCCGTCCACCATAGCTAATCGTTCGCGGGCTGTCTCGGTTTTCTTCACTATCCGCAGTTTTTGGCTACCCTCAAACTTGAACATTTTATTGCGGGTTTGTACCAGTTGAATAATAAAACCGGGGTTTACCGGGGTATCTTCGTTAAATTCGATAGTACCGCCGGTAGCGGTCATTTCAACCTTGTGAATACCTACGCGGCGGGCTTTGAGTTTTAACTCTGCCACCGCAACCAGATTTTTAGCCGCATCCGGCAGCAGACCAAAGCGGTCGATACATTCAATCTGGAAGGCTTCGATATCGTCGCTGGTTTTACAACTGGCCAGCTGCTTGTACAAGGATAACCGGGTGTTTACATCGGCAATGTAATCTTCGGGTAACAGTGCCGGTATGCGCAATTCAATTTCGGTATGCAGGCGGTTAGCATCGCTGAGTGACGGCTCTTTACCGGCTTTTAAGGCGTCGACGGCCTGTTCCAGCATATCCATATACAGCGAGTAGCCCACACTGGCAATTTGACCGGACTGATCTTCGCCCAGTAATTCACCGGCGCCCCGAATTTCCAGATCGTGAGTGGCCAGGGCAAAGCCTGCGCCTAAGTCTTCTAGGCTGGCAATGGCTTCCAGACGCTTGGCAGCGTCGCGGGTCATGCGCTTGGGATGCGGCGTTAACAAATAGGCATAGGCCTGATGGTGTGAACGCCCAACCCGGCCACGCAGTTGGTGCAACTGCGCCAGGCCAAGGTGGTCGGCACGATCCATAATAATGGTGTTAGCGGTAGGTACATCGATACCGGTTTCGATAATGGTAGTACACACCAGTACATTAAAACGCTGGTGATAAAAATCACTCATTACCGATTCAAGCTCGCGCTCGCGCATTTGGCCGTGGCCTACTGCAATGCGGGCTTCCGGCACGATTTCGGCGATTTCCTCGGCGGTGCGGGCAATGCTCTCTACCTCGTTGTGGAGGAAGTACACCTGACCACCGCGTAGAATTTCCCGCATAATCGCTTCGCGAATAACTGCTTTATCGCGCTGTTGTACAAAGGTTTTAATGGCCAGACGTTTGGCCGGAGCGGTAGCGATAATCGATAAATCACGCATCCCCGACATGGCCATATTCAGCGTACGCGGAATCGGCGTAGCGGTAAGCGTAAGAATGTCTACATCGGCGCGCAGGGCTTTAAACTTCTCTTTCTGGCGTACCCCAAAGCGGTGCTCTTCGTCGATGATCACCAGCCCCAAGTCGTTAAACCGAATGGTATCGCTGAGTAATTTATGGGTGCCAACCACAATGTCCACGGTACCGCTTTCGATGCCGTCCATGACGGCTTTGGTGGCTTTGCCGCTGACAAACCGGGACACCACTTCAATGCGGAAGGGCCAGTTGGCAAAGCGGTCTTTAAAGTTTTCAAAATGCTGCTGGGCCAGCAGGGTAGTGGGTACCAGAATGGCCACCTGTTTACCCTGATTCGCAGCTAAAAAGGCCGCGCGCATGGCCACTTCGGTTTTACCAAAGCCCACGTCACCGCACACCAGACGATCCATAGCCTGCGGGCTGCCCATATCCTGAATCACGGCGTTGATGGCCTGCATCTGATCGGCGGTTTCCTCGAATGGGAAGCTGTCGGCAAAGGATTGGTATTCTTCCCAGGTAATGGGATAAGCAAAGCCGGGTTTGGCGGCCCGTTTGGCGTACACATCGAGCAGCTCTGCTGCCACGTCGCGCACTCGCTCGGCGGCTTTTTTCTTGGCTTTTTCCCAGGCGTCGGAGCCCAGGCTGTGCAGCGGCGCTGAGTCTTGCTCGCCACCGCTGTAGCGTGAAATTAAATGCAGCGAGGCAACTGGCACATACAGCTTGGCCTGCTTGGCATATTCGATAGTTAAAAACTCAGTGGTAACACCACCGGCATCGAGGGTTTGCAAACCAATATAGCGACCCACACCGTGATCTAAATGCACCACCGGCTGACCTACAGACAGTTCTGCCAGGTTCCGAATAATGGCGTTTTCGTCGGTAGGCTTTTGTGCCGTTCGCAAACGGCGCTGACTTATTTTATGACCGAGCAACTGGGTTTCGGTTATAAACAGCAGCTCGCCGTCGGGGTTTTTCCAGCGGAAGCTGTGTTCCACCATACCAATGGAAATACCCACCGGCTCATGGCTGGTGAGGAAGTCGTCGAAGTGGACAAACTCCACGGGCTTAATTTGATATTTACTGAGAATGCCCAGCAGGTTTTCCCGGCGGCCTTGCGATTCGGCACAAAACAGCACTTTTGCGCCGCGTTCCTGCGCTTCAGAAAGTACCTGTAATAACGCCTGTGCCGGTTGTTTCTTTTGCGGATTTAAGGCGATATCGTCGAGCTTTTCACAATGTAGGTTATGTTTGCCTGCGGTATTGTCGAGCGGTTGTGACGCCAGTGCGACCCGCGGCCATTGTTTGAGACCTGCGAAGAGTTCGTTAACCGGTAAAAACAGCTCCATGGGCGCCAGTAACGGGCGGTGTTTGTTGTAACGGTATTGCTCGTACCGCTCGTTGAGATCGGCCCAGAAAAATTCGCAGGCGTCACTGACATCGCCGTGCAGCAAAATAAGCGTATCAGGATGAAAATAATCGAACAGCGTGGCGGTTTTTTCAAAAAACAACGGCAGGTAATACTCTACACCGCTTGGCATGGTGCCACGGGTAATCTGATTAAATACCGACTCGGCGCTGTTACTGGCGTCGAAACGCTCTAAAAATTGCTGGCGAAACAGATTTAATGCGGCTTTATCGGTGGGGAATTCCCGGGCCGGTAGCATGCGAATTTCATCTACTGATTCGCTGGAACGCTGTGAGTCCGGATCGAACAACCGAATACTGTCGACCTCGTCATCGAACAGATCGATACGATAGGGATCTTTAGAGCCCATGGGGTAAAGGTCGATAATACTGCCACGAATAGAAAACTCACTGTGGCTCATTACCTGGCTGACATGCAAATAACCGGCTTGTTCTAACTGGCGGCGGAACTGGTCGCGATCGAGTTGCTGACCACGTTTTAACAGTAACAGGTGCTGGCCAATATATTCTACCGGGGCCAGACGCTGCATCAGGGTGTTGATGGGCACAATGAAAATGCCGCTGGGTTCCTGGGTTAACCGGAACAGCGTTTCCAGACGCTGAGAAATAATATCCTGATGCGGTGAGAACGTATCGTAAGGCAGGGTTTCCCAATCGGGGAACAGGGTAACCGGAACACTGTGCTGACTGCCCTGAAAATAGCGAATTTCTTTTTCGAGTTTGAGCGCGGACGGCGTATCGGCAGTTACCAGCACAATGGGACGGCCGGCCTGCTGACTGGCCTGGGCAACGGCAAGCGCGCGACTGCTGCCTTGCAACTGCCCCCATTGTTGTTGGTCCTGAAAACCGGATGACGACTTGGTTTTGGGCAGTGGCAAAGAGTTAAGCGTGGTTGTCATGATTCCTTAACGATTCTTTTTTGAGCGTTTAACTTTATGGCATGCAGGGTGCTGGTTAAGCGTTTTTATTCTGGCTGCGCTTGCGAAGCTGCTGCGTTTGTAAATGCAAACTGGCTCTGACTAACAGTTCCTGATCCTGTTCGCGGATCCGGGTAAAAATAAAGGCTATATGGTAGCTATCCGATTCCTGCTGGCAAGTAATAACTTCGCCATAGCAAAAAATGGCGGCAGCTTCTTCTGAGACAAACAGTTTAAGCTCTGCCTGTGTGCCAACCTCCAGCGGGGTAGGGTGCTGAATAATTACACCACCACCGCCGAACCTGATACTTTCAAAACGGTAATCCGGATCGTCCTGCTGATGCAAAATATACGACATCATTAAATCGATTTTGCGCGACTGATGACTTAGGTAATTTACCAGTTCGGAGGCATGGTCGCTGAGATTGCGTAACGGTCGCAGGGCCTGGGATTCAATTGATGCCATTTCGCTGGCAATGCGAAAGGCATAAGGCATGTGGTCTTCAAGCTGTTCGTTTTCTGGCAGCGCAAAGTGCTCGTCCAGCTGACGCATATTTACTTTAATCGCATGGCTGATTAAGAAAAACTCATTAAATTGTGTTTGTTTTTCTGCCAGGGTTAACGATTCCACAATACTCTCCAGGCTGACTTGTGTGCAGGGTAGCTTACACGTATTATGCACCGAGCTTAAGTCTTTGTTTATCATTAAAACGTACAACGTACCGTATTGAATAAGCGTAGTGCAGGGAACAATGAATACCAAGCCCTCACTGCCCAGGTACAGGTGAAATTTCATGGCCTATCCGCTTTCCGCCTATATTGCCCTGCGTTACTCCACCGCAGGCAAGCACAACAGCTTTGTTGCGTTTATAAACCGCTTTTCAGTAGCCGGCATTGCCCTGGGGTTGATGTCGTTGATTATTGTGCTTTCGGTAATGAATGGCTTTGAAGCCCAGTTGCGCCAGCGTATATTGGGCATTGTACCGCAGGTAGTGGCCCATAACGCCAGTGTAGATGAGGTGCAGCAACTGCCGCTTAGCGAAGTGCGGGCCGTTAGCCCGTTCAGAGAAGCTGAGGGCCTGGTACAATCCCGACAGGCTTTACGGGGCGTACAGTTACAGGGCGTGGATCCTGACACCATGGATCAACACAGTATTGTGAGCGACTACATGCTGGAAGGTAATTTTAAGCGCCTTGAAGAGATAAAGTTTGGCGCCATTATCAGCCGGGCATTGGCGCAGGAATTAAGCGTTAATGTAGGCGACCAAATAAGAGTAATGGCCGCCGGCGCCAGTGTATATACGCCGTTCGGGCGTATGCCCAGCCAACGCCTGGTGACCATAGCTGCCTTGTTTAGCCTGGGCTCGCAGTTGGATGATAAAGTCATATACCTTCGACTCGACGATTTAACCCGGTTATTGCGCAAACCCAAGGATAGCCCAGCAGATGTGCGCCTGTTTTTAAACAATGCGTTTAACTATCAGGGGGTGGTTGCCTCGTTAGAACAGGCGGGTTACTCAACCAGTAACTGGCGCTCGCGTCAGGGGCCCTTATTCGATGCGGTAAAAATGGAAAAGAACATGATGTTTTTAATGTTGCTACTGATCATTGCGGTGGCGGCGTTTAACATTGTTTCGGCGCTGGTTATGGTGGTGTCGGAAAAAAGCGGCGACATTGCCATTTTACTCTCTCAGGGCATGACCGTAGCCACGGTACGCGCTATTTTTATGCTAAACGGGATTTTCAACGGCCTCAAAGGCGCACTAATCGGCGCTGTATTAGGTATTTTGGCGGTAGTGTATATCAACGATATTCTCGACTTTTTTGGCATTTATCTGGCGCTTTCTGCCGACGGGCCCGGGTTACCTATTGATATGCAATGGCATCAGGTAGTTTGGGTAACACTATTTTCCTTAGGGTTGTGCCTGCTTGCGAGTTGGTATCCGGCGCAGCGCGCCATGAAAGTACAGCCTGCCAAAGTGTTGCAACAGGAATCGTAAAAACTTGATTAAATGGTCAGGTTTTAGGGTTTTGCCGTGCATTGTGGCATAAAATTTTCTATAATCTTTTTCTTTTCTTACGCTCGGTTACCGATTCTATGGATAAAGTATTTATTACGTCAGCGGATCTGCTTCAGGATTCATTTCGACTTGCATCAAAAGTGTATAAAGACGGCTTTCGTCCACAATTTATTATAGGGATCTGGCGTGGTGGAGCTCCAATTGGTATTGCAGTGCAGGAGTTTTTTGAATTTAAAAAATTCCCCACCGACCACATTGCGGTAAGAACCTCTTCTTATTACGGCATTAACAAGCAAAGCAAAGAGATTCGTGTGCACGGCCTGCATTATCTGATTGAAAATGCCAATGCCGAAGACGCTTTGCTAATTGTTGATGATGTGTTTGATTCCGGGCGCAGCGTGGACGCACTGATTAAGCAAATTAAAAAGCTGATGCGACTGAATATGCCAAAAGATATCCGCATTGCCTGCCCGTATTATAAGCCGCAGAACAATAAAACCGATATCGTACCGGACTACTACGTAAACGAAAGTGACGAGTGGTTAGTGTTCCCGCATGAAATCGCCGACATGACTGAAGAAGAAGTGCGCGCCGGTAAAACCGAGCTGGCCGATGTGATGGATATTCTTTACGATAAAGAGTAATAAACTGACGCGGGTTAGATACCCAGGCGGGATAAGGGGCTGATGACACCATTACCACCTTGTTGCAGTACGTGCGTGTATATTTGAGTGGTTCGCACGTCGGCATGACCCAACTGATGTTGGACAGTTCGAATATCAGCTCCCGCAGCCAGTAGATGCGTAGCGAAGGAATGGCGCAGCGTATGCGGGGTAACATGTTTGGTTATCCCTGCATCTGAACTGGCCCGTTTAACATTTCGCTGTAATTGTTTCTCATCGATATGATGCCGTCGCAGCTGTTTCGTTTCGGGGTCGATGCTCAGACGCTGAGAGGGAAACAAGTACTGCCATTCCAGTGATTTATTGCGTTGTTGGTACTTTTTACGTAATCCTGCTGGTAGCCAGGCCCCAGCAAACTGAGGTACGTTCATATCCCTTAATAAAGTTTGTTTCACTTGCTCAATTTGCGTTTTTAATAACGGAATTAATGCCTCTGACAGCGTTACTACCCGATGTTTCCCCCCTTTGCCAAACCACACCCGTATGCACTTATAATCAAAATCAATATCTCCCGCTCTAAGGCGAACACACTCCATTAAACGAAGTCCGCTGCCGTAAAGCAGTGCGATAGCCAGATAGTGTTGTTTGTTTACCCGGCCGAGCAGGGCTTTTACTTCATCCTGGGTTAAAACTACCGGCAGCTTACGTTCTCGCTTACTGTTTAGGAACGTCATTTCTTCAGGTAAGGGGCATTCCATAAATTTGTTGTATAAAAACAAGAGTGCATTAAGCGCCGTTGCCTGAGTTGATTTTGCGCATTGTCTGCGGACAGCCAGGTGAGTAAGGTAAGCTTCAACATGTTCGGCATGCATTTGCTGAGGTTCGGTGAATTTATGAAAACGAATAAAATCGGATATCCAGGTTAAATACGTTTCTATTGTACGCTTAGCGTAGCCACGGGTGAGCATAAACTCATAAAGCTGATGTAAGAATTTAGATTTCATTGAGAAACGTGGCTGTAAAAAAGTGAATACAGAATAAGAGACAATAGATCGGGTTAATACTGGCCTGACGCAGAGAGTTGTGACAGGTAGCGTGTTTTACCCCAAACCATAAGCTCGGAAGGGAATGGTGTATTTAACACATGACAAAAAAACACCAAACTAGCCACATACTTCTATGTTTGGGATTTTTAAGATAATCTGGGATGATAAATCAGTGAAATTGCACCATTATGGAAGTTTTAATCAGACTGCTTTGGTGTCTATTTAATAGTTAGGTACTTCAATGATTGTCAAAGGCTTTCAATTTATCGGCTTACTATTTCCTATCTTTGTAGTCGCGCTTGGTAAGTACTTTTTTAGAGATATATCTGCCGATACGCCTCTTTATGCTGGTGCTGCGGTAACCATGGGATTCTTCGGTATGCTTGTTATAGTGTTTGCGGTGTATTCCATTACCGTAATTCCTACTTCATTGATATTGCTAGAAAAGCAGAATAGAGAGCACTTTAGGTTTAAATCTGTCGGTTGGCGGGCAGTAATGTATTTTAATTGGGCGGTTATAGCTATTTGTGGTCTTTGTGTTTTTTTAATTGCAGTGCTTGGATTCATTAAAACTCTCATATAGTTTTACTGAAGGACTCTCAGTCTCCGATTCAGCCAAAACAAGTATGGCTCTTTTTGACACGTACCTAACAAAAAAATTATGTCGCCCGCAGGCGGGCTGGGACACAAACACGCAGGCTCTGCTTCGCAGTTTAGCCTACGTGTTTGTGCCCCATATTTAGGTGTTATATTGCAAGGAAAGCTCAGTGTCTCTGAATACCAAAATCAAAGAACTGCTCCACCCCAAAGAGTATCCAATTTTACTGGCAGACAAAGCGCTTCCCGGAACAACTTTACTCAAAGTTCAAAGTCCTGCTCGCTACGTTATCCACATTCAAGAATTTGATATCAAACTTAACGCCTCAGCTCAAATAGCACTTGCTCGTAAAACTATTTATAAGCGCTCAGGTGCTCTGTGGTTGTTTAAGGAAGTAGGTGCTTGTATTG
>NZ_CAJXQY010000037.1 GCF_913058315.1 uncultured Alteromonas sp. | reverse complement strand
GCTAACGATACTGATAATAGCGTAGCCACGAGTTTGTTCAGGCAGTGCTTCTAATTGTGCACTGATAGCTGGCATGGCTGTCATGTCGCCAAGCAGAATCGCCCAGTCGTATTCAACGGCGAGCCCTTTGGACGTGCCGGGCCCTGCTACTACAATGGTGTCACCGGGCTTTGCCGATTGCGCCCAGTGAGAAGCGGGTCCGGCTTCAACGCCTTCACCGTGAAGCATAAAGTCAACGGTCAGCGTATTGGAAGCGCTGTTCAGGCTGCGCACAGTGTATGTACGCATCAGTATTTTCTGGCCTTCTTCCGGTATGGTGGGCTGTGGTTCACCAAACTGGTTGAATAACAATTTGATGTAGCTGCCTGGCGGTGCATCCGGAAACGCACTTAAGTCGTCACCAGTAAGCACCAGCCGTTGTAAATTGGGCGTCAGGCGCTCTGTACTTAGCACCTGTAATTGGTAGTATTGCCGTTTTTTCATAGACACTCCTTATGATGGTCGGAAACCTTTCCTAATCGTCCGTGTAAAAAGGAGAGGGGGGCACAACACAAACCGCAAAAGCGGGTGTGTTCAGAGAATTTAATCATACCTTTTTGCGACGCTGCCCGGCACTCATCGGACGCAGCGGTCAGGTTATCTGTCGATAATTATAAATGATAATCATTTGCAATTAAAATTATCTAATCGAACGGGTCAATTCATAAAATAGAATGGCGGAAAGCGATTTACAGATGCCGGTAGCGAGCAAATAGTTGCTCCATCGCTTCGCGCCGTTGCTGAGGTTCGTCGTCCATCACGCCGTACAGGCGTATGCCATTATCGACCCGCTGCACGCCCATGGCGTAGCAATGACCGCCGGTACGTGGCAGCCATAATCGCTCATCACACATGACTTCTTTAATAAAAGTGTTTTGTTGATCTACCGTCAGGCCGGTTAGTGAATAATGCAGGATCCAATCCTGCAAATCACAGGCGAAGTGAACGTTGTCGTTCAGTTTTGCGGCCAGTGCGGTTAGCCTGTTGGGCAGTTCTGCAGGGACCTGCGGCGCGTGGTTTTCCAGGGTGTCAGTCACCAACGGGCAGGACACTTCCACATCGGTTTTGCGTTCCATTATGCGGATCACCGGCTTTTTCAGCGGCCGGGCACCGGTTATTACCGGGGTTAATGTCAGTGCCTGAGAGAGCGCCACGACCTTGCGGTTTAACGGCTGCTGGCCATGATACCAGGCGAGCAGGGCATTAATGGTTTCAGGATACTTCGACTCAAAAAAGATATGCTGTTTGGGCACAATGTGCAGATGCCGTATTTCGTCGATTAGCACCTGTTGTGCTGCCATTAACTGGCCTGGCCGGCCGATCAGGCGCAAGGCAAACTTCTTCACGTGATTGGCGGAGTCTTCCACGAAAACGCGCATATTGAAGGGTTTCATGGCGTCGCTTAAACGGGTCTGGGCCGACAGTAAACCATCGATATAACACTCAGGCAGCCACCAGCTAAAAATATAATCATCCTGCAGAGTATCACTGAAAAAGCGATGCTCTTTGGCAACGTAGGCTTTGTCGGTGCTATTACTCTTCGCGGTGCACAGTAGCGGCAGTTCGTCGGCTTCCACGCCGGCCAGCAGCAATGTGATGAGCTCAGGTTGGTAATACTGCGATTTATAGGCGGCCACATCTTCTGCGCTGATTTCAGCCAACGTATCACAATAGCCACCCCAGTGGTGGTAGCAATCCGGTGCACGGTCGCCCCGCCAGATACTCATTTGCGTCTGGTAGTCGGAGGTAGCTTCATACATGGCTAACTCACGGGCAATTACCCCGTCACGCTCGCGCTTTATGTCGTCGGCACAATAGTCGATTTGTTGTAAGCCGGCATAGAGGTAGCCGACAATTTTGAGCAATACCGACTTACTCGGTGATACCGCATAAAAATAACTGTAACCGTTGTGGCTTGAGGCATTAATTTTTACTGGTAACACGCTGTTGGCGGCAAACAGGGCATGACGCTGCTGGTAGCGATCAGAATAGCGGAACACCAGATGCTCAACCAGGTGAGCTATGCCGGAACTGTCTACAGCAGGGGTGGGCACTACAAAAGCGGCGCCGTATTCCTGCGCAGGTTGCTTGAAACTGACAACGTTGAGGCCGTTACTCAGGCGCGTCTGATTACCCATGGCTGACTCAGATTTCCGTTACTGGGATCTTTACTTTGGGGTCACGATACACTAATTCCCGCTCAGGCGTTTGAGATTTTGCTGCGGCTTCGGCCATTAAATGGTGCTGTGGTGACTTGGAACAGACCGGATCGGTCTTGTACATATCGCCGGTTAACATATAGGCCTGACAGCGGCAGCCGCCAAAGTCGAGGTCTTTTTCGTCGCAGGTTTTACACGGTCCCTGCATCCAGTCGGTGCCTCTGAAATGGTTAAATGAAAAATCATCAAACCAAATATCCCGCACTGACTTTTCTTTTACGTTTGGAAAAGTGAGTGGCAGAATTTTTGCGCTATGACATGGCAGAGCGCTGCCATCGGGCGCTACGGTTAAGAAGGTAGTCCCCCAGCCGTTCATGCAGGCCTTGGGACGGTCTTCATAGTAGTCCGGCGTGACAAAAATAAAGTGGGGGCCTTTGCCTTGTTGTTGGTCACGAAACGCATTGACCTTCGCTTCGGCTTCAATAAGCTGCGCGTGGCTGGGCAACAGATGATCACGGTTCAGGTAAGCCCAGCCGTAATATTGCACCGTTGCCAGTTCCACATAGTCACCTTCCAGTTCACAACACAGTGCCATCACTTCTTCAATCTGATGGATATTCTGTGCGGTCAGGCAAAAGTTAAGCACCATGGGGTACTCGTATTGCTTCACCAGTTTTGCCACTTTAAGTTTTTGCTCAAAGGAATGGCGCTTGTTGCCAATTAAATCGTTGGCGTCGGCATTGGCGGCCTGAAAGCTTAACTGGATGTGATCAAGACCAGCTTCGCGTAATGCGGCAATACGCTTTTCGGTTAGGCCTATACCGGAGGTAATCAGATTGGTGTAATACCCTAATCCGCTGGCATGCGCCACCAACTGCTCCAGGTCTTTACGTAACAGGGGTTCACCGCCTGAAAAACCGAGCTGTACAGCACCCATTTCACGGGCGTCGCTGAGCACCTTCAACCAGGTGTCGGTATCACATTCCTGTTCCCTTGAACCAAGGTTCACCGGATTGGAACAATACGGGCAGTGCAACGGACACTCATAGGTCAGCTCGGCCAGTAACCATAACGGCGGACCGGGCCGGGGTGTATTAGCTTGGCCATTATCAGACATAGTTTATCCAACGCTTTTGTTCGGCGTGTTCAAAAAAAGCAAAGACATCCTCTTCAATGCCTTCAGCATCGGGGAAGTCTGCCTCCAGCGCCGCAATAATACCGGCAACTGTTTTATTCCCATCTACCTGCAACAGGATAGCAGATGCGCTGTCATTGAGTTTTATCATGCCTTCCGGAAACAGCAGTACATAGCAATCCTGCGCCTTTTCAAACTGAAACTTAAACAGGCGGTTTAGCTTGGGTACCTTGGTGGCTAGTTCACTCACTTACATTAACCCCTTATGGCAAATACGCTGGTCGGCCACACCGTGAAACGGACGGCGATCGAATTCATAGGCCAGACTAATGGCATCGGCCAGTGACCACAAGACGTCGAGTTTAAATTGCAGAATATTCAGGGCTTTTTCCTGCAGTTTTCGGGTCGTAAAGTGATCCAGGGTAATTTGTAATCCGTGCTCAACATCACGCCGGGCCTGGCTTAAACGCATTTGAAAGTATTTGAAGCCGTCTGCATCTATCCACGGATAGTGCGCTGGCCAGGTGTCGAGCCGGCTCTGATGGATTTCCGGGGCAAACATTTCCGTCAGTGAAGAGCAGGCGGCTTCTTCCCAGGTCGCACGGCGGGCAAAATTAACATAAGCCCCTACTGCAAACTTAACTCCAGGCAACAGGAGCTTCTCGTCAAGGATATCCTGGCGGTCGAGGCCCACCGCTTCGCCTAAGCGTAGCCAGGCTTCGATGCCACCTAAGCGCGGATCGCCTTCTTCGCCATCGTGATCCAGAATGCGTTGGATCCATTTACGGCGGGTCTGCATGTCGGGGCAGTTAGCCAGGATAGCGGCATCTTTAACCGGAATACACTGCTGATAAAAGAAACGATTGGCTACCCAGCCCTGAATTTGCTCCTTTGTACATTTACCCTGATTCATGGCCTGATGAAAGGGGTGATGTATATGATAATACTGGCCTTTGTCGCGTAGCTTTTGTTCGAATTCTTCTCTGCTCCAGGGGCGCTGTTCGCTCATGGGATACCTCTTTTATAGGGTGATTTGCATACCGTCGTATGCCAGTTCGATATCGTTGTCCGTTAAATACTGATGCGCCTCGGAATCTTCGTTCAGTACCGGATTGGTATTATTGATATGAATCAGCACTTTGCGATCGATGTTAAAACGATTAAGCAGGCTGACTGTACCGTCAGGCCCATTTACCGGCATGTGGCCCATCTGACTGCCCAACCGATTGCTAAAGCCTTTCTGAATCATTTCATCGTCGAGCCACAAGGTGCCATCGAACAGCACGCAGGACGCCTGATCGAGCATAGACTCTACCAGCGGACTGGCTTGTACACAGCCCGGCGCATAAAACAAACTCTTGCCACTGGCTGTATCAGTGATTTGCAGACCAATATTGTTACCCGGCACCACTTTATCCCGGTAACTCGAGTAAGGCGGCGCATTGGATTCCAGCACTACCGGGTTAAACACCAGCCCTTCTGCACCCTGTGGGGTAAAAGAGGCTTCATAATCGGTATCAATACCATGGCGCTGCAGACCGCCGTGCCAGTGTTTGAGCATAGTGAACAATGGGAAGGCGGTGGTTAAATCTTCGTGTACCACATCGGTACAATACACTGGTAACGGTAGCCCTTCACGCAGTGTTAGCAGGCCGGTGGTATGGTCTATCTGGCTGTCGGTTAAAATAATTGAACGAATGCTGGTACCGCGTTGCTGGGCTTTATCTGCCGGCCAGAGCTCGGGTGTATGATTAATTTGTTGGCGTAAATCCGGCGAGGCGTTAATTAACACCCAGTCAGCGCCGTTGGCGCTAACGGCAATACTTGATTGCGTGCGGGGAGTGGCTTTAATTGAGCCATCGCGAACGCCCCGGCAGTTATCACAGTGGCAATTCCACTGCGGAAAACCACCACCGGCACCCGCACCCAGGATCAGAATCTTCATATAATGAGCCCTGATTGGTTACCTCACCGACAAACGGTTGCGGTAATAGTTGATTAAAAAAGCGTTACCAATAAAAAAGGCTGCACCACCATTAAGCGAAAGCGCAACCTTTTATAGGTCTTGTCGAGATGACGTTTCCGGAAAGCTCGTCCCGGGCATGAAGCTATTATCTGTTGCTGATGTACAGAGTAACTTCAAAGCCTAAACGCATTTCAGTGTATTGAGGTTTAGTCCACATAACGGGCTCCTTATTAACTTCGTTTTAACACTTCTGTGATTGTAGGACTCGCCTCATGAAAAAAAAATCCTACTTTGGAACTACTTTTTATTATCCCTTTAGGGTAAAAATCCACAAGCATCCGTATTTATAGACCACTGTGGCGCACTTAAGTTGCTATAATTTCGTAAAAATTGTAACAACAGGGGCAGCGGCCTGCCGGTAGCACTGTTGCCGGTGCCATACTGAAAGCTGGTCCCGGCGATGTCGAGATGCGCCCAGGGGGTATTGCCGGCAAAGCGGGCTAAATAGCACCCGGCGGTAATCATTCCGGGGGAATTGCTGCCCGCATTTCGCATGTCGGCAAAAGGCGAGTCCAGTGCATCCTGGTAATCTGACCACACCGGCATAGTCCAGGCCCGATCGCCGCTTTCATCGCCGGCTTGTTGCAGTGCCTGGTTCAATTGCGGCGAATTGCCCATTAAGCCACTGGCATGACTACCGAGACTCACAATCTGAGCGCCGGTAAGGGTGGCCACATCAATAATCAGAGCAGGTTGATGCTGATTGGCATAGGTAATGGCATCACACAGAACCAGTCGGCCTTCGGCATCGGTACTGATGATTTCAACGGTTTGTCCGGACATCGTGGTGAGAATATCACCCGGCCGAAAGGCATCACCATCGGGCATGTTTTCGGCGGTCGCAATAACCCCGGTAACATTAATCGGTAGCCCGAGTTCGGCAACGGCAGCCATTAAACCAATTACCGATGCGCCCCCGCACATGTCGTAGATCATGTTTTGCATACCCGGCGGCTTCTTTAGGGTTATGCCGCCGCTATCAAAGGTAATGCCTTTACCAATAACCCAGATGGCGGGCACTTCAGGTTCGCTGCCAACGTAACGGATCACCGGCATACAACTTGGCTCGGCGGATCCTCTGCCAACCGCCAGATAGGCGCCCATGCCCAGCGCACTCAGTTGTGCTTCGTCCAGTACATCTGCAGACACCGTCGCATACCGATCGGCAAGGGCCATGGCACACTCGGCGAAGTAGGTCGGTGTACACAGATTTCCCGGCATATTGGCCAGATCGCGGGTATGGCATTTGCCGTTGTGTAGTGCCTGGGCATAGCGCAATGAGTCGTTCAGTTTGTCATCGCTGACCAGCAGCTCCACCGCTATTTCTTGGCGTTGCGATGAGTCAGTTTTGTACCCTGTAAACTGGTAGGAAGCATGAAAGAGTGCGTGTATCAGCCGGTCAGCACCTTGTAACCAGGCTGGGAGAAGAATCGCGGCTTTCGTTTGGTTCAGTTGCGCTAGCGTATTGGTGATCACGTTACTGATGCGGTTGGCACAAGCGGTATCGATATCACTGTTAGTGTTCACTAACAAAATGCGTGAGGCTTTATATTCTGGCGAATTTATACACAGTAAGTGTTTACTTTCTGAATGCCAGTCACCCATGGTCTTATAATGTTCTATTAGGGCGGCAAGGTTACCCGGGTAAGGGTGTGAGGCAAAGCCGGATTGCCCGGCTGGCGCCAGAATGACCAGCAATTCTGTACTATGCTCACTGACATCAGCCATTGCAAGGTGTTGCGTTTGGATTATCACAGCAACTACTCCTGTGCTATTTTGGGGGGCTTAATTTGCCACCAGTGTAACGGCTAACGACTGGTTTCGCTAACCGGATACAAGGGCTTGGGTTTACTTTTAGGCGCACGTTTAAAGGTAGCGATAAGCAGGCAGGCACTAATGAGGCCTATTCCAATCCAGCCTGACACTGAGAGTTTTTCGCCCACAATGGTGACAGCCAACAGCGCAGCAACAACCGGTTCCAGCAGAGTAATGGTGGTGGCCAGGCTCGCACGGACAACAGCCAGGCCTCTGCCAAATAGCAGATAGGCAAAAAACATCGGTACCACTGCCATATATAACCCTACCGAAAAATTATTCACTGAAGCCAGCAGTGGTGCGCCAGTGACCAATAATACGGGCATCAATAACAGAGCCCCCAGGCCAAACATACTGCCCATTGCTGCCCGTGACGCAATCCCCCGGTCGATTAACCGCCGGGCTATCCAGGAATACATTGCATAAGTAAAAGCGGCCACCAGGCCAAGGATGATCCCGACCGTGTTATACCAACTGGTGGCTGTGCTCTCAAAGGAGCTGGCAGGCTTTGCGGTCGCCAGGCACACCACTCCGGTGATACCAAACGCAATACTTATCAGCCATTTTCGGTTTAGTGATTGTTTGTCGAAGGTCCACTCAATTAACGCGGCGGCAATGGGCGCCAGGCCGATGGAGATTACGTTGCCAACCGCCACCCCCGAGAGTTTCATCGAGCTGTAAAATGCCAGGGGATAAATGGCGACATTCACGGCGGCTGCCAATACCAGCAAACGGTTGGAGAGTAGTGCAGTTTTATGACGGGCGATGGGTCTGGCGGCCACTAATGCCAGTAACAGGCCACCGACCCCCATGGTTACAGACGCAATACCCAAAGGGCTCACCTGAGGGGCGAAGGTTGCCGCAGTGCCGGTGGTGCCCCATAGTACGGCAGCAATAACCACCGCAATGATGCCCGCAAAATAACCTGGCTGTGAACTCATAGTGCGCGCTCAATGAGTTTGTCTGCCATTGCTCTGGCGCGAGAGATGGCATTTACGTCACGTGACAGGCCAGCCAGAGATATTGAGCCCTCGAGTAAGAAACAGATATGTTCGGCTAACGAAGCGGCGGCATTTTCGCTTTCTTCGGTTAAAGGCAATTCACTGAGCTGGTTTATTACGATTTCGCGGACTTGCTGTTTATGGCGGTTTACGGCTTCCCGCTCCGGACTGCCTGCCGGCATTTCTGCCGCTGCATTTAACAAGCCACAACCACGAAAACCATTTTGATAGTCGAACTCAGCGTGATCCTGGTAAGCATCGAATACGGCAAGTACGCGTTCCCAGCCGTTAGAGAGATTGGCAGAACGCTGGGCAAACAGGTCGAGCCATTCCTGATGACGGGCATCGATGTAGGCGGCAATCAGGTCGGATTTGGACTTAAAGTTATTATACAGCGACATCTTGGCAACGCCGGCGCGGGTGATCACCGCGTCCACACCAGTGGCGGTAATCCCGTGGTCGTAAAACAATTCGCCGGCTGCTTTAAGCAACTTTTCACGTGCACTGACCCGGTTCATAATCGTCTCCATAATAGCTATACAGACTAGTCTATATAGTTATTATGGAGGACACAAGTAAGACCACTTGAAAAAGGTCTTTCTCTTCTGTGTAGCCCATTTTTGTTGCGGTCTAGACTAACTATTCTAGTTCTAGGGAAAGGCCTGAGCTGACAGGTAAAACAGGTAATGAAGTAAGACTCATACTGTTTAGAACAAGACCCTGACCACAGGGCTATTGTTGATCTGAAGGCGTGGGCTGGGGCGCCGGTCTGGCACGTAAGTGCGTGATAGCAACCAGCGAAACAATTGCCAGTAAGACTGAGGCGGCAATAAAGGGCATCCTGTGCCCCATGCTATACAAGGTCGCCGCAATGGGCGGGCCAATAATATATCCCATGGCCGGTGAGGCGGTGATAAAGCCGGTAACGGTGGCCTGATTTTCTGGTTTGCAGCTTGAACTCGCCAGTGCCGCTATGGCCGGGTAGCTAATTCCCAATCCACTGCCCAAAAACAGCATGGCAATATACAAGTGTGGTGTTTGTTGATGGAGATAAATAATAAGGTAGCCAATCGAGAGCAAGGGCAAGGCAATTTTAACCAGGTTACCCGGATGCATGCTGGTGCGTTGCACGAGCGCTACCTGAACCGTTAACGCGCAAATGGCACTTAACATCATAGCCAGCCCCACCGCTTGAGCAGCTTCGGTAGTGGTGAGTTTGTGGTGATCTATCAGAAAAAAGGCCAGCGATTGCTGCATCATCGCAATGGCAAGAAAAACACTGGCATTCATACCGATCAAAAGCGGCACATAGGGTTGGATGGTGCGAAGTCCTGGCTCTGTGGGTCTGGCAGTGCCAACGCTGGCTGGTGCATTATGTTCGTGAGGCAGAAACCGCCACACCAATATTACCGCAATCAGCGTCATTAAGGTGATCCCGTAAAGCGGCGCTAATAAATGAATGCTGACCATCAGGCCAGCGAAAGTCGGGCCAAGGATTTGCCCCAGACTATGGGCTGAGGAGACTTTGCTGATGGCTTTAACCCGCTCGGCATCGCTGCTAATGGCAATGGCCATCCCCACCACCGACGGTGGGGTTGCCGACATAATGGTAGCCTGTGCTGTGCGGGCAAAAAGCAATGCTACGAATAGGGCCGTACCTACCAGCCAGCCCTGAAAGCCGGTTAACCAAACAGAGGCAAAAATTAATGTCCCGATGGTGTAACCGCTGAGTCCGGTGATAAGGAGTCGCCGGTATCCCCGTCGCTTACCAATTCGCGACCAGAAAGCATTCCCCAGCGCGTACATCATGGCAGAGCTGGACATCAAAAAGGCCACATTGAACTCGCTTAATCCTACTTCGCGGCCCAAGGGTGGCAAGGTGGTCATGACAACCGACTGGCCCATGGCGGTGGCGAGCAGTGAAAAGAACAATAAGCGAAAGGTCATTTGTAAAAAAGCAGCTGCCCGAAATAATTCAATGAATCGCCATTCTAGCACGAACAGCAACCTTTCTCGCTTATATCAGCCGGTTAGATAGAGCGCACCGATCATTTAAGAGCTACCTGACGGCAGTTGTTAATAAAAAAAACTTGTTATATTAGATTTGGCGCATATATTGCTGCTATAGATTATGTCTTATTGTCTTAATGACGGTGATTATGAAGAGTATATCCAGCAAACTTGTTGCAATCAGTACGCAAAAACCGCTTTGGGTTTATGCCATTCTGTTGCTTTTAACCCTCGGTGTCGGCAGTCAGATCCCACGGATAACCATTGATACAGACCCGGAGAACATGTTGGATGCCGAACATCCTGCGCGGGTTTTTCACAACCAGACTAAAGCGAATTTTGGCATGTACGATGCCATCGTAGTGGGGGTGGTGGATGATAAAACGTCACAAGGTGTTTATAACCAGTCATCTTTGACTGACATATTTGACTTAACTGAGTCAATTTTGGCAATTGATGGGGTCGTGGACGCCGACCTGATGTCTATTTCGACGGTCGACAATATTTCTCAGGCCGGACCGGGTACCATTCGTTTTGAATGGATGATGCCAAATCCGCCAGCTGATGAGGCGGCAGCACAGCAGATACAAACCAATATTGAACGCCTGCCGTTGTTATACGACACACTGGTATCACAAAACGGCAAGGCGGCAGCGATTTACGTGCCGATTCTGGATAAAAACGAGAGCTATCGGATTGCCGAAGAAATCCGCGCTGCCATCAATCAGTTTGATGGCACCGAGCAGTGGTATATCACCGGATTACCGGTGGCGGAAGACCAGTTTGGTTTTGAGATGTTTGTACAAATGGGGATCTCAGCACCACTGGCGGGGCTGACCATCTTTATTCTGCTGTTTATTTTCTTCCGTAATATTCCACTTATCATTGCGCCCATGGTGGTGGCCATGGCGACGGTGATCGTTACCATGGGATTGTTGATTGGTTTCGGTTTTACTGTGCATATTATGTCATCGATGATCGCCATCTTCCTGATGCCGATAGCGGTGGTCGACTCGGTGCACATTTTGTCGGAATTCTCCGACCGCTATAAACCCGGCGAAGATTTAAAAGCGGTGGTTAAAGAGGTGGTTGGTCACCTGTTTACCCCAATGCTGTTTACCTCGATTACCTCATCGGTTGGCTTTTTCTCGCTGATGCTGACGCCTATTCCACCGGTGCAGATTTTTGGTGCCTTTGTGGGCTTTGGGATCCTGTTTGCGTTTCTGGTCACTATTGTGTTTATTCCGGCTTACCTTTCACGCATGAGTGATAAAGCACTGAATAACTTACAAGATGCCTTGCATCAGGACGGTAATGGTGATGGTTCGCGGATTGCGCGCATCGCTCGCGGGCTGGGTAAAATTGCTACAGGTTATAAAGGGACTTTACTGGTCGCGTTTGGCGTTATTTTCGCGGTGTCGGTATGGGGCGTTATGCAAATCCAGATCAACGATAATCCGGTACGCTGGTTTAAATCCGACCATGAAATTCGCGTGGCCGACCGCGTATTAAACGAGAACTTTGCCGGTACTTACAATGCTTACCTTGTATTAACTGATCGCTCTGAGCAGGTAACGCCGCAGAGCATGCTGACTACCGATGCCATGCCCGCTTCACTAAGTGACTGGCGCAAAGAAACGCTGGCAACGGTGCAGGAAGGGGCGTCTACCGAAGCGCTGCAAAATCTGATTTTTGCTATCGACGATAAACTGTTTGATGATCTCACAAATGATGAAGCCGATTATCTCGATGCGGTAATGGCAAAAGTGGAAGCCGCTGACAGTCAGGGCAAAACTTTTCAAAGCCCGGAGCTCCTCGCCTATATAGAAAAGCTGCAGCAAACGCTGCAGGACTCAGGCTTAGTGGGTAAATCCAATGCGCTGCCGGATGTGGTGAAAGTAGTTAACCGCGAGCTGCGCTCAGGCGAGCAGCAAGACTATGCATTACCCGACAGCAGTAACGCTGTTGCGCAAACCTTATTGCAGTATCAGTCATCACACCGGCCAAACGATCTGTGGCATTTTGTTACCCCGGATTACCGTTCGGCATTGATCTGGTTACAACTGACCAGCGGTGATAACCAGGATATGACCGCTGTAGTGCAACTGGTTAGTGACTATATAGACGCCAATCCGTTGCCTGCCGGCATTGAAGCCGACTGGGCAGGTAAGGCCTACCTTAACGTGGTGTGGCAGGAAAATATGGTGGCCGGCATGCTCGACAGCTTAATGGGCGCGTTTGTGATTGTGTTTGTGATGATGATAGTGCTGTTTCGCTCACTGGTATACGGTGTGCTGGCGATGCTGCCACTCACCATTACCATCACCTTTATCTACGGTTTGATTGGCATTGTGGGTAAGGACTACGACATGCCCATCGCGGTGCTCTCAGCACTGACACTCGGTTTATCGGTGGATTTCGCTATTCACTTCCTGGAGCGTGCCCGTGCTACTTTTAATGATACAGGCAGCGTTCAGCAAACTATGGCTATTATGTTTGAAGAACCGGCCACTGCCATTTCGCGCAATGCGTTGGTAATTGCGCTGGGCTTTACCCCGTTATTGTTTGCCCCGCTCGTGCCATACATCACCGTTGGTGTGTTTCTTGCGAGCATTATGGCTATCTCTGCCCTGGTAACCCTGTTGTTATTACCGGCGGTGATGAGTCTGGGCCGTAAAATCGTCTTTAAGTCGGCGAATTAAGGAGTGGTTATGAAATTCACACAATTTGCTAAAACAACCCTGGCTGCGACAATCCTGGCAGCCACCAGTCTGACATTTCTGACACCCGCTATGGCAGAGGTGAATGTAAACCAACTGATCAAAGAGGCCGAGAAGGCCGCTTACTATGCAGGTGAAGACGGTCGCTCTGATGCGCGTATGATGATTGTGGACAGTCAGGGCCGTAAACAATTACGCCAGTTCACTATTTTGCGCAAGGACGTGGAAGATAACGGCGACCAGAAAATGATGGTGTTTTTCTCTCGTCCTACCGATGTGAAAGACACGGTTTTCCGGGTAGAAAAACATGCCGATACCAATGTGGATGACGACCGCTGGTTGTACCTACCTGCGCTGGATCTGGTAAAACGCATTTCAGCAGGTGATAAGCGCACCTCCTTTGTGGGCTCGCACTTCTTCTATGAGGATGTCTCTGGTCGCGCCGTATCCCAGGATGATTTCTCGTTGGTAGAAGAAAACGCTGAGCGCTATGTACTCAAAGCGGTGCCTAAAGATCCCGGCTCGGTGGAATTTGCTTACTACATCGTTGAAATCGACAAGGCGACCTCGTTACCGGTACTGATTAACTTCTACAAAAGCGACGATACCAACTACCGTCGAGTGGAGTCAGTACAGGTCGATGAGGTGCAGGGGTTCCCGACTGTCCTGCGCTCAAAAGTGTCTGATTTGACCAATGGCGGCTACACCTTAATGGAGTTTCGTGGCTCAGAATATAACGTTGGCTTGCCCGACGATGTGTTCACCGAGCGCAGCCTGCGTAACCCGCCAGTACAGTGGATAAAATAATGCTCCGCTTGTTGCTCAATATCGCGCTGGGTACTGCGTTGTTCACTGGCACTTTGCCAGTTATGGCGCAGGAAGCGCAGTCAACCGGTGACGAATGGGACGCCTGGGATGAATTTGACGAAGTCGAAGAGGTCTCGCCTTTTACCTGGGCAGGCTTTGGTGAAATCGCCGTGGGCCAGCGCTTAAGTGATGATCCGGCACTGCCAGCAGATAAAACCTTACGTGATCTGCGGGTGCAACTGCAGGCCGACTATACCCTGGATGCCTCAACACTGGCGTTTCGTGGTGACCTCTATTACGACGGCGTCCTCGACAGTGTGGAAGTGCAAATTCGCGAAGCGGCCTGGCAGGGTAACCTGGCCTTCTTAGGTGACTGGGGTAGCCAGTTCGACGCTAAAATAGGCCAGCAGGTATTAACCTGGGGCACCGGCGATTATGTGTTTTTAAATGACATGTTTCCCAAGGATTATCAGTCTTTCTTTGCCGGTCGGGACGACGAGTATTTAAAGGCGCCCAGCCTGTCGGCCAAGTTATCCGGTTATTTTGACTGGGTGAATGTGGATCTGGTGGTTACCCCCCAGTTTGAACCGGATAACGGCATTACCGGTGAATACTTTTCCTTTTTTAATCCACAGTTTGGAATGAATGTAGCGCCGGCGTTTGATGTGCTGGATAAAAACGAGCCGGATGACGCCGAATGGGCGTTGCGACTCTATAAAACCGTTGGCCAGACTGAGCTGGCCTTGTATGGCTACCGGGGCTACAACAAAACCCCTATGGCCGCCGATGAACAGGGCTTGCCGCGTTACAGCCGGTTAAATGTGTGGGGCGCCAGTGCCGTTAAGCCGTTTGGTCCGGGACTGGTTAAAGCGGAATATGCCTATCATGACGCCATTGAAGACAGTGACGGCACTAACCCTCTCGTGCCGAACAGTCAGCACCGTTTTCTGGTGGGCTACGAGCAGGAGCTGATTGCCAATTTAACCGGTAGCGTGCAGTGGTACGCGGAGCACATTGTTGACCACGATGCGCTGCTCAGCAATGCTTACTGGCCGCAGTACGAGCAGGAAGAAAGCCGCCATGTAGTGACAACCCAGTTAATGTACCGGGCGCTCAGGCAAACGCTGACCCTGAACTGGTTTAATTTCTATTCACCCACTGATAGCGACGGCTATATGAAGTTTCGCGCTACCTATTCACCGGTGGATGAGTGGCAGATAAACGGCGGGGTTAACCTGTTTTATGGTGATGAACCCCACACCTTTTACTCACAATTTAACGACGCCAGCAATGTGTATGCGTCTTTCCGATACTTTTATTAGGAGTTAGTTATGTCTGCAGAACGTGCGTTAACCGCCTTTGCCGGATTTATGGTGTTGTTGTCTGTGGCACTCACCTGGTTTGTTCATGAAAACTTTCTGTGGTTTACCGTGTTTATCGGCGCGAACCTGTTTCAGCAAAGCTTCACAGGTTTTTGTCCGGCCACCATTATTTTACGCAAGGTGTTTGGCTTTAAAACTGAAAAAGAGCTGGCGTTAAATCAGTAAGTTTATGAAATTTAATAAGTAAGCATAAGTAAGTAAATGCTTACTTTTTAACCTTTACTCATTGAAGGATGTTCCCATCCGTTCCTTGCCCCGGCTGTTCAGGGGCTTTTTTTATGCTGTCATGCAAGCCAGCATATCTTGTTCAATTTGCGCCCAGTCGAGTTTCTGAGTACTGATAATTTCAATGCGGCTATCCCGGCGGTACGCCACTTTATCGAAATCGTGCTCGTCTTTTACCCGGTTATAAAATACCCATACCGTACCGATTTTGATGACACCCTTAATACGACTGATATGGTCAAGCTCATTAAGAATGGCTTCGAGTTGCCAGTAATCAAAGCAATCATCGCGGTGGAAAATCCAGCCGCAGCTGAAAAGGCCATTGCCATCGCCGGTTTTTCGCACCGGCTTACCCGGCGTAGCCCTTTCAGCATGGTTGCCGTGTTCATGTACATGCTCATGCTGGTGGTCGTGATCGTGGTGATCGTGGTGAGCGTGGTGAGCGTGATGATGTTGGTGAGACTCAGGAAACTGCGCTTTAAGCTCACCGTTTCGTACCACGTCCAGTAGCGCTATATCGATAACCGAACGGGTGGTGCGGCCCACGTATTGCTTGGGCGGAAACATAGCATTCAGGCCATCTTCTGTGGTATCAATCTGCTCTGCACTGGCCAGATCGCATTTGTTAATCAGAACCACATCGGCAAGGTTTAACTGGTCGTGAAAGGTTTCGTTGTTAATCACCTCAGGCTCGCCCAGAGAACGCGGGTCCAGCAAGCAGATGGTGGCGCGTAAATCCAGTTTATCTCTGAACGCGGGGCCGGTAAGGGTATCGATGATCCCTTCCGGGTGGCCAATGCCGGTGGGTTCTATAATCAGCCGGTGGGGCTTGGCCTGTTCAATCAGGGCGCGCACCGTTTTACCCAGAGAAGCGCCAAGGGCACAGCAAATACAGCCGCCAGCCAGCTCTTTTACGTGCAGACCGTTTTGGTCGGGTAACATTTCCTGATCGATACCCACCTGGCCGAACTCATTCACCAGAATGGCCCAGTTTTCGTCCTCTGGCTTATTAGCCAGCAACGCATTGATGGCGGTGGTTTTGCCGACCCCCAAAAAGCCGGTAATGATATTGGTGGGGATCAACGGAGTGTTCTGGCGCATAACTTCTCTTTCGCTTTAAAAAATGAAACACTGCAAACAGTAGCAATATTAGTTCAGTACAGAGTGGCGTTATAGTATAACAATTCAAGGGCATGCAGCATGTAACGCCCGGTAAAACACCATTACTGAATAATGCATAAAGTGAAAGAGCCACCCTCGTATAACCACCAAAGAGAACGCGCATGGCCATTATCGATCCGCTGGTTGCGGATGAATTATTACCTTCCCTCAATGCTTTAATGCAGCTTACAGAGCAGTCGCCACCATTAAATGGCGCTAATCTGGGCTTCTACCGTAAGCGCGCAAGGGTAGGCGGTAGCAAGCCCCTTGAAGATGTGCCTTTTGGGGTGGCAGAAGTAGCGGATGGGCCGGGGTACCGGGGATTTAGGCTTTGGTTAATCAATACTAATCCGGATGCACCGGTGCGGCCAGCGGTACTGCACTTTCATGGCGGTGGGCTGGTCATGGGCAACTGCCAGAATTCTCTGCCGCGCATGCAAAGTCTGGCCAACACCCTGAATTGCGCAGTGGTCTCGGTGGAATACGGGCTCGCGCCTGAAGTGCGGGCCGACGAAGCACAATTACAGCATCAGGCCGCTCTGCATTGGCTTACTGCCCGGGCAACTGAATTGGCTATCGATAACAGCCGAATCAGCCTGCTGGGCGTGAGTGCTGGTGGCTGTCACGCAGTGAACCTCGCGTTACATTGTGCTGACTCAGCGGATTTTAATTTGGCTGGCATGGCGCTGCTATACCCCATGCTGGACGACAGAACCGGCAGTACCGTGATGTCGCCCCCTCATCAGGGAAAGTACTTATGGACTGCCGAACAAAACCGCTATGGCTGGCGCACCTTTTTAGGGAAAGCACCGGGCAGTGATAAAGTCCCTGATCATCTGGTACCCGCCAGAGCCGCACAGCTTAACGGATTGCCATCCACCTACATTGCGGTGGGAGAGCTCGATTTGTTTTACGCTGAAAACGTGACCTTCGCCAAAAAGTTAGCGGCCGCGGGCATTGCTACCGAGCTTTACACCGTACCCGGTGCCTTTCATGCGTTTGAATCGGTCGCCCCGCAAAGCCAACTAGCGAATGAGTTTAATCAGCGCCTGTTGCAGGCATTGGATCGGTTTTGCCACTAGTCAGCTCTCTATTCGATATCAATTAAAGTATGAGTGATGTTCATGTATTAATGAATTAATGTCACTTTTATTCATATGAATCGGCGCGTATAACTCTCTCAAGTTCTGAACACAGCAAGTGTTTGGTGAGTTTTTAGTTCTATGAGCAGGGTAGCAGACGACCATGAAAGATGATTTTAGTTTTACGATAAAGCGCGTTTGTTTCGATGAAGATTACCGTCCATCAGACAACACGCGAATTACCACTAATTTCGCCAACCTGGCCCGCGGTGAATACCGCAAAGCGAACTTGCGTAATGCGCTGGCGATGATAGATAACCGCTTTAATGCCCTGGCAAACTGGGACAATCCGGCGGGCAATCGCTACCGCGTGGAGCTTGAAATTATCTCGGTGGATATTGATATTGACGATAGCGGGCAATCCTTTCCGACAATCGAAATGCTGCAAACGTATATTGTTGATCAGCAGACTAACGAACGGATTAAAGGCAATGTCGGCAACAATTTTTCTTCGTATGTGCGTGACTACGACTTCAGTGTGCTATTGCTGAATCATAACAAGCATCAAACCGGCTTCAGTATTCCACAGAACTTCGGCGAGCTGCACGGTAAACTGTTTCAGTGCTTCGTAAGTTCGGATGAATACCAGCAGGCTTTTGCCAAGCTGCCTGTCATTTGTTTGAGCGTGTCCGACAGCAAAACCTATCACCGCACGGAAAATCAACATCCGGTACTGGGCGTTGAGTATCAACCGAACGAGTCTTCGCTTACGGAACTGTACTTTCAGAAAATGGGCCTGAAGGTGCGCTATTTCATGCCGCCTAACAGTGTGGCACCACTGGCGTTTTACTTCTTTGGCGATCTGCTGAATGACTACAGCAACCTCGAATTGATTAGCACTATCGCTACCATGGAGACTTTCCAAAAAATTTACCGGCCTGAAATTTACAATGCCAATACGGTGGCGGGTCAATGCTACAAACCGGATTTAAAACACTCTGACCACTCAGTAACGCAGATAGTGTATGACCGCGAAGAGCGCAGTCAGCTTGCCATTGAGCAGGGGCGGTTTGCCGAACAGCACTTTATTAAACCTTATCAGGCCGTACTCGAGCAATGGTCGGCAAATTACGCTAATTCATAACAGATAAGCAGGATTATTATGAAAAATCTATTACCTGTGTCGAGCGCCGGCAGTCTACCCAAGCCGGTCTGGCTGGCACAACCTGAAACGCTGTGGTCGCCCTGGAAACTGCAAGGTGATGCGCTGGTGGAAGGTAAACAGGATGCATTGCGGTTGTCGCTGCAGGAGCAGATCAGGGCGGGCGTTGATATTGTCAGCGATGGCGAACAGTCCCGTCAGCACTTTGTTACTACATTTATCGAGCACCTTAGTGGCGTTGATTTTGAAAATCGCAAAACGGTAAGAATTCGCAATCGCTATGACGCCAGTGTGCCGGTAGTGGTGGATGCAGTGACCCGGCCAAAGCCGGTCTTTGCCGATGATGCATGGTTTTTACGCCAGCTCACTGATCAACCGATTAAATGGGCCTTGCCCGGCCCGATGACAATGATTGATACCCTTTACGACAATCATTATAAGAGTCGAGAGAAGCTGGCCTGGGAATTTGCCAAAATTCTCAACCAGGAAGCCCGGGAACTGGAAGCCGCTGGCGTGGATATTATTCAGTTTGATGAGCCGGCCTTTAACGTGTTCTTTGATGAGGTGAATGACTGGGGGATCGCCGCGCTGGAAAGAGCTATTGAAGGCCTTAAGTGTGAAACCGCGGTACATATCTGCTACGGCTATGGCATAAAGGCCAATACTGACTGGAAGAAAACCCTGGGAGACGAATGGCGCCAGTATGAGGCGGTATTTCCTAAACTGCAGCAGTCGAATATCGATCTGATTTCGCTGGAGTGTCACAATTCACGGGTGCCCATGGAGCTGATTGAATTGCTGCGTGGTAAAAAGGTAATGGTGGGGGCTATTGATGTGGCCAATACTGCTATCGAAAGCCCCGAAGAAGTTGCTGATACCCTGCGCAAAGCCTTACAGTTTGTTGATGCAGATAAGCTTTATCCGTGCACTAACTGCGGCATGGCACCTCTGTCTCGCGAAGTCGCGAACGCGAAATTAGCGGCGTTGAGTGCTGGTGCGCAAATCGTGCGGAATGAGCTTGGCAGGTAGGTCTGTGCTCAAGCCCTACTCCTATAGATTTTCCCTAAAAAAGACAGCCCCCGCGATTCAGGGGCTGTCAAAACATGTGCTGACTACTTGAAGTGTTCTTATTCCTTGCCCGTAAAAACTTCTTTAGCGCATTTTAATGCCAGTGATTGATTTTAGTGCTTGCATTAGAATTAAAGCATACTCAGCCACTTTGTTTGCCTGATTCTTTCTTCGACTCATAAGCGGCGCTTACTCCTGTACTCTTGGTTAATACGTCAAGGTAATTCAGGTTATTGCTACATTTCGTTATCAGGTCCACTAACTCAGATAGCTCATTACCTTTTACATAATAGAGTCGTTTGGATAATGCATTCACTTCTCGCTTCATGGTTTCGCTACCTTCACCTGAATAGGTTTGTACGACTTGGTTAAACTTACTATTTAAGTAGTCGTTCATTGTCTTCTCTGTTGGCAATGAACCCAATAGAAGCGCAATAATTATGAAGCCATCATTTTGTCCAATTGAAGAATTCTCACGCTTTCTTCTTGACAGTAGCAGTCCTAAAAGCAACCAGGCGGCGTCAGCAATCTCCAGAGCCTCCCCATCTCCCTGACTATCTTCCTGGTATTCTGTCAGGCGCATAAGGTCCATTCTAAAGTGCTGAATTAGACCCATTGCTCGAAGTTCTACCAGGCCTATGCCGAAGTTTCTTGCTCCTTGATTTAATCCACTTAATACATTGAGGACGTCAAAGAATTCATCGTCGTCATCGACGATGTTTTTTACCGCCTCCCTGTCTTCTGCAGAGGTAAAGAAACTTTCCGTATAATTTTTAACGACCTTATTATCAGAGTAAGATCTTCTGTTATTGTCAGCTTGTACGGAAAACTGTAGTACGGAACGAAAAACAGAATCTTTAAGTGCTTCTTCGATGGTTTCAACCAGTTTTTCCAGTTTTTCTTCCAGTTTTTCCTGCAGCATCTCTTCAAGTTTATCTTGCTGCTTTTCCTCTAGTTTATCTCGCACTATTTTTTCTAATTTTTCATGCAAATTTTCTTCAGGATCACTAGTTACTGTAGGCTTTACTATTCTGTCATCTTTCCCAGGTTTGGGGTTGATTAGGTGAGCCCGTTGCTCCGTGATGTACAGGTCCTTTGCATACAGAAGAACTGCTGCGCACGCTCTTTTTGTATCAGATATAGAACGTGTAAGTCTGGAGTTCAAATCTGAGATACGTTCAACATGTTCTTCCCATAAGCGAATTTGTTCCCGTATAGAGTCATTGAGTTGAATATTTTTGGCGATACCAGCAATCCGAATTGCGACGACCGCGCCGGCGAAACCCAGGGCCCAGCCACCAAGTGCGTCAAATAGGCCCGTATCTTCTTGCGATAAGTCAGGCCTCATTAACTCGGTGGGGAGTAATTGAAATTTGATAGTCAACCAAAACAGGGCAAAAGTGAAAGTACCGAAAAATAATGTCAGTATGATTAGTTCGCTAACAGGTCCAAACAGGACCCTCCTAAACCAGCTTGCTGGATTAACCTTTGTATTGGTATTGCTCATTAGATACCACCTTGGCTTCTATTATCAGCACCGTTGGACAGAATCTCCTCAATTGCCTTTCTTTGTTTTTCTGTTATGCCACCAAGTTTGTCTTTAATCGAATCAATCCACTGATGGTTCTCAGACTCAGCTTTATAGTTATCGATGAGGCCCTTTAGCTTACCTTCAGCAGCTTCACTATCCTCCAGCATTAGTGAAAACAATTCCTCATAAGTACGTTCTGTGAATTGCAAAATAAAAGTTACAAGGCGGTGTATCTGTGTGGAGTGTAACGTCCCTTTACCGAGCGGAATATCGATAGATATTTTTAGTTCGCCATCTCTTGGATCCAGAGACATTGATAAAAACTTATATTCAAACTGAAACCAGGCTATTGCCATACTTATTAAGCTGTATTCGGTTTTATTCAGATCAAATTCATAAAGCCACGGGGTTTCAAAACGCAGTAGGTCGCTATCTGAGTAATTTATAACTATTCGAAGGCTGGCATCTCCCTTAATGTTGATGTAACTGTCTGTGGAAAAACCAAAAATAAACCGCTGTTTGTCTTCATCGTGTTTGAAGGAATAATCCTTCTCCTCGAGATATTGCTTTACCGCATCAGCAATTGATTGTGGTGCGTCGACTCCGGTGGTCGAATCTTCGACCTGCAGTACTTCCTCCGGCGCATTCTCGATAGCTTCATGCGCCGTTTTTACAACACCAAGTAAAACGGTTTCCGCACTATCTAAAATAGCCTCAAATTGTTGTTCATAGCTGCTGCTTTCTTCTCCCGTGGCATCATAAACAACCGCAAAGCCGTCCTCGTCCACCATTATAACCAGGCCGCTTTCTTCATTTTTCTGTTGAATCTGTTCTTTATCTTTCAGGTGCAGAAATTTTTGTGCTAACTCTGTAAGTGGGCTTTCACTGTAAAGGTTGTAGAAAAGGTGGACCTTATTCTCATTACCATACAATCTGATCGAAACAGGTAATGTATTTTCTTCTCTTTGACGAGAAATGATAAATGGCTGCTCTGAGGTAACAGACCAGTTTTCTTTTTGATCTGCTATATGGGTAAGCAGTTCGCGGTATTCTTGCGCTGAACTCATTAGTGACTCCTTTCAAAAACTACAAATACGTTGTCAACTGACTACATGTGAGGGTATATCAATAGCGTTAAGTAATAACCTATCCACTACGTTAGATTGTCATTTAAATTGAAAAGTGTCACTAATTCAATAGCCTAATTGCTTAATAAAACTGCGAGAGACTGAGCTCTGCGGAACTATTGCTATTAAATTTATAGGTGTCATGTCACTATAATAGTTATTCTCAGTTCATGTATTACAGGGATCGTTTACCTTGAGAACGTTGTTACTTTTTGCGAAATATATCGCACTGGAAGAAAGCCAAAAAAAAATTGATTTAGACCACATCGCGGCGTCTTTTTTGTGTCTGAAGCCTTTTGCTAAAGATCATTCGGAACTCTTGTTTGGAAAGCTCCAAAACAGGTTTATGCCGGTTGATATTCGCGAAGAGTTTATGGCAGATCGTTATAAAAACGATCTGAGTAGTGTATTGCTCAGCTATATGGCTGAGAAACCTGTTTTACCATTTTCCGAACAAGTTTCCTCCTTTTTACAAGAGCTTCGTCCAACTGCTTCTGACGATGATTGGGTGACGGTTACTGAACTATTTGTCTTACCCGAGATGGCTCCTGATTACCGGGAGAGTCTTAAGCACCTTGAGCAACTCAAAAAGGCGTTGGGTGAAGAAGTGGTCGGTCAGGAACACGCAATTGAAGACCTGATTGACAGTATGTCGAAAGCCGTATGGCAGCCACAACAAAACAGGCCGCAGGGAGTGTTTTTCTTTGCGGGGCCTCCTGCATCGGGAAAAACGTTCTTAGCGGAACGTTTTGCCCATCATTTGAAGGGTGAGTACCAGTATCGCGCATTTGATATGACTCAATATACTAATGCTAACGAGAGTTTTGGCTTAGTCGGAGCTAAAAAAACTTATGATGATTCTGCGCCAGGTGAACTGACTACATTCGTTGAGAAATTTCCGAAATCGATCATTGTTTTTGATGAGTTTGAGAAGGCTCACACTCAGGTACTATTGTCTTTGCTTCGGATGCTCTCTGCGGGCTTTGTGACAGACGAATATACGCAAAAAGATATTGATTTTCGCAATACTATTATTGTTTTCACGTCGAATCTTGGGGAGGCTGTTTATAATAAGCCGGATTACCTCAAAACTATAGTGGATCAGCCTGTGCAAGCCCGGGCTGCAATGATCTCGCACCTGCGAAACGAAACTAAAATCGAACGAAGTCACGAAGTAAAAGCGATACCGTCAGAGCTACTTTCTCGCCTATCCCAGGGCAGTATCATATTGTTTCGCTCACTGGGTATTAAAGAGTTAATGCTGTTATCCGGTAAACAGTTGAATCGCGAACTAAGCTTTTTCACTCAAAAAAGCAAAATCGATTTTCTGCCCTATGAAAATGATTTAACTCGCCTGTTATTATCCACATTTGCGCCGTTTTTTGATGTGCGTGATATCAAATCGAATATCACTGCGAAAGTGGTTGACCCGGTAACTGACTTTATCAGAGCCCATCCTGAGTCGGACTTTAACCAAGTTCAGATTAAATTAGGCGCAGATATAAAAGACATGCTTGCCAATAATGAATTTTCTGAGCATTTCAACGCGTTAAAGTTACGCGGAGAAGTGTTGTACATGGAAACATCATGTCGAGCGAATGGACAGGTACTGATATTAACCTACTCCAATCCAAAGCAAGAATTACTCTTACATGTGGATGATGTGGAAGCTGATGGCGGTATTATATTGGATATGCCTGATGTTGGCTTTGACGACATCGCCGGCCATGACGTCGTGAAACAGCGCTTGCTGGAGACAGTCAGAATTTTAAATCATCGGGAACAACTTAAGCATGCTGGTGTAGAGCCTCCTAAAGGCATGGTGTTATTTGGCCCCCCGGGAACAGGAAAAACTATGTTGGCGCGAGCACTCGCCAGTGAGGCTGGCCTGCCAATAGCAACCTGTTCAGGTACTGATCTGCTGTCTGATAATTTCATAAAAGAGCTGTTCATTCGAGTTAGGAAATACGCACCTTGTATATTATTTATTGATGAGATTGATGCATTGCCGAAGCGAGGTGAAGCCGGGTCTAGAGCTGACGCGCTAATGAATCGCTTGCTGACTGAGATTGATGGATTTAGTAAAAATAAAGGCGCGGTTTTTATTGTCGCGGCTACCAATCGGCTGGATAAACTTGATGAAGCATTATTACGTTCAGGAAGGCTTGACCTTCATGTCCATGTTCCTTTCCTGGATAAAAATGCCAGGCGCTGGTTTATAGAAAAATTCTTGCAGTACGACGTTTACGAAGAGTCTATAGATGTTGATTTAATCGTATCCCTAACGGCTGGTATGAGCGGTGCAGATTTAGAGAAGGTTCATCGGGAGACAGTGCTTCAGGCTTTGAGTAAGAGTACCGGCAAAATTTGTCAAAGTACGATAGTGGAAGAAATTAATATTCTTAAGTATGGCGCTAAACGAACACTTGATAAGTGCGAAAAAATGCTGGCAGAGACCGCCTTTCATGAGGCTGGCCATGCTGTTATCTCAAAAGTTTTGATGCCAGAGAGAATAATTGAACAAATAAGTATTGTGCCCAGAGAACAAGCTTTAGGTATGGTGGCCTATAGTAGGGAACAAGATGTTGATTATACAAAAGCTTTTTGGTTCTCGCAGACATGTGTAGCTTTAGCTGGTCGAGCTGCCCAGGTAAAACAGTTCGGAGACGAAGGGTTAGATACTGGTGCCATTAGTGATTTGAAGCAGGCTATGTGGTCTGCCTGGAATCCTATTGCAAGGTACGGAATGCATCCCGATAGTTACAACTTAGACACCACTGTGTTACATGAATGGAGCGGTGAAGTTCACTTCAAATCTCAGACTGAAAAGTTAGTCAAAGAGTGGCTTGAGGAAGCAACCCTTAAAACTGATCAATTAGTTGATCAATACTGGGAGCAAATAAGCAAAGTTGCACTAGCCTTGCTGGAAGAAGAAGTCTTATCAGAAGAGCAGTTTAAGTCATTGATAGAATAGAACAGTAAAAGTGGAACACGTTCTATTTCTTCAGCCTTTGATAAACAGATATCCAGTCATCAACACTCACTTTGCTGACCAGCTCGCCAATTAAGTCGTAGGGGATGTGTTTGGGATTTTTGAAACGGATACAGCTCTTACCCATATCGAGTTTGGTAGGGACGACTTCGGCGTAACGGACCCGAAACCAGCTTTCGAGTTCAGGCATGGCGTAGATGCCCATATGGTAGAAGCCATAATGGTTTTTCTGCACGGCGAGGTTCATAAAAGGCAGTGGCAGAATCGGATCGCAGTGATAGCCCGCCGGGAATAACTCATGAGGCACTACATAGCCAATCATGTTGTAATTAATGCATTCGCAAAAGCCCTCGGGCAGGCTCGCCAGTACGGTCTGACGCAATTGCGTTAAGACCGGCTGTTTATCTTGCGGCTGCGCGGCAATGTACTGCTCTACCGAGGTGTATTGGGGCGAGGTGGTCATGAGAAGCTCCTTGCTGGCAGGATCCGATTACTATCTTTAATCAATATGCCCTAAAGTTCGGCCTGATTACCAGTAAGATGCTGAAGAAATTTAAATGCCTGTTGCGGTGTCATGGTGTCTGGCAGAAACTCGGTTTGTCCCATGCTTTGAAGCAATTTGGTGAATTCTGCACTACCTCCTGCATAGCCCATTTTCCACTGTTTGAAAAAAGGTTCGGCAATCTCTTCGTAACTGATGATGGTGATTTCGTCATGGCGGGGATCTTCCGCGATATCCAGATAAAGTTCGTTAACGGCGCTGCGCTCGCCTTCAAGAGCTTGCAAAAAGTACTGTTGCTCATAAGAAAGCATACCGCAAATGCCCTGCGCCTGATTGTTTCGGCGGGCAACATCAAGAATGGATTTCAGATCGCTAAGTGACATTTCCCGCGAGGCATGGCTGTAATACACCAATCTCACTAACCTCATGACTATTTTCCTTATTTACTGATTACGCCGGAGTTTGCGTAACAGCAAGCAACGACTATCTTTCAAATATAGCAGAGATTTCAGAAACGGCTGTGTTAGGTAAACGTATGGAAAATCCCGTGTTTTTGGTGAGTCAAAGTCCAGACTTAGCGGCATTTTTGCCGGATAGAACCATGAAAAGCGAAAATCTGACCAGCCTGAGAAACGCTAAAAAGAAACTACGCAGTTGCAAACCTTCACTGGTAATACTCTGTGTGGGTTTTGATGATGATATCTCTCTTTGTCAGTCAGTAGCTCAGTACATTCGGCTGGGACTGGCTAACCAGGATACCCGCATCATTCTCATGCATAACCCCACTCAGCAACTCGACGAAGTAGTCTGGCTGGAAGAATACCAAATCAATGCCTGTTTAACAGCGTCTGAAGCGAAAGCAAAGTTTAATGCCAGTGTGCTTAAACGTGAGCTGGCTACCTTTGAGTATATTGAAAACACTTATCGTCAGCACGATGCAGAAACAGAAATGCTGGTTTGTATCACTCGTTTTTCACGTGGTGATGAAAAGCTCACCGCGCTGCTTTCTACCTTCTCGAATGCGCTGGCGAGGTTATGCCATGCCCACTGCAGCTTTGAAATTTACCTGGAAAACACATCGCGTTTTCGGGTGCGTAATTCCGACATTGCCGGCAAAGACCTGGTAAAAACCTTGCAGTCACTGTTATCAGAGGGCGGGTTGCCGGCCAGCCTTGCTCAGGCAATTGAAGAACAGCGCCCGCAAATTCATCTGCTGGATGAAAGCGGCGGGCTTGAACCGATAACCCAGCTAATCGAAACCCATATTGGTAGTTACCTTGCGTTTCCTATTGTGGTGTATAAACGGGTCGTGTGTTTACTGCTTTATCTGATCCCGGAGCAGGAGATGGACCGAGTTTCAATGAAGCAGATTACGATTATCAATAAAGCGGCCGAGCAGCTTACGGTGTTGTTGGAGCGCAAACAGGCTGAGTCGAGCCTGAAAAAACAATATACCCGTTTGCGAGATACCCTGCTGGAGCTTAAATCCACCAAACAGGCACTGGCACACAATGAAAAGCTCGCCAGTATCGGTCGTATGGCTGCGGGTATCGCTCACGAAATTAATAATCCACTGTCGTTTGTGATCAGCAACTTTTCGTCGATGGATAGTTATCTGGATAACATTATTCAGTTGCAGTCCATGCAGAGCGAGTTGTTAACCGCCATAGATATTCAGCAGGATCAAAAAGCGGCTCATCTCAAACAAAGCCTTAGTGAATTTGAAGAGCAGGCGGGTATACCCTTTGTTCTGGAAGATATCCGGGCCATAGTCACCGACTCGTTCAACGGCTTGCAGCGGGTTAAAAATATCATTAGTGACTTACGGTCATTTTCCCACAATCAGACAGGCGAGAAAGCGGTTTGTGACCTTGCAGTACTGTTCGATGACACGCTGAAAATAATGCGGTATGAACTGGAAGATAAGATCAATATTACCCGGGATGTGACCTTTGACGGGGTCTTATATACCCACTCAGGATTAATTGAACAAGTGCTGGTAAATATCATTAAAAACGCGGTGCAGGCAATGGAAGCCGCGCACACTGCTGAACCGGCAATTCACATTAGTGCCGCGCAACAGGGGGCGATGTTGCAGATTCGCATCCGCGATAACGGCCCCGGGATGACCGCAGAAACCCAACAGAAAATATTTGAGCCCTTTTTTACCACCAAAGCCATTGGTGAGGGCACCGGACTGGGTTTATCGGTGGTCTATAATATTATGCAGCGACTCGATGGAACGATTGATTGTGTGAGTGAACCTGGCGCTTATACCGAGTTTACCTTGTTACTGCCGTTGAAGCAGGAAGAGCAGCCCGCATAATATTATCAGTGCTGATTTAGCTGCCAGCCGAATGCCCGGTAGATTCTCACTTTACTGGAATGCCAGTGATTTTTCGGTAACGCGGGAGCCTGGGCAATCAGTGCCGGATAATCGATATCCTGGTGTGACAATGGCCTCACGTGCGCGCAATAAACGGTTGAAGGCTGCAGTTTACTTATCCGTTCAAGAGAGCGTTTATACTGGTTAGGGTGGCATACCGGGTAAGGCGATGTCAGTCGCTTTTTGACTGACACAATCAAATCGGCAACATAAATCTGCTGGCTCGGCCGGTGTAACAATGAAATATCATGGTTAGTATGACCAGGCGTGTAAATGACCTGCCAGTCGTCAAAAATGGGTAGTCGTTGTTCGTCGCTCAGTCTTACATCCGGTTGCAGTGTGGGTGTGTACCAGATATGCCGCTTGGGTTTACCTAACTTTCCGGCGACCCACCAGGTCAGCGCCACATCAATGGCGTGGGCTGCACGTCCGGCGATACCGCGATACCAGCCAGGGGCCTTGGGATGACAGGCTAGCAGTGCACCGCTGCGCTGTTGTAACAGCCTGGCGCCACCAGCGTGATCGGGGTGCATGTGGGTAACAACAATCAGCTTCAGTGCAGACAAAGACTGGCCAATTTCAGCAGTGATATAACGGCAAACGGTCTCTACATCGGCGCGGCTGCAACCATCCAGCAGCATCAGTCCGGCAGAATCCTCGACCAGATAAATGTTTTCGATATAACCAGGGATAGCATGAAGTTGCATAAACACCCGCTGCGTGAATCAGTCAGCCCGATAGTAGCAAAGGTTTACTGGTCTAACCACTATTTGGCGTTGTGCACCGGGTTAGCATAGTTCGCAATAAGGTAACGGTGTGCCTGCTCAGGCAATTCAGCCAGCTTAGCCGAAAAGCGGTCCCGGCAGGCCTGGGTGAGTTCGCTACATGCCTGATCTGCGGCCAGGTAGTTAATTGGGTAAAGCTGATAGTTACGGTGGATTTGCTGGTCTATGTGACTGGCCAGCGCTTCCGGCGTTTCGAAGTCTTCAGTGACCACTTCACCAAAGTTCACGCTCACCCGGCACTTGCTGCCTACAATGCCCTGAATAATGCTGTCGATATCTTCAAATTCGGTCTTGTTGTAACTGCCCAGGTGCTCGCGCTGATAAAGTTCATTGGCCTTGGCAATATCGCAAGGGTCGTTTTCGTAGGAAATGGCAACCGGCACGATATTTAAAGACTTCATGTACTCGCCAAACGGGCGCTTTTGCTGCTTGCCAGCCATGTAAAACATTTTCAGGATAGCCGGATCAGTGAGGTCCATGCCATCTTTCGCCCGCCCTTCACGCTGCGCTATCCAAATTGACTGCTGGCGGCTCAGCGAGTCTTTAATAAAGTTAGATAACTGGGTGAGTGCCTTGAGTAATTGCCGGGGGCCTTTGGCCGACCGTTTGACCACAAAGCCTTTGTTGAGCTTCATTAACTCGGTTGCACTGGGTTTTTTGAGCAGGTTATCGCCAAAGGCAATCAGTGCTGTTTCGTGTTTGGCGCGGTGCAGGGCGAAATTCACCAACGCGGGATCCATCGCAATATCGCGGTGATTGGAAATGAAGATATAGGCTTTAGCCGGGTCGAGTTTTTCCAGCCCCTTTACGCTAATGCCCTGGCTGGTGCGCTGCAACAACGACTCCATAAAAACGCCGACTTCATTCTGAATATGTGCGACAGTTTTAAACTTGCGCCATTTTAGTCGCAGTAACACTTTGACCAGCGGGCGCATCAGCGACAGCAGCCAGCGCGGACTGTGCTCAAACCGATGGTTGACAATCGCATCGATAAACTCCTGATCGTTAATCAGTCGCTCAATGGACGCGGGCACCTCAGCGTCGTTGTAGGGGCGAATGTCATGATACGGATCGGCGTTATCGGTCATAATACTGGCTATATTGGGCTGAGAAAAAGCGAACATTGTACGCACATTCAGCAAATTGGGTAGTGTTGAAGGTATATTTACAAACTAAAGTTAAAGATCAATGACGATATTCAGTCTTGTTAAATTATAGGCAGATTAGACCTTTATATCGCAAAATTTGTCATATAATTATTGGTTGTGCCCCGCTATAACGCTGAATAAGAACGCGCCGTGAGGGGACAACGGTAGCACTGTGGTTGAATTTTCGAGGTAATGAATATTTCTGCTGTACTCAGACATCTGTTATTGGTAATCACCTGGCTGGTGCTGTGGCGTCTGTCGGTTTTTACTGAATATGCGCCACATGCCAGTATCTGGTTCCCGCCCGCCGGCTTTACGTTTACCTGTTTTTTACTGCTTCGATGGCAGGCTTTTCCGGCCATGTTTATTGCCTGCGTGTTGTCTACCGGCTGGGAAAGTCTGGTATTCAGCGATGGCCGCTCACTGGAAGCACTGCTTATTGCCGGTAGTCAGTTTGCCTTACTCCATTGCCTTGTATACGGGGTCAGTGCCAATTTGCTACGGGGTTCCATAGACCGTATAAGCCACCATAATCTGTACGCGCCTGTGATGCGGTTTTTACTCACGGTGGCCACTTCCAGTCTGGTGATGTCTACCGCTGGCGTGATGTTTTTATTTGGCGGCCCACAGATGGAGTCATTTTTAGCCACCAGCCTGGCCTGGTGGATTGGTGATATGTCCGGGATACTGGTTCTGGTTCCGGTGTTTATAGGGCTTGTGAATCGTCTTTATCCGCGCAGGGGCCTGCTGTCTGCGCTCAATTACCAACCCAAGAATGAAAGCCACTTCAGTCGCTTTGCCGGAAAACTGGTATTTAGCTGGGCATTGATGGTGGGTGTGGTACTACTGGCGAATCATTATCAGTCATCGGAAATAGCGTGTCTGATTTTCTTTCTGACGCTGCCGCAAATGTGGATTGTCTTTACTGAGTCACCGATACGGATGGCCATTAGCCTGGCGATGCTGAGCTTTTTACTGGCCCTGCTGGTTAGTATTCTTGGTGTAAGCGAGCAGGCTTATATTTATCAGGTGGCCATTAATGTGATTGCCTGCAGTGCTTATTTCGCCATGTCAGTGCCAGCGCTGGTGGCAGATAATCGTGAATTGAACGTTGAGGCTAAAACTGACTTTCTCACCAAAGCGGTGATGCGTCAGCATTTTATTGACCTTACAGAACAACACCTTAAGCATGCCCGGCGTTATGGTCACCAGACCTCACTGTTGTTGTTCGACGTGGATAAGTTTAAACAAATTAACGACCGTTTTGGCCATCTGGCGGGGGATGAAGTGCTTCGTGGACTGGCTGAACTGGTGCGCAGTAAAATTCGCAGCAGCGATATTTTTGGTCGGTTTGGCGGCGACGAGTTTATGTTGCTGCTACCTCAAACTTCTATCGAGAAAGCGTTTTCCGTGGCCGAAATTATTCGCCAGGGTATTACGGAACTGCATTTTTCCGAACCAGACCTGAGGGTGTCATGCAGTTTTGGGATTGCCCGGGTAGATGAATGCGAAGGCTTTCAAAAGGCGTTTGATGAAGCCGACCGGCAACTTCTGAAAGCAAAACGGGAAGGAAGAAACCAAACCGCTTTGCGTTTCGCAGAGCGCGAGTAAACCCGGCTAACTACCGTTAACCGGGCCTTTTTATTAAAGCTCTATTCCTGCCAGATGGAAGAAAAAGGCGTATTCTTTGGCGCGTTGTTCATAGCGCTTGAAGCGACCTGATGCACCGCCGTGACCGGCTTCCATATTGGTAATGAACAGCAGCAAATTATCATCGGTTTTGTTATCGCGAAGTTTGGCTACCCACTTCATAGGTTCAAAATACTGCACCTGTGAGTCATGCAGACCTGTGGTAACAAACATATGCGGATAGTCCTGTTTTTTCACCTGATCGTAAGGTGAGTAGGAAAGCATGTACTCATATTCTTCCTGATTGGCAGGGTTACCCCACTCGGTATATTCGCCTGTGGTCAGTGGAATACTGTCATCACTCATGGTGGTCACCACATCGACAAATGGTACGTGAGCAGCGATTGCGGTATACAGTTCCGGGGCCATGTTGGCAACCGCCCCCATAAGTAACCCACCGGCACTACCGCCTTCAGCAAAAACGCGGCTCGGGTCGGCATAACCTTGTTCTACCAGCCCTTTGGTCACGTCAATGAAATCGGTAAAGGTGTTCATCTTATTGCCCATTTTACCGTCTTCGTACCATTGGGTGCCGAGCATCTGGCTACCACGAATGTGGGCGATGGCGACGACAAAACCACGGTCGAGCATCGATAACCACGAAGAAACGAAGGTGGGATCCATGGTCGCCCCATACGAGCCATAGCCATACTGGAAGAGTGGGTTAGAGCCGTCTTTCTTAAACGTTGATTTACGGTAAACTAAAGAAACTGGTACCTTTTTACCATCCCGTGCGGTAATCATCAGGCGTTCTGACTGGTAATCTGCAGCGTTAAAGTTATCACCTATTTTGTTTTGCTTTTTCAGTTCGCTTTGCAGGGTTTCCAGATCAATATCGAAAGTACTGGGCGGCGTGGTCAGCGAAGCATAGTAAATGCGGATTGTGTTGGTATCACTTTGAGTGTTACCTGTGAAGCCCGCAGTATAAATAGGATCTTCAGTGGGGATGGTGCGTAGCGAGCCGTCTTTCAACGACATGGCTTCCAGTCGCAAGTAGCCGTTTTCTTTGGCTTTATAGACCAGGTAGTCTTTCAGCACTTCGAGGCTGCTGAGGTAAATGTCCGGGTTGTGAGCGACGACTTCCTGCCAGGCACTGCGGTCCTGGGTTTTATCCGCGCTGACTTTCATGATGCGGTAGTTGTCAGCCTGCCAGTTGGTTAACACATAGTAATCACTGCCATGCTTCTCAACTGAATATTCGTGATCGTCCTCAATCGGGTAAAATGGCATGGGTGTGGCATCGGCATTGTTGGCATCAATTAGCGTAACGCCAGACATGTCGGTGTTGCTGTGATTAATGAAGATAACTTCCCCGTCTTTACTTTTCCCTAATGAAGTATAGAAAGTAGTGTCGGTTTCTTCATAAACCAGTTCATCGTCGGCTTGATCTGTTCCCAGCGTATGGCGGAATACCTGAGAACCCAGTAAGGTCTGCTTATCACGTTTAATGTAGTACAGCGTCTGGTTATCGTTAGCCCAGTAAATCTGACCCGTGGTGTCGGTCAGGGTGTCGGTAAGCCGTTCACCGGTAGCGATACTCTTAACATATACGTCGTATAAACGGCGGCTAACGGTATCAACCGAGTAGGTCAGTAACTCATTATTTGGGCTGGCTTCGTAAGAGCCAATGCTAAAGTAGCTTTCCCCTTCGGCCATTTTATTGCCGTCGAGTAACACGGTTTCTTCGCCGTCGAGCTCTTTCTTGCGGGCGTAAATTGGGTACTCGCCATCGCCCACGAAATGGGTGACATACCAGTAACCGTTTTGTTTAACCGGTACTGAAGAGTCATCTTTTGGGATCCGGGCAATCATTTCTTCGTACAGCGTGTCACTCTGTTTTTCAAGCGGTGCCAGCACGGCATCAGCATAGCTGTTTTCTTTTTCCAGATGCGAAAGCACTTCTTCATTCGTTCGGGAGTCGTCGCGCATCCAGTAATAGTCGTCAACCCGGGTATCACCGTGGGCGGATAATTCAAACGGTTCTTTTTTGGCTACCGGCGGGGTTACTGATGTCGATAAGTTCATGGGAGAAGCGGTTTCTGTTTGTTTTTCGGGCATTTTGTCGTCGCTACAGGCTGCAAGCAGCACCGTGGCAACAGACAGAGATAGAAGCATTTTTTTCATGGTTTTAGGTGATTACTGTCGTTGTTGTTATGTAGGAAACAATAAGTTACCAACGATTCAGGGTTATAAACAGGTTTTATAAGACGAAACCGCCATTTATTTGGTTGCAAAGTGTTACAGGCCTAGTGAGAATCATAGTCAGGCAATAGACTGATTTTGTGATTTGTGATGGAAACACTGTTAACCGCTGGCGTTCTCGATATCTATACGGCGCTGGGGCTTATTTTGCTGGCCGGTTTTACGTCGTTTGTCACCGGTACTATGGGACTGGGTGGCGGCATGTTGTTGTTGGTGGTGATGGCATCGGTAATGCCTATAGCCGCGTTGATCCCGGTGCACGGATTGGTGCAACTCGGTTCAAATGCCAGTCGGGCTGTGATGACCTTCAACTATCTCGACCGGGCGATGTTTAAGTATTTTGCACTGGGAACCCTGCTGGGAGCCATAGCCGCCTCGTTTGTCGTGGTGCAGTTGCCACTGGCCGTTATTCAACTGGCTATCGCTGTATTTTTGCTACTGATGGTGTGGGGGCTTAAACCCAGTCCCCGGGAAATGTCGCGCCCGGGTCGCGTTATTGCCGGCGCGCTAACCACTTTTTTGAGCATGTTTGTTGGCGCCAGCGGGCCCATGGTCGCGTCGGTGGTGTACCGCAATGGCTATAATAAAATGACCCATACCGCCACTTTTGCCAACTGCATGACGTTTCAGCACAGTTTAAAAGCTATTGTGTTCACTATGGTGGGGTTTTCGTTCTGGCAATGGCTGCCGCTGGTGGTCGCTATGATTGTCAGTGGTGCAATAGGCACCTGGTTGGGCTTAAAGCTACTTAACCGTATCCCAGCCGACAAATTTAAGCTGGCTTTTAAACTGATTTTATCGGTGCTGGCAGTACGTTTGTTGTACCAGGGGATCATGAGCCTTTAAGTTTAATGTTATAGCGCTGCAGCTTTCTATAGAGTGTGCGAGTACTCACCTCTAATTTGTTGGCCAGCTCGTCGGGGCTGCCATCGAAGTGTTTGCAAATTTTCTCCAGATATACCTGTTCGGCCTGTTCAAGCGGCATTATATCTTCTGCTA
>NZ_CAJXQY010000036.1 GCF_913058315.1 uncultured Alteromonas sp. | reverse complement strand
GCCATTACCATGGTTGGATGCGCTTTAAGGAGCCGGTCAGTGCCTTTAATTACACTCACCTGATCTCGTTAATTGATGCCTGGCCGCCGGCCATTATTCAACAGCTCAAACTACCGGCACCGGTAAGCACCGTGAGCTGGGATATTGAATTGGTGCAACCGCTTGTGCTGAATAGCGAAAATCCCTGGTTTGGCTACCAGGTAGATACCAAACTCGCCAATGGTGGCTATGCCCACACCGAAGCGACTATCTGGGACGATAAGGAGCGGGTAATCGCTCTCAGCCGCCAGACCATTGCAGTCTTCGATTAAGTTGTAGCGCCGTTCAGACATAAAAAAACCCGGCACAGGCCGGGTAAATTTTTAACGCACTTATTATTATTATAAAGCTAGCAAGGTAAATTGCCGGGCTTGGTCTGGCGATGCCCGCCTCCCCCGACAACCTTTAACTAATCAGTGGAGAGCTACTGCTCACTCTCCACAGGTTGGTTGGGAGGTTGATTAGTTAAATCCGTAACGAACACCCAGCGCATAGCGTGTGCCATACTGGCGGGCAAACAGGAACTGCTCCTCATAACGGCCGTAGCCTTGTTCCGTTTCATTGTTCAGGTTCAATGCATCGAAGAACACCGTGAGGTTTTCGTTGATGTCATAGTTAATGCTCATGTCCACCTGACCATAGTCTTTAAAGAACTGCGGCGGCGCATCGGCAGAGCCCTGAGCCTGACCAACACCTAACAGGTAATCATCACGCCAGGCATAAGTCACCTTCACCGACAGACCGTCTTTTTCGTAAAACGCCTGCAGGTTAGCTGAGTCACCCAAACCGGTTAAAGGCGCCTGTTGAGTAAGACTGTTCACGTCAAACTCCACATCACCGCTAACAAAGGTAGCGTTAACGTTGAAGCCGAAACCCGTTTCGCCCAACATGTGCTGTAATGCCACTTCCACACCATCAACCGATTTTGCATCGGTGTTATTTGGCTGGCTGACATTCCACACAATCAATGGATCATTGCTGTTTGGCTCAATCTGACCGTCGGCGTTGCCATGGCCATTGGCCAGCATCTGATCGAAGATCGCGGTACTGGTTGCCTGCTCACCGCGGGCTTCAATATCGGCAATCGCCTGCTGATAGCGAGGCCCATTGTAGATATCATACAAGCCATCGATGGTGGTCTCGGTAATCGTGGTCTGAATGAAGTTATCAACGTCTTTCTTAAACCATACGATTGACGCGTAACTCGCTTCACCGTAGTAGTACTCAAGGGCTAAATCGAGGTTAGTCGACTCAAACGGTAACAGGTTCGGGTTACCCTGGGAGCCCGTGCGTGAACCTGGTTTAGGGCTACCGCTCAGGGCACGGCCACCGGCTAAGAAGCCTAGTGGTGCACGTGACATGGTTTTACCCCATGACACCCGGGCCTGTAACTCGTCGGTGACATCCAGACGGAAGTCGATCGACGGCAGGAACACATCGTGTGAGCCTTCCTGGGTCAGGTAGTTGGCGGTACCACCTTCTTCGTACTGCATGATCCACTCAGAGGCTGCAACCCAGTTAACCTGCTGCTCAACACGTTGACGTACAGTACTGGTTACATCAGTTTCTTCGTAGCGGGCACCGGCAATCAGCTGCGCCGGATAATCACCAATCTCAAATTCCCATTCGGTCTGAACGTAAATACTGTTGGTCACTTCCTCTACTTCACTCTCGCCCGTAATGCCATTGAAGTAAGCATCTGGTACATAAGCGTCGCCGCCCATGACGTCTTCGGTCAGATAGGCCATTTGACGCGCCACGGCTTCGTCGAAGTCGTAGGTGTAGTAATAGTTAGGCATCAGGTTAGCGCCACCACCGGCAAACTCATCCAGGAAGCTACCAGTGTCATGACGGGTAAACATGCTATCCGGGAAGATTTCCGGGAAAGACGGATTAAAGCCCGGACCACCACGCAGACCACTCCACGCATTGGTGCCGTACATAGATTGTTCGGTACGGGCAAAACCAAATTTAACCACCGGCATCGGGATATCAAATTTAGAGTTGTACCACTCACCGTCAAACTGCAGCTGTTCTACATTCGATTCACCCGGCGAATGAATAAACTGACTGAAGTTAGAGTCGATTTCACTGGGCATTAACTCGTTGGTACCGTTTTGCCATCTGATAAAAGCAGATGGTACTTCACCGTTACGGTAGTCGTATATTTTGGTGGTTAGTTTATCTGAGCCCAGAATGATCTGGCCATTGCTGCCCATGCCAGCATCCGCACCGTTATCGATTTCGTTGCTGGAATCGTGATAATCAATGTTGAATTTCAGATCGTCAGTCACCTGCCAGTCGATATTCAGACCGATTGAGCGGGCATCTACCTCAGTAGTTTCACGGAATGCGGTAAATGAGCCATCGTTACCACCAATATCGGCGTAAATTGCCGTACCGTTTTCATCCAGCTCGTAACCGTTAATGTTACCGCCGAATTCATTCCAGATCCCCCAGCCAACACTTTCCACGCCCACTATGGCATTGGTCATGGTGTAATCGACTGTCATGGTAATGTCGTCGTTAGGCGCATACTGGAAAGTCACCTGGGCATTGGTGCGGTCGTTTTCCACATTATCGATACCGTAGTTCATATCTTTAGGGAAAAAGTGGTTACCAATACGGTTGCCTTCATCATCCACAGCGCGCGGATCGATCATGGTAGATTCGTTAAATTCCGGCAAATCCACATTCGCCTGCCAGCCCTGAATATTGGCCTGCTGACGCTGGAAGTCACGCTGATAATGAGAAAAGCTAACCGCAAATCCCAGTTTATCGTCGTTAAAGGTGTTGCTGTAAATACCGGCGATTTCCGGCGTTACATCATCCCCTTCCTCAACGGATGTATCGTGCAGGGCTTTGGCCATAAACGAATAGCGCTGACCCGGTTGTTGCAATGGCTTAGACGTTACAATGTTAACGGTTGCTCCCAAACCACCACTGGGGAGTTCCGCTTTAGCCGTTTTATACACTTCCAGGGCGCTTACGCCTTCAGAAGATAAATGCTGCAAACTGTAAGAGCGGGTAAAACCGGTGCCCGGCATTTGCCGGCCGTTTAACGTAATCAGGTTAAAGCCCGGCCCAAAACCACGCACGGTGATTTCGCTACCCTCACCATTAGCACGACTTACCGATACACCGGTAATACGCTGTAGTGATTCCGCCAGGTTAGAATCCGGGAATTTACCCATTTCTTCGGCTGAAATCGCATCCATAACCCCCGGGGTGCTGCGCTTAATATCCATGGCGCGAATAAGACTGCCACGGATCCCCTGTACTTCGATGATTTCAACAGAGGGCTCTTCTTCAGACTGGTTCGCTTCCTGCGCGAAGGCAGCCTGGCCTGCGGTCCCCAGCAGTAAACCTACTGCCAGCGCCAGACGATTTTTAGTAAAAGTGGTGTAGTTCATAGTTCGATACTCACGTTTTATTCTTTACCTTGTGCAGGTACCTGCTTTAGTCGCTCAGGTACCTGCGACCGGCTGCATTACTCGGCAGCAATTTCTGCGTTATCGATACGGTAGACGGCGCCGTCGCCAGTCCCCCAGGCCGGGAATACCATCAGTACATTGATGTCACTGATATCCAGGCCAGCATCGAATAACTGTTGCAAGGTAAAGGTGTAGGTTTGCCATTGACCCAGCACTGGCGCTTCGCCTTCCACACTGTCAGTCAGCGGCAGCTCAACGGCGGTGGCCGCACCGGTAGATTCAATTTTGAATAACCATGATGAATCCGGATCAGACGGGTTAGACACTACCTTCATGTCGAAGCGAACCACACCTGTGCTCAGCAGTGCCGAAGCATCATAAGACACGCCCTCATCGGCCAGGAAGCCCATTACCGTTGGCTGCGAGCCAATGATAAATTGCGCTACAGCCCCTTTGCTGTCATCTTCATCGGTTTCTACCGTAGGTGTTGAACCACCACAGCAATCCCAGATTGACCAGCCATCGGCGGCTACATCTTCGAACAGTTTAATGCCGTTAGCCGATTCCGCAGACGGGTCGTAAATGCGGGCGTTATCCACACGGTACACCGCACCATTACCGGTTCCCCAGGCAGGGAAAATCATCAGCACGTCAATGGCACTGACATCCAGACCAGCGGCTGATAAATCAGACAGCTTAAAGGTATAGGTCTGCCATTCGCCGGTCGCCGGGGCTACGCCTTCCTGACTGTCAGTAACAGGTAGCTCCGCCGCGGACGCTCCGTCACTGGACTCCAGCTTGATTAACCATGAGGCATCCGGGCTCGACGGCGCATCAACCACTTTCATTTCAAATTCCAGTACACCGGTTTCTAAAATGGCACTGGCGTCAAACGGCGTATCGCCACCACCATTAGCACCACGGGTAATAAAGCCCATTACAGTTGGCGCTTCGCCGATAGAGAACTGCGCCACCAGACCATGATCATCATCGTCAAGTTCTTCAGTAGGCATAGAGCCACCACAGCAGTCCCACATTACCCAATCCGGGTTTTCACCGTCGTCAAAAAACACGACTTCTGGTGACGGCGCTGTAATTTCTACGTTATCAAGTTGGTAAACGGCACCTTCGCCCAGTCCCCAGGAGGGGAATATCATCAGCACATCAATTGCGCTCACATCCAGTCCCATATCCGCCAGCATCTGCAGTGGGAAGACATAGGTTTGCCATTCACCTACCACCGGCGTTACACCATCGCGGTTATCAGTAAGTGGCAGTTCAGCAGCGCTTGACGCGTTGTTACTCTCAACCTTGAATAACCAGGCCGCATCCGGGCTGGCCGGTGCAGACACGATTTTCATATCAAAGGAAATAACACCGGTTTCCAGCATGCCAGACCCATCAAAAGGCGAAGCCTGACCGTTTTCATCGGTAATAAACTCGTCGCGACTGATAAAACCGTTAACCGTAGGCGATGCACCCACCATAAACTCATAAACGGCGCCCATGTCCGGATCTTCAACCACCATGGGCGTTGAGCCACCACAGCAGTCCCATGCGGGCCAGTTTGGATTCGCCGCATCATTGAAAATTGTCAGGTTTTGTACCACACCGCTTGAGGGCGGCGTTGGAATCGGTGCTTCACCTTCTACCAGGGCATCATCGAGGCTTTCGTAGCCAGGACGGATTGTTTCACAGCCCTTGCCGGTATCTGGATCGGAAGCACATTCATAAACATGCACGTAGTCGATAACATATTCCTGGCCACCGGCAAACGCGTCAGCGTCAATGCCCAGGTTATTGACGTTTTCAGGCCAGTCACCACCAACCGCCAGGTTGAGTAACAGGTGGAATTCCTGATCGAATGGCGCGTTATTCCAGAACGTCGTTAACTCACCGGTGATTTGATCGTAGTACTCAGCAAACCAACCGCGGTGACTCAGGCCCATGGCCTCACCGCTGGCGTTATAGCGTACTGTGGATTTACGCTGAGTAGCATACAGGTAACCGTCTACATACCAGCGAATTTCCCCTTCCTGCCATTCAATAGCGTAGGTGTGGAAATCATCTGCCGGATTCATGTCTGCCGGGAACTCGTAGGCTTTGCCCGAGTTAACATTGTTTGGCCAGTCGCGACCATAATGCAGGGTACCGTGAATGTTAGACTCAACATTACCTTCTTCATCGGCCACTTTGAGGTTAACCGCTTCCATAATGTCAATTTCACCGGATTTCGGCCAACCGCCATAAACGTAATCGGTAGGCAACATCCAGAAAGCTGGCCAGCTGCCCTGCCCGGAAGGCAATTTGGCACGCATTTCAAAACGACCGTATTTAAAGTCGCCTTTATAACGGGTGTTTAACCGGGCAGATGTGTAAGGCTTTTCAGCGCCCTCTTCTGCTGGCATGGCTACAATATGCAGCATGCCATCGGCAACATAAGAGTTTGCCGGGTCGTCGGTGTAACACTGTTGTTCGTTGTTACCGCCACCGGCGCAATTTACTTCGTGTGTCCATTTAGCGCTATCGATCGCGCTACCATCAAAATCATCACTCCAGACTAATTGCCAGTCGCTCACCGGCTGCGCCGGATCAACGGTGGTAAAATCTGATTCTGTTTTGGCGCTTTCGCCGCCACAACCCATCAGCGTTGCCGCGGTCATCGCAGCAAGCAACCGAGATAGTTGCATTGTTGTGTTTTTCATTCTTCAGCCCCGATCTAAACGGAATTTATGTTGCGTCACCTGTCGGCTATCATCTGCCGTAAAAGTGTAAGCGCTTACATGTGCAATCAAAAAATTATGTAAGCGCTTACAGAGATTATTACATTAAGTTAGAGAAGTAAATTCAAATTAACAATTTTTTTACTATAAGATGCATTACGCATTCTGGTGTTTCGTTTTAACCAAAACCACAATAAAACCTTAAGGCAACGATGCATCACTCTCGCTCAATCATATTGATTTACATTGACTTTATACGATTAAACAGGCAAATAACCATTCAATTGAGCAGTAGATTGCAGCCTAGTGCCTGCCCTGCAGCGCATTAATCGCCAGGCAATAAGGGGATAAACCCGGTGGTAGGCAAATCATTTGATTAACAATTAGACAGGGGGATAACCGCCTGACACAGGCATGATCACGGCAGAAACGGACTTTTTATGTAAGCGCAAACATTGCATTTACCTTATCGCCCATAGCGAACAACCTGACCTAGCCCGTTAACGGTGTCAGTACAGCATAAACGCACTGGGGTTAAACAGGCTCATCACGCTCAGACATTGCAGGTTGGTAATATCCAGGGCATCTTCGAGATCTTCGTGGGCCAGCCCAAGTGATTCATGTAAGTGAGGTAGCAGGTTGTTATAGCTCGGATAAACATCCGTGTTAACGTTATCCAGCGCCAGCACATAGGATAATTGCAGGATTTGCACATCCGCGTCGGTCGCCGGGGTGTCGGTATCGTGGATATGCTCAAGAGGATGACTGATGGATGCCGGTATCCCCCAGTTTTTAATAATTTCGGCCGATAGCGAAGCGTAAGTGAAACCGCAGATAGCCTGCTGTAATTCAGCCGGTTTCACCCTGGCATTAAAGGCAGTGCAACGCTGCGCCTCCTTGGCAAACATCGAGACCATCGCCAGCTCACCAATATTATGCAGCAATCCCGACACAAACAGCCGTTCAGACTCTTTATGTTTTTTCTGCTCAGCAATGTATTTCGCTAACAATCCGCAACTGACACTCTGCTCCCAAAAGCGGTCCAGATCGATGATCTTAGCCTCAACATTGCGAAAAGCATGAGAGATCCCGTACGCCAGCGCCAAATCATAAGCCGCGCGGGTCCCTATCACCTGCAGAGCTTTAGTGATGGTTTCAATACGATTGGGAAACTTGTATAACGCACTGTTAGCCACTTTGAGCAGCTGTCCGGTTAGTGCCGGGTCAAAGGCGATAATCTCACCCACATCATCCATGCTGGCCGCGCTGTCATCCATGCACGCTTTCAGCCTGGTCACCGCTTCAGGTAACACGAATAGTTCGGTAGCTTGTGAAGCAATTTCAGACACATTTTTCATATTAAAGCCTCTGCTGCGAAAGCAATCCTTTTAAATAATCATTCACAACAATTTCCATTTTCTGCACTATTGATATAGTCCATCTCGGTTGGCACTGCCACACTAATCGCGCCATTATTTCAAGTGTAGCTGAAATTTCAAAGTATTCCCGTCCAATGGGCGTCGCGATGCGACTAGTGTCGAGGTCTCAAGGGATTTCACCAGCGCAATCACACTGTCATTCAGCGGGCAGTCAACACCGGCTAATTTGCCCTGTGCTGTGACCGCCCCATTCAGGTAATCAATTTCAGTGAGCCGCCCTGCCTGCAAATCCCACCACATGGAAGAACGCGCGTCAGGTTCTATGTGTAACATTGCACTGGCGAGCCGGGTAAACAGCCAGTCCGGCAGACGTAACATAAAAGGTAGCCAGTTGGCGGGCACCCGGGTGAGTTTGGGCAGTCTGACAGGCAGTTGAGCAGTGACCGCCAGCAGTTCATCCATCAGCGCCGCAATCACCTGCCGGCAACCTCTGTCGAGCAGCATGGTTCTGACCGGCTGATTAACAATGGCATTGATACTATTGGCCAGATTGAGCTGTAGCTTGGCCCAGGCAACCGCTTCAATGTCTTCACGTACACAGAGCGTCAGTAAACGGTGTTGCACCATCCTCAGCGCAGCGCTTTGTTGGTCCGTTATGCCTGTGAGTTGTTCAAGGTAAAACGCTCCCTCGGTAGCTTTATGTAACCTTTGATGTGTGTCGTCCCACACCACGTTACAGCCCACGATGGCTTGTAATACACTAACATCCGGTAAGTATTGCCGCGCCAGCGTTGCCCCGCCCAGCCCATTCTGACAACACACAACCAGGCAATCAGAGCCAAGTACCGGGCGCAGTTGCTCCAGTACCTCAGCCAGCGCGGTGTTTTTTACGGTTAGCCAAATCACACTGTGGTCAAGACGCTCCGGTAGCGTTGACCAACATTGATCCTCAGAGGCCTTAAACGGTGCTTCCCCGCCGGTATAATCGGTCAGAGTTATCCCCGCTTTCAGGCGCGCCAGCCAGGTCTGACGACCCACCAGTGCGACACGGGCAGACTGACCAATAATGCCGCCCAGAAAGCAACCAATTAAGCCACTGCCCACAATGACATGCTGATACGGCACCATAAAAACATTCCAGCCGGGAAAAGGTTTATCTATGTTACTCGTCGGCGCAGGATAAGCCATGGTATATTTGCGGTTTTTATTGTTGAGCCTGATATGACAGAAAAGGTGTTGGTTATCGGCGCGGTGTGGCCGGAGTCTAATTCCTCCGCCGCCGGGCAAAATATGGCAGCTTTAATAAAGCTGTTTGCCTCCCACAATTACGAAATCCATTTCGCCAGCGCCGCAGTGCAAAGTCAGCATGTGGATGCAGATCTTCTGCACCACTGTAGTGTGCATCCGGTAAGTCTGAACGACTCCACTTTCGACGCCTTTATTGACCGTTTACAGCCCGACCTATGCATCTTCGACCGCTTTATGACCGAAGAGCAGTTTGCTGCCCGGGTAAGAAAATGTTGCCCTGATGCCCTGCATATTCTCAATACTGAAGATTTACACAGCCTGCGACACGCTCGCCATGAAGCAATAAAAAATGGCCTTACCGCCAGTGATGCCGAATTAAACAATGTTTTCTCTCAACGGGAAATCGCCGCCATCCTGCGCAGTGATATCAGCCTGATCATTTCATCAGCGGAATACCGTTTACTGACCGAATATTATCAGGTCCCCGCTCAACAACTGCAGTTATACCCACTGCAACAACCACTGCACAGACCGTCTCATTTACCTGAGTTTAAAACGCGACAGCATTTTATTACCGTGGGCAACTTTCGCCACGCCCCTAACTGGGACGCCGTACTGCAATTGAAACAACTGTGGCCGGCTATCAGGGCGCGCCTGCCCGGGGCCGAAATGCATATTTACGGTGCTTACCCGCCGAAAAAAGCCACTCAGTTACATAACCCTAAACAAGGTTTTTTAATCAAAGGCTGGGTAGACGATATTGCCGGGCCAATGGCCAGCGCCCGGGTTTGTCTGGCGCCGCTTCGCTTTGGTGCCGGGATCAAAGGCAAGCTGCTAACCGCCATGCAATATGCTACCCCCAGCGTAACCACCGAAGTGGGCAGTGAAGGGATAGCCAGTAACGAGGAATGGCCGGGCAAAGTGGTTAACCTTGCCACGCCGGATGTATTTATTGACGCTGCCTGCGAACTCTACCAGTCAGAGTCCCTGTGGCAACAGGCTAGCCAGCAGGCTGATGCCTTAACGGTTAGCTATCAGCAGGCCCAGCAGCAGGCACAAGTGTCCTTGTTTGAAAAAATAACGGCAACCCGTCAGGCATTACCGGCGATTCGACAGGGATTATTCCTGCAGAGCCTGCTCTGGCATCACAGTCTTCGCGCGTCACAGTTTATGAGCCAGTGGATAGAAGCTAAAAACCGCTAATCACTTTTCCTGTCGGCAACGTATACAATGTATCAATTACCAACAGGACGACCGGATGAGCACTTATTTTAAACTGGGGATGAGTCTCTTTTTATTAGTTTTCTATCCGGCTGCCAGCGCTCAGTCTCGTCTGGCACCGAATAACATGACGGCGCTTTGTCAGGGGCTCGGGCAAGCCACAGCCACCGTAGCCTTGGGGCGCGAACAAGGCGTGCCGGATGAGGAAAATGAGGGAGTACAGGTACTCAAACGCATTTCACAGCACAGCGGTAACGATTTTGTCAGCCACATCGGCAAGTTTCTCAGCCAGTCTGAGGAGCTGCCTTCCATGTGGCAGGGTATGCTCTATACCCACGCTTGCTGGCACAGTTACCAGGACAATCCGGCGCAGGTGAGTCTGATGGCCTCACTGCTGCCTTTTCGCTGTGATCTGAAGAGCCCGGCCATGGACTGTATTGATAAAACATTCCTGACCCTGCCCGGTGAGGCAGCGCGCATCTAATCAGGCCGAGACCGCAGTTTGCTGACGTATCTGGCGAACAACGCCGGCAATACCGCTGGCCCTTGACTGACTCAGGTAACGTTCAAGCTGAATCGACCGGAACCAGTCATCAAAATCGAATACGGCCAGCTGCGAAGGTGACATCTGATCTACTTTTTCCTGGATAACCGCCAGCACTCCCCGGATGATTTTGCTGTCTGACCACGCCAGCATAGTGACCTGATTATGACTGTCTACGGTCATCTGCAACCACACCCGGCTCTGACATCCACTGACCTCGCGACTTTCATTACGCGATTCAGCAGCCAGCGCGTGCAGCGATTTACCCGCTAGCATAAGCTGCCGTAACAGGTTGTCCCACCCTCTTGCCTGCGCCAGCTGGTCGGCCAGCGGCGTATTATTCGTCGTCATCGGTAAGCTGTAACAGCAATTCATCTGCCGATGTGACAATCCCCTCCCGCAGGGTGCCAGACGGAAATAACACCAGACCAATCTGATTTTTTTTGAGACCAGGCAGCCAGGTAGAGGTAAAGTCATCAAGGGCGATGGCCTGCGGCTTGCTATCAGGTAAGTCCTTACGTTGCCAGAATGCCACGCTCGCCTCATCAGGCCATACCGGCAGGCAGGTTTGCGTATCGGAGTCGACCATAACCCAGCCATCCGCGCCCATTAATCCCCAGATTGCCTGCGATTCAAGCACCCGCTCAACTAATAATTCCGCCCGCTCGCGGGCCGGAAGCTGACTTTCCTGTTCGGTTTGTGTTGTCATGTTGTCATTCACTTATCTATTTTCGCCGATTATACCTGTTTTAAACAATTTGTAAGCCTGAGCGTGACAGGCGGTTAAGCTCGGCCTGGCTTTCTGGTACCATGCTCGCATCGAAGATTTATCTAGCCATGGATCCAATGAAAGTCATCTCTTTTAACATCAACGGCATTCGTGCCCGTATTCATCAGTTAACCGCCCTTATCGAAAAACACCAACCAGACGTGGTCGGTTTACAGGAAATCAAAGTGGATAACCCCCAGTTTCCGGTAGCCGACGTAGAAGCGCTGGGTTACAACGTGTATTTTCATGGTCAGAAAGGTCACTATGGCGTGGCATTAATGACCAAACAAACGCCCTCCAAAGTGCAATATGGATTTCCCACCGACGAAGACGATGCGCAGCGCCGTATGATCATGGTTACAGTGGAAAACGACGAAGGCGAGCCGGTCACCCTGCTCAACGGTTATTTTCCGCAAGGTGAAAATCGCAGTCACGAAACCAAATTCCCGGCCAAACAGAAATTTTACGCGGACTTAATGGAATACGTAACCACCGCGCATAGCCCCGATGATAACGTGGTTATCATGGGCGACATGAATATTTCCCACACTGACAGTGATATCGGCATTGGCGAAGATAACCGCAAGCGCTGGTTACGCTCGGGTAAATGCAGTTTCCTGCCGGAAGAACGGGAGTGGCTCAATACGCTGTTAGACTGGGGGTTATACGACAGTTTTCGCAGTCAGCACCCGGACTGTACAGATCAATTCAGCTGGTTTGACTACCGCTCGAAGGGCTTCAATGATAACCGCGGGTTGAGAATCGATCTGATCCTGGCCACACAAAGTATGCATAATAAATTGCAGGAAACCGGTATCGATTACGAACTTCGCGGTATCGAAAAGCCTTCTGATCATGCCCCTATCTGGGCCACATACAAAGGATAAACCATGACCACATTACAACTGGTCGGGCTGTTGTTATTTGCGGTGTTGCTGGGAACTATCGCCCGCAACATCCACTGGTCCGAGTTTGTTGCCACGAAACAAAAGCAGCATATGCTGTTTGGCTGCGCAGCCGCCGTGTTCTTTTTATGGATTTTTCGTGCCAGCGTACCCGGAGGCCCCAGCCCCAGCGTACACTTTATGTGGTTGGTGGCACTCGCTCTGATCCTGGGTTTCCGCTACGCCATAATGGCAGCCACCATCGCCCTGATTGGTGCAACGGCTATTGGTAAAGAAAGCTGGGCGATGTTCGGTATTAACGGCATGCTGGGGATTGCTGCGCCCATAGCGTTCAGTTACATGTTGTTTATACTGGCTTTTCACAAGCTGCCAAGAAATTTGTTTATCTATGTTTTTCTGTGTGCATTTATTCCTGGTGCGCTGGCCATAGCGCTTAAAATTTCACTGATGAGCGGTTACTACGTGTTAGACGGTATTTACAGCTGGTCCACGGTGAAAGACAGCTATTTAATTCTGATTCCACTGCTGCTGTTTCCGGAAGGCATGTTAAACGGCATGACCATGACCATTCTGATCATCTACTTCCCGGGACTGGCTTACACCTTTCACGATAAATTTTATATCGACGGCAAGTAACGGATTACTCGTTCCCCATTGCCCGCAGGCTTCACCCCTGTTGGGCAACGGGAAATTTCAACGTGACACACAATCCACCCGTTTTTTCCAGGGCAAAAGTGATGTCGCCTTCATTCAGGCGCATGGCCTCGGCCGTGATGGCCAAACCCAGTCCCAGGCCACCGGTATCTGAATTGCGCGCACTGTCGGTACGATAAAAGGCTTTAGTCAATCGTTGTAGTTCCTCCGGCGCCACACCGGGACCATCATCGCAAATGATCACCTTAAACCCGTTATTATCGTTTTCACAACGCAGTGACACCGACGAGCGCGCATACTTAAAGGCATTACGCACTACGTTTTCAATAGCCGTCACAAAAGCCGCTTCATACACATTTAAGGTGGCGCTACACAATGCGTGCTGCCAGGCTATGTTCATTCCTCTGGCTTCAAATGCGGCATCCTCACACAGTTCGCTTAGCAAGGCTTCACTGGTGAGTAACTGACGGCCCTGCTGAATAGCATGGGCTTCCAGCGTGGTCAGGTCACTGAGGCGCTGAATATGCAGATTGAGTAACTCACTTTCTCTCTCTGCCCTTTCCAGCAGCGGTAATATATTCTCGTCATGGGATTTTTTGCGTACCAAAGCTAACGTCATTTGCAGCCGGGTTAACGGTGTACGCAGTTCATGAGAAATGTCGGCGCTCTGGCGTTTCTGATTCTGGATCAAGGCCGCAATACGTGCGGTCATATCATTAAACTGCTCGAACAACCGGGCAAACTGCGCATTGGCGGCAAAGCGTTTATCCTGACTCGCCGGATTACCCACCTCCACCTTATGCGAAAGCTGGCCTCGTCCCACGGCGTTAAATGCACTGCCGAGCCGATTCAATGGCTGGGCAATCGAGCGCACCAGTAAATAGCTCATCACGCTGGTCACTATCAGAAAAATCCCAACGATACTCCACCATGGCATAGCGCGGAAAATTTCCATTGGCTTGGGGCGCTCCGGTCGCCACAAAATGAGTTTAAGATCGGGATGGGATGGCAGCCCCCCCGGCCCCAGCAAACGGGTCCACTCCACATTAATGTCGCGCAGATGTTCACTTTGCAGAAAGTACCAGAAACGCGGATTATCAAAGCGTTCCCTGAGCGATTTTCGAATTGGCGCACTGCTCAGTACAATGTCGAGCTCTTTATCAATCACAAACCATTCAAAGGGCATGCGACGGTCTGATTTTTTCATCATCCGGCCCAGCCGTCGAAAATCCCCGTCACTGTCGGTAATCATTTCATCCACATGGCGGGTCATAACATTGAGCAATTCACGTTCTTTGCCACGCAGGTGATTCTCGTCTGAGAACTGTTGGATCAGCACCGCTGGAATAGCAATCGACAACACTGACACCAGCAACGTCAGCCAGAACCAGCCCAGCACTTTGACATTAAAACTGCGGATCGGGCTTATCATCCGCTAAATATCCCGTAACCTCTGCCGCGCTGACTCTTGATCTCGCACTGAGACTCTGCCGCGCTGAGTTTTTTACGTAAATTACTGATATGTGTGTCGATGCTGCGGTCAAACGCCTGTAACCTTCGGCCTAAGCATTGCTCCGACAAATCATCCTTACTGATTAATTCACCGGGTGTATTTGACAGTTGTTTCAACAGCGCAAACTCACTGCCGGTCAACTCCAGCGTCTGCTCGTTGCAACGTGCTTCCATACGCTGTAAATCCAGTTGCAAGTCGCCCAGCTCGAGGCGTTTTTGTCGATTGCCGGACACGTTTGTTTCAAGTGTTTGGCTGCGATCTTGTGTGCGACGCATGATAGCCCGGATCCGCGCCAGTAATTCACGGTCATTAAACGGCTTGGCCAGATAATCATCGGCGCCAAGTTCGAGTCCCAGCACTTTGTCCAGGTCATCCCCCCGGGCAGTTAACATCAAAACCGGGATTTCGCTGTTCTGACGCAGCACTTTTAGTACATCCAGACCATTGAGTTTGGGTAACATGACGTCCAGCAAAATCAACTCTATGTTGTCGTAATGCAATGCCGCATTGAGGCCCGATTCGCCATCCGCGCAGTGCAGGACTTCATAACCGGACATGCCCAGAAATTCCGTTAGCAGCTCCGCCAGGCCGGCATCATCTTCAATTAGTAATATCGTCATCTGTTTACACCTTGTTCGTGAGGCTAATAATGCCTGACTTTTCACATGTTCACAGCACATTTGCATATCTTAACGTTACCTGACTTTTAAGCGCGTAGACTTATTTCTGTCCTCATACGGGGAAGCCAAAATGAACAGGAGAACCTGATGAAACGCTTAATGAAAAAACTCAGTATTATTACCTGTGCTGCAATGATTGTTGGCACCGGCATCAGCAGTATGGCGATTGCGGCTAACAGCAACCAGCCACAGGCAGAACGTGACATGCCGCTATTACCGCCGATGATGGCCAAAATGGCCGAAAAGCTCGATCTTACCGACGCTCAGCAACAGCAATTGGAAACGTTGCGGGAGCGTCAGCAGGCGCTGCGCACCGAATTCTGGGCGGTCTTTACCGAAGAACAGAAAACCACCATGCTCAAGGCCATGATGAAGCACCGCAAAGACCGTGGTGGAGAAAAGCACTTTCGTAAGGGGCATCACAAAGGCGAACGGGGTGAACGGCGAGACCGTCCGGACAGTCCGGATACCTCCCGCTAGGCGATAATCTCACCAACCTTTGGCCGCTTCACCCAGCGGCCTTTTTTATGCCGCCACAATGTAGCGCAACACAACGGTTCCATCCTCTGTTGCCACTTCGCTGTGGGGCACTCCTTTGCAGCGCTCTATCATTCCCCGCGACGCCAGGTTGTCTTTATAACAGTGAATGTGCACATCACCAATCCCCAACTGACGGGCAAAGTTAATGGCCTGCTGCATAAGATAGCTGCCTAACGACTGACCACGAAATGAGGGCCTGACGCCTAAGCCAATGTGGCCGCCTGCATAGCGCAGGCTATCATTGAGCCGGTGGCGAATATTGGCTACCGCAAGCAGTTCATCGCCGGCAACCAGCCACAGGGTTGAGCTTGACACATAGCCGTCGGGCAGATTTTTACCGGCCGCAAAATCCGCAATTCGCTGTAGCATGGCGGCAAAATCATGATGCTCGAAATCCATTGGAAAAGGATAGCGCTCCTCGTCCCCCAGTTCTTCAATATAGCGATGATAAGAGCGCTGCCATACCATGCCGGGCTCAACCAGCTTGAGTTCAGCGGGATTTATTCTCATTGTTCTTTTCCGGTAAATCATTAACGTATTGCGACAGGGTAAAAATACCCGTGAGCACAGGAAACGCAATCGCATACTGGCGTAACCATTTTTCAAGCGGCATTAACATGGGCTCCTCCCCGGCGCTTAACCAGAGTGTCTTTGTTTATACACCAGCCACTTATCCAACTCATTGCCAAAAGCCTGCTTCTCACTCGGGCCCAGTGCCGGCGGACCACCGGTTTGCACACCACTGCTGCGCAGGGTATCCATAAAATCGCGAATATTGAGCCGGGATTTGATATTTTCACGGGTAAACAACTCCCCTCGCGGACTCAGCGCCTGGCCGCCCTTGGTAATCACTTCATCCGCCAGCGGAATATCACTGGTGATCACCAAATCGCCCTCGTTACAGCGCAACACAATTTCGTTATCTGCTACATCGAACCCCTTGGGGACCTGAATACTGTTAATGAACTTCGACGGCGGCGTGCGAATGTACTGATTGGCAATTAGGGTTACTTCGGTTTTAGTGCGGTTTGCAGCCCGAAAAATAATTTCTTTAATAACTACCGGGCAGGCATCGGCATCAACCCAAATTTTAAGCATAAGCGATTTAACTGATAAATGATGATGCTTGCAATCATCCTATGCAGGGCGTTGAATAGCAACCTTAACGCTCGATCTCAGACCGTCGATACACCGTCCGGTTTGATGCTGTGGTCGCAAAACGCAGCAAGCCACTTGACAATCTAACGTTCCTTATATAGAACGTTCGATATATAGAACAACAGCGTTGTCACTTAAATAATGGATAAAGCATCTCTTATTACCCTCGGCTTGCATCTCCAACAATTACGCCTTGAGCGTGGACTGTCGTTATCACAGCTGGCCGCTGACGCGGGCATTGCCAAGTCGAACCTGTCGCGCCTGGAGCAAGGCAATGGCAACCCTACTCTCGACACCATCTGGCGTCTTGCCGTGCAGTTAAATATGCCGTTCAGCGCGTTAGTGGCGCCGGTTAACAGTGCCTTTGGTGAAGCCGGTATGGAGGTCAGACTTATCGATCAGGGTCAGGATCAGCCCAAAGTGGATGCTTACTGGATGTCGGTGGTTCCACATACCCGGCGCGAAGCTGAGCCCCACACCACGGGCACCACAGAGTCCATTACCCTGATAAGCGGCGAGCTTACCGTGGGCACCACCGACCACCTCAAGCGCCTGACCGCCGGTGAGACCTTTACCTTTGTTGCCGATCAGCCGCACAGTTATGAAACCCACGAGCGGGGCGCGACCTTTTTAATTACCATCATTTATCATCAGGCTATGCCCCATGGATAACCCTACTTCCCGGTCTTCTCTTCCCCCCTGGCTTCAAGGTATGCGTGACGCTATGCCATTGCTGGGCGGATATATTCCAGTGGCAATCTCATTTGGCCTGATTGCCACTCAGGCTAATTTCAGCGTTTGGGAGGCCACCGCCATTTCGGCGCTGATTTATGCTGGCGCATCACAATTTCTGATGGTGGCAATGCTCGCCAGCGGCGCATCACTGTGGCTGGTTGTGCTGATGACCCTGTTAATCAACGCCAGGCATGTGGTGTACGCGCCTAATCTGACGCCTTTATTGCCGCCCGGACGGCGCTGGATTGCACTGATGCATGGCCTGACCGATCAGATTTTTGCGCTGGCTTTGCACCGCCTGCCCTCGGTTTCAGAGGATGCCCGGCTAGGCTGGTACACCGGTGCGGCGCTGCTGGCCTGGTTTAGCTGGATTGCCGGCACAGCCCTTGGCGCTGTTGCCGGGGCCAGTTTAACCCATCAGTGGCCGTTACTGGGTGAGGTGATGCCTTTTGCCCTGCCCGCATTGTTTCTGGTACTGATTGCCCCGCGGTTTACTTCACCGTTATGGTTTATCGTGCTGGCAACTACCATTGGCGCAGCTTTGCTACTAACTTTACTGCAATTTACCAATGCAGCCATTCCCGCCGCAGCGGCAACCGGCGCACTGGCTTACTATGCACTCTCCACCCTCAATACTCAAAAAGGCGCAGACCATGAACACTGAACGCTGGCTGGTTATTTTACTTTGCGCTGGCGGCACATTTTTAATCCGCGCATTACCCTTAATGTGGACCCGCCGTCACCTCGCCAAACAACAAAGCGATGCAGCCAATACGCTACCAACCTGGCTTGGACTACTAGGGCCGCTGATGATTGCCGCCATGTTTGGCGTTTCGCTGGTGCCGGTGCGTCACGACTGGATTGGTGCGCTGGCCACTGTTGCCGGCTGCCTGGCTACGTTGCTTAGCTGGTATCGCAGTCGTACCCTTGGCAAGCCGGTGTTTATCGGGGTTGTGGTGTTTGGACTGGTTACCTTCGGACTCAATCAGATAGTCCACTCCGTGGTGGCCTGAATCCATTGCGTGCCAATCAACAGCCAGAGCCGGTAAGCTGAAACGCAGCCCAGTATTAGGGATGCGCCTGATAAGTAGTTTTTACATTCAACTGTGCATTGCGCCGTGATTGCTGCTTATCCTGACTTTGCAGGTTTTGTTACAGGTTCACCATTTGCCGTGCGGTGGCTTCATCGTCTCCCGACTGCACCTCACCTAAACCAGTCTGGCAGGCACTTAAGGCTGAATGGTGTAGTCCACAACAAACACGCTGTCGAGGATCTCAAGTTCGCCCAGCAGCTCACCAAATTTACTGTGCTGTGGATGAGGCAGATATTGGTCCCGTGCCTCGGCATTTTTGAAGGTCATCTGGTAAATGTGGGTAAACCCCTGATCGAGTTTTTCAGGACTGTTATTAATCCCGTATTCAAAATTCAGAATACCGGGGATTTTATCTTTCAGCGCTCTGAAAGCATCCGTTACCTGCTGGATTTGCTCCGGGGTGCTGTCCTGCTTGTACTTAAACACCACAATATGTCGTACCGGTTCATAGTCATTCTTCTCTTCTGCCACACTCCAGGGCGATACCAACATCAACCCTACCACGGCTAACTTCCACCACTTCTGCATACTACGTCTCAATTGTAAAAAATTTGTGGTTTACCATAGCGATCCCCGCGGCGCAGAGCAATGAGTATTTGCTTGTGAGCGAGGAATTTTACATTGCCTGACGAAGAATATCGAAAACCGTAAAGGCAAAACCGGTTAGCACAACAATGGCACAAAATACCAGTAATGTGATAACGCCGGTGCGCTCCTGCCGGGGCAATGTTTTAAGCCATTTTTTAATCGTCATAGTGTATTTCCCTAACGTTGCAAAACCTGTCCGGAAGTTTAGCGAACACAAGCTAAATTGACCACGAAAGTGACCCGACAGACAGCTGACACCGCTATGACAGTATTAATATTATCAACGGGTTAAGGGATTATTCAGAGGTTATATCAAGTTGTGCAATATAGGGAAGGTTACGGTTTTTATGCGCCCAGGGTAAGCCGTAGCCCACCAACAGCTCATCGCTTTGCATAGCCAGGCCATAATATTCCTGAGCGCCAACATCCACCCGGCCCGGCTTTACAAACAATGTTGCCACACTAATGGAGTTTACCTCATGGTGGGAACGGATATGTGCTACCAGGCGCCTCATGGTACCGCCGGATTCAATGGCGTCATCCACCAGAATAATATCTTCGCGGGCAAGCGGTACATTGGGGTGAAACACAATAGGCGATGCGTTATTTCGCTCCCCGGGGGTGTGCGGACAGGAAATTGTTTCCATCAAAACCTCAAAGTTGAGTTGTCGAAGCAAATCGGCGCTAAAGAAAATCCCGCCCGGAACAACCACAATCACCACTGCCCACTCAAACTGGCCATTAAGTTGTGCGGCTACGCGATTTACGGCCTCGCTGATTTGCTCGGATGAGAGCACACACGCACCAATTGCATTTTTTGTCATCGCCGGGTCCGCTTAAAATGTGGGTACAAACATGATCACCAACAATACACTTGCCACCAGCGCCGCGGCCAGGGTTATTAACCCGGTACGTCGGCAGCGCGCAAAGCCACTTAATCCAAGTCCGCTCAGCAACACCACTACGCCACTAAAAAAAGTGAGTTCTGTGATCAGCTTAGTACGCAACACATGGGCCGGCCAGCTGGCAAAGTTAAACGATAAGCCCATTTGCTGGATGCTTAGCGCCGAGTGTTGCCACTATCAGTAACACTGCGGCCAGTGCTTTGGCACCAATGCACCATAGCGCCAGCGGATGCCCTTTGGGGAACGCCGACAACAACACACTTAAAAAAGTCATGGCAAAGCCACCAAGAATAGCCGCACTGAAAGCCATCTGCCTAAAGAGATCGGCGACCAGTTCTACTTCAGTCATGACTGCTGCCGGTGTAAAGGTGTTCGGTAGCCTGTTTTAAACCCGCCTGCGGTAAAAACTGATCGCTAATGGTTAAAATAGCATGCAAATTATTTTGCAGCTTATCCAGGGGCATATCTTCAGGCTTCAAGGCGGTTTGCAACAAGTGCAACGCCATATCTGCCAGTAATAGACGCTGTTTGTCGAGCCAGGCGTCTTCACCTTTACGTGCCGGATGGGCCAGGTAGGCACGTTCCACCTGGTCATGAATGCCCCAGCTGGTATCAATAATGGCTTGTTGTTCTGCTGTTTTCATCGTTTGGTTCTGTAAAGTTCAGGGTAATCATTCCAGTTAAACATATTCCCGCCGCCGTCAGTAACCCCATCTGCCGTAAAACAATACCAATGGTACTGCTGCGTATTATCGCCTGGCGGCCTGCACATGCATCCAGTCACGATCTTCACTGCGCCCCAGGCTCAACCAGCCCTCTCGCTCCCAGCATTGCCACCAGAAATCCAGTGCCGGATCGGCAAGGCTGGCCCTGTCACTGCGCCAGCTCAATTTATTTTGAGAAGGAAACCAGTCAATCGCTATGCCCCAGGCATGGGTAGACCAGGCGGTAGCGCTGCCTCTTTTTTTACGGTGGTTATAGCTGCCACCATAACGATTAAGACCATGTTGCTGGATCCCGTCATCACCGTAGTGCGCGTACACCTCATTCAGCACGGTTTCGAGACTGTCGCTGAGGGTTTGGTGAATAGCAATAACCCGGGTGGTTGTCGATAAATCCCAGTCAAGACGAAGTAACCAAGGGCATTCCACCCGCACCAGCTCAATACTACCTGGCTGTCCGTAGTAGTCGTTTAAACTGGCTTCATTTTCCTGCGGAAACCGATGGGGATTTTCTCTTATCGGCGTGATATCGCTGAACTGTCGGGCTATGGTTCCCTGAGTCAGTAACTGACGCAATAAGATAGTGGCCGACTCTGTCTGAGGGCCGTTTAATCCGTCAACCGGGCCAACGTCAACCTCGTTTAGCAATGCCAGTAACTGCAATGCCGCCACGCGTTTACGAGCGTTATTCCATTCAGTCCAGTGTTCAGCGCTTAATTGCGCAGCGTTATCACTGAGAAACTGATGCACGGCAGCTTGCGTTTTGGGGCCGGACAAGCCATCCACTCCGCCACTATAATAGCCTTTCGATTTTAACTCGGACTGGACTAGCTTAAGCTCAGACTGTTTCATATACCTTCCTGTGGTTTACCCATGAAGTTCAAAGACTAAGAGTAAGCAATTCCGACCAATCTGTACAGTAATTAACCAACCCGACCAGATTGCTGTGCGACATTGAGCAGACTAAAAACATGACTGTCATAGAACTGCCCCTGTTTAAAAATAGCCTGACGCAATACCGCTTCTTCACTAAAGCCTACCTTGCGTAACAACGCCATAGAGGCCTGATTACCGGAGAATACCACGGCAAATATCCGTGCAATATCGGTGTGCTCAAAGACCTCGGCGATTAATTGACGAGCCGCCGCCGTGGCAATGCCTTGCTGCCAGAATGCCGCCCCCAACCAGTAGCCAAGTTCACCACTGCGTGAATATTCAAATTCACCGCGCTTAACCCCGACACAGCCCGCCAGCACCCCATCTACTTCGATGGCGCGGTTTATTCCCGATAAACTGCCCTCATGTACCCACCATGATGCGTCATCAGGGCTATAGGGCTGAGGAATTTTGGTCGACAGAAAACGCGTCACTGCGTCTTCGTTTAGCAGTTGAACCAGTGCAGGAATATCGTCTGGCTGAAAGGCTCTTAATGTGATCATTAGGGCAACAGAAGTCTTTTTACTAAAAGGCTGGTCAGCATATCACTCCACCAGCCCCCCGCAATGGTAAGAGTGTAAGCAGACATAACTACAGCCCGCCGTTACTTAAGCGTTAGCAGAGCTAACTCATTAACTGGCAGCGCGCTGTGAACGGCAAATCAGGTAGAAACCCAGAATAAACGTGAGCAGCAGAATACCATCCACCAAACGCAAACACAGGGTGACCTGCTCATACCCGGCGCCCTCGATAAATGCCGCGCCGAGCTCTATGGCAACCGAGCTGACAACCGAACAGATAAGGGCAATTACAATAAGCAAGGCACCTTGATTTCTCGTTTTCTGATAATGATAAAAAGCAATCGTTGCAAGTGCGACAACTCCGATCAACTGTAACAATGGCTCAATAAGCAGTGCCAGTAGCAAGTCGGCTGCAGTGGTGCCCAGCGATTCCTGAAATAAAACCAGTTCAGCCAATACCCCTCTCCCACATTTGATAAACAGCGCAAAGCACTGAGTGGTGAGTTTCGCCCAACCGGCTAGACAAAGCTGTGGCACCATAATTAATAACGCTATGGGTGCCGGGAAAAATAAGAAGTGACACGGGCAAAGTCCTTTTTACGATAACGAGCACAAAAATCAGACTTTGCCTTTGCTATTAAGTTCCTCAAACGGGGGATGGGGAGGACTTTACCGAGTTTCAGATACGGTGAATCAGATCAGAGCGCCATTAAACACCATGGCGGGCATAAAAAAGCTGACGGCAAATAAACCTGAGCCGGTAAAACACAGAGCCGCAGCGCAAAACGCAGCCTGAACAGCAAAAACAGACGGTTTGGCTGATGCACTTTGTTGCAGTGATACAACGCCAAGCATAAGGGCCTTTTTCACTTTGGCATGCAAATGCCTTAACCAGGTGATAGCCGGCGTTAGCCCCACCAGAATGAGGCCAAAGGCCACTTCTATGCCGCCAAACTGCAACAAAAATGCAATTTCCGGTAACACTACGGCCGCAAGTAAAATAAGCAGTCCCGCTGCCACACGCTGCATCAGCGATAAATCATCCCATAATTTCATGTGTTTTCCTTAACTGATATAAAAAGGGGCCATCAATAACAAGATGGCCGCAATAAAGGTTAATCAAGAGCGGTACTATCGTGTTCCTGCTGGGGCTCAAGAAACACAGGTAGCGCCCCCAGCGTTTCATAAAGTAATGCCCACTGACCCCGAAAAAACTGTGAAAATAATCTGCTGACGTCGGAATGCTGTTCACTGATATACACTTGCACTCGCCTCCCTGCGCCGTCAGAGGATTGCCGGGGAGATACGTTTTCCGGGGCATTTACCACGCCCACAAGATACGCAAAATCTTCCGCACTCCCAACCGTCGACACAAAAAGCTCCGTATTACTGCTGACATGTTTCACTGACAACGTCGTCTCGTTAGAGGGCCGGGCCTCCCCGGCAGTCGCAGGCCAGAGATACTGCTTAAATTCGGTTAAAAATACCTGATAAGACACCAGGCCTTTATTTTCCAGCTGACAAAAGCTGCGCCCGGTACGCTTTATCTGATAGGTATAACCGGTATTATTCATAACAACAATCCTTGTTGTGTTGCCTGCAAAGTTGTGTTGCCTGCAAACCGACCAACAGACCTTATTTATTGTGTGCCCAAACAGGGCTGGTTGCGGCAGAGTAACGGTAAACTGACCGCAGTGCCGGCACCGGAATAAGTGCCATTATTAACAACCCTAAGCCAGCGGTAATACTGCCCGAAAAAACCAGCAAGATAATGCCATACAACCCCGCAAGGCCCGATAAAACAGCCAGCAACCAAAAACTGCCACGCCAGACTATGCGGTTAAAAACCGGCTTGTTGTGCTCTGAGGCAATAAACCCCACTGCCAGCAGGGCCATCGCCAGAAGTGGCCCATAGCGACTGGCAATACCACCGGTTTCGCTAATAATTTTCTCTGCCAGCCGGACGGAGGCCGGCAGAAACAAAATAACACTATACAACCAGTGTGTTAAACGCATGACACTCGTCAGTCCTTTGCTCTTTAACTATTGTTAGCCGCACTCCACTGCCGCTTTGGATCACGCAGGCTGAGCCTGAGGCAAGTAAAGCGTTAACGCGGCTGGTTTCGCCGCTTGATGGGAAATAACCCAAACCAAAAACCGGCTTCCAGTACAAACCCCATTAGCACAAACAAAAACACACCAGTTTGACTCCCGTAACTATAAGCCGACAGCGCACCAACCAGTAACGCAAAAATCAGTAAATACCGAAATACACTTTTCATAATCTGCTCTTTATTCGTGGCAACCGGTTTCAGGCCGCGATGCTGTTGTCTCATTAAGTCGACGCTTTAAAGTCTTAATATTGGCATTAAGCTCTTTAATTTCAAGTCTGTACTCACGCAACAGGTCGCGCATTTCACGTGTGTATTTAACTAAAAGAGACAAAACGAAAATGACAAACCCCGCCGACAGTAAAATCAAAACCGCCATATATACGCTCCTGCCTTCATCACCTGGTCAATGTTGTGAATAGCCGTCTTCTGTATTCTGGTGCGCTGCCTGCAAGAGCCTTTCCCGTTTAGAGTTAGCGGGAATACTCATCCACAGCACCAGATAAATAACGAATCCGAAACCAAAAAATGCTGCAATCAAAAACACCAGTTGCAGGCCATTAAGGTTTAAGTGGTAGTAATTAGCCATTCCTCTCAGAGTACCCGAGACCAGACCGTGTTTTGAGCGGGTTAATACGCGATGTTCCATGTCTGCTTTCTTCCTTAATGCGCCAGGCTGTTACAGAAAACAGCCCGATGATATGTGCCGCTAATGTTCCGTCCCCTCTTGAACGGAGGGCTCTTTACTGCTGCCATTGCCATCACATTTAATGAGTTTTTCGCCAAAATTGAAAACGTTATTTACCGCAACATAACTGGCAGAAATGACCGCACTGGTCGGCAGGCTTATGACACCGATAATTTTGCCCTGCCAGTCGTAAAAGCTGGTGTCGCCATCGGTTAAATCGACTACCTTGAGGTATTTTTGGTTACTGGAGAGATAACACTGGCTCGTATCAGCTGAATCTTCAGGCAGTACTACACAGCCACTCATCGCCAGCGTTACCAGCGCAGCCACAGTTTTTACTATTTTTAATCGCATCAAAATTCCCTTTTTTGTACCTGATTTCACCACATATATTAATACATTAGTGCCAGCGCGCTACCAAAACTGCCACCATGGCGAGGCAACACCGGGATGCCTTACCTCCAGATACTGAGGTTCGCTGCGTTCGCCAGCCCCATTTACCGCAACAATACTGACCGTGAAATGGATAGGCTCTTGCTCATTGCTACTGCCATCCAACCACACAAAGGTAAATAAGGCGTTATCATCTATAAACTTCGACGGTATTACGGCTACCGGCTCAAACAGTCTATCTTCAAACTCTCCTTTCACCCGCTCGAAAATATACCCTTGTGGCGGATAACTACCTGACAATTTAAAGGTTATAAACCCAAAATCAGAACAGGAACCCAAATTACCATCATCACTGCCTCGCTCAATCCCGGCCAACTTAAAATGGGGCTTTACCGGGGCTAAAGCCTCAGTATGGTTCGCTTCAAAGGCTTCTAGCAGCGGTACCAGCGAACAGGCATTTAACTGCTTCGACACGCTGCACAATACAGTTAATAGTATGGCCAGGCCTGTTCTACTCGTAATCTTAATCATTTGTCGCCTCTACTGCGGCTCTTCACCAAATGCTATATCTATAGCGGGCCGCTTTTTAAGCTGCCGCGACTGAGCAACCGCCTGTTTTACAAACATCAATTGCTCTGGCGGAGTCAGACTCATAAGTTGCTGTATAAATGTTTTGACTTCCATTGCCCAGGCTCTGTCATCATTACAAGCCAGTGCCTCAGCAAAAAAATGCCGGGCCTGGGTAAAGTCCCTGGCATACAAGCAAATCATGCCTTTATTCAGCCCTGCCCAGATGTGCTGGCTACCACCTGCGGTATTAGCTAACACAAACTGCATTGCCCGTTGGGGGCTTGAGAGTTCATCGCGATAGTAAAGTACCCGCTGCTTTGCCTGCTCCGCCAGCGACCTGGCCTGCAGCATAAAGGTCTCCTCACTCTCAAACTCAACGAAAGCACTTTCCCGGTTTGCAAGATCATAAGCATAATCCACTCTGGGGTACCACTGCCAGCTAACAGCCACATTCAGGTAGCTACCTTTAGACCACTGGGACGGCTGAAATTCTGCAATAGCCACCCACCAGCCATTATCATCCAGCCATAACCTGGACTGCCCTTTGCGCATCATATTTATTGGTTTTAAGACTTCCCGGGCAGCGGTATTAATAAGCTTATTGTGTATCGAGACAACCACGGCATTTCCCTCAGCCAAACGGCAAGATTAATACTGGCGATTTGCCGGACGCGGCTTTTCTTTTAACGGCGCCAACAACATATAAAACACCCAGGCAAACCAGGAAATAAAAAACACTACCAGCAACCAGGCAATTTTTCTTTACCCGTAGTACGATTTGATCTGGCAATCAAAATGACAGAATGCTCCAGATTAACAATCCAAAGAATGCCAGTACAGCGCTAAAAAAGAAGGCGAGAAAACCGTCCATATTGAACATCCTTTTATAATGACGACAGAAAAAAGAAAAACCAGCGGCGGTAAATAATCTGCCAGCCAAAACTTACTAACCAGAGCACGAGCCATAATTAAAACGCTTAACTATTGAGCAGCCTTAATAGCCATATGAATAAGTGGAAACGGGTTACCCTGGCTATCCAGTGCTGAACGCCCTATGCGTTTAAATCCCAGCCGTTCATAAAAGCCAATGGCTTGTGGATTTTGCTCATTCACATCCACTTTACCGGCCTCCAGTTCATTTATTGCATACTCGACCAGTGCCCGCCCTACCCCGTTACCAAAGTACCCGGGGCTTACAAACAGCATTTCAATGTTACCTGCGGCCACGCCAATAAATCCGGCTAGCTCATTGCGCAGCTTCACACCGCGTAACGCCACTGCATCAAAGTAATGCTGTAAAATAAGAGGTTTAAGTTGTGCAATATACTGCTCAGGTAAAAAGTGGTGTGTGGCTCGCACCGAAGCCTCCCACAGGTCAATAAGAGTCGGATAATCTTGCCGACTGACCTTCACGACGTCCATAACATTTCCCTAAAATAATCGGTTTACAGGTGCCTCAAATCCCCTCTTTAATGCAGCACCTCTCTAGGCTAAACATCCACATTAAAGCCACCGGCGACGGATAAGCCGCATAAACAATGCTACAACCCGCTATCTACCATATCTCTAACAATACGAGCTTTTACAAAATGATCTAGTTGGTGCGTTTGAATCCACCAGGTAGCAGCTTCCATTAGCAATTCAGGATCATCATTTTTATTAGAAAAGAACGCGTAAAAAGAAAGTCCAACGTTATCGCCTTTGGCTAATATTTTGGCATTACATACCTGTACCATTTTGTCTCGTAGGGATTGTCTCATTAATTCTGCCTAATACCTTTTAGACTAATATCACCAGGTTGTCCCAGCCCGCCTGCGGGCGACAAAATTTTTTGTTAGTTGCCACTGCTGGGTATCACCTTTTTGCGGGTTCCTGATGTGCCAAACCAAACTAATACCGCGAAAATAACAAACCGTTTTATAATATTAATATAAAAGCTTCGAGGTTCTGATTCTAAGGAATATACAACACCTCTTCGAATAACGAAGCCATCGTTTATGTCTGCCATGATTTGATAAAAAACATAAGCAGCGGCCACACAAAATAGAATTTTTAAAGGCCAATAGACCGATTCAGGGAGTTCTACGGTTACTAAACTCAAATTCATTTCTTTGAAAATTCGGCTACCTATTGGGAACTAACGCCCCACATAGGGGCATAAGCTAGCAGGCTATAATACGGAGCGAAGGGAGCCTACGTATTTTTGTCTCTAACGAGCATAGCGAATGTTAGTGCGTTTATATTGCACTTACGCTAAAGCCCCTTCAATGGCAGCAAAGGCGATAGGTACGCATCCAAGCAGAGTTATCACTGCCCCCCCCAAAACTGAACGAATAGCATTTTTTAAACCGCGATATTCCAACCAAAGTTGAGTGACAATTAACAACAATAAAGGCAGCCCAATTGAAGACATAATCGCAACGACATATTTTTCTTGAACAGAAAGAGAAAACCTTTCCAATTCCAGGATGTAGCTTAAATTGAGGTAACAGCTGGCCCCCATAAAAAGGACGGAAAGTGACAGCATTAACGCCGCCTTTGCTAGGTTTATAGTAGACTCGTTGTTGTGTGGGTAGATGTTTTCCATTTTATATCCTTATAAATTTAGCCATTACCTGTGAAACCCTTCACACCAATAACAGTAGCATTGCGCTTATGCTTTCATCAACATTCATTGTTGAAAGAAGCAACAACACAACCGGTAAACGACCCTACGCGCCTGCCATGCGGAAAAGAAAATAGCCGAAGGCCGCAAATAACACTACGCCCACCAAAACCATGGCACTCAGCGTTTTTGAACGCAGCATTGACTCAATTAAAGCGAACTCAGTTTGCATTTTAATGAGTTCAAGGTGGTCCTCAGATTTGGTATTCATGGCTTTATGCTGCTTAGTCATAAAACTTCTCCTGATAATCGTACTTATTTTCCTACATCAACTTAAGGCTACGACTAAAGACGCCCCACAAAAACCCAGGCCGGTAAATCTCATAGCAGTTTGAAACCTGGCGCTAATGACTCTCTTTACGCCCTGGAGTGAAGTTGAGTCTGCTTTTGCAAGTGCTCTCGCCATCACTACGTCCACGGAGCTTAAACCAAGCAGCGTAAACCCAATGCCGCGCAGTAAATCGTGTTGCTGATAGCCCATAGAGTATTCTTTAAAAGCCATCGCAGCGAAAAACAAAAAGACGAAACCGCTAAACCAATCAAAATTGGCGTTACCCGCCTGGGCTTGGGTAAACAGGCCTGTGAATTGGGCTAGCAAAAAGAATACCCCAATACCTATAAGGAGCCACCCCATGCCGGTAGATTCGCGAGATGAGAGTTCCACACACCCCATAATAATGGGAACCATTACCAGTAAATATCGCATCATGTATAAATCCTTTTAATCGGTACCACCGAAGTAAACACAATTATGCAGGCTTATTTTCAACCTACCGGTTTATGCTTCATTCCTGGGTTGTTATTCCCTATGTTCGGTTTTAATCAACAACGCAATTGCCGTTAACACATGGAAAATTAGCCCTAATAAGAACCAGCCTAGCACACTGCGCCCGGTTGTTTTGGCCCACCAGGCACAAAAAAACGCAAACAAGACCACTGCCAGCCCATTGCTTTTAATAGCTTCCTGAAGTTTTGAAACCTCGGTATCTGTGTCCGCCTGAGCACTTTCCAGGCTTCGTATTTTAGAATAGAGCCGGTTAACCGTTTGTTCCAGTTCGGATAAGGATGGCTGCGTGGTTGTTGCGGATGCTAGCGCGGTATATTGCCAACCAAACAAAAGAAAAACGACGGCTAAGAACTTCCCTTTCATTAGGCTAAATCTCCTTACTAGTAACTTTATCATAACGGCCGAAAACGATAACGGCAAAGTGGTTCTGCAGGTTGCCGCCCCTGTGGCCCAAACAGTTCAATGTTAGGCACATTAGCTTACGCCTACCTGAGTTTCTATATACACAGAATGTTCATCCAGCTCTCCTGTTGGACGCACTGTGACTGATTTTATCTGAACCAGAGCCTCAGGTTTAACGACATCATTTAACCAGAAATCTTCACGCAGAACGCTAAACTCGGGTTGGCCAACCGAGTAAGCACCATCGCCGTTAAAATCTTCGTCCAACGGTAAAATGGATACGATATCAACAACTTCACCATCTTCAATGAAATTACCGACATGGGTAATTTTGCCGTTAATAACATCCTCATCAATGGATTCCCACCACGCTTCACTACCAATCAACGGGTTTGTTGCAAAATACTCAGGAAAGGATGCCTTTATGTCATCATTGATTTCATTTGCCCATTCCGGTTCGTTTTTCAGTTCAAAAATAACGTCCATTTCTAATCTTCCTTAGCTCTTCACTTTTTGGCATTGGGCAACTGCAGGCAGGCAATAGTGGCGGCGCCACCTGAGTGCACTATCCTTTTTTGTTAGGTTTTTGGTAACTGCAGCTTTAACTGTTCAGCAATGATCAGCTCAATATCATATTCCACATCCAGGGTAGCCTCAGTGAGTACCATCACATGAATTTTGACTTGCCTGTCATGGGGATCAAGAGGGCTCAGCGCAACGGGAATCATCTTGAAGTGAGTAGTCTCAGGTGATAGGCCTGGATACATTTCAGCAATCTTAGATTGGATCACAGCCCAGTTGAGCGAATGAAGGAGTTTGTTTGCTTCCTGTTCATTAACGCCTGCAGGCAAATCAACAAACACCATTGGATTAATGTCGTTCTTGTTGCTAATCAGAGTGGTTAGATAAGCAGCAATGAATTCCTCAAGCGCTGTGGTTTTCTCCCAGCCATCAGTTGACGTGGCAACAACCCGATACTTAAAGTACTTCTCTTTATCCCCGTAGGGAGTAAACACAGTAGGGAGAATGCGGTAGTTAACCTCTCGTTCTTTTAGTGCAGGGAATTGTCTTATAACAGCAAATTGCAGTTTTCGTTGGTCAATTTTTTCCAGAAACGCCTGCCCTTCTTCTTCCGTCCAGTTCTCAGGCATATCCACAGTCGTCATATTTCCAAACTCGACTCCCTGGCCGCACCCAAGTAATAACACAAGCAGGAATGCACTTATTGCCTTTTTCATCTTCATATCCTTTTACTACAACCACCAATTTATAAGGAAACCTGCCCCCTTGTTTAAGGGCGATACACAAAGCCAAAAACTCAGAGCGAAACGACTCAAGAAACCCTTATATTTCATCACTTTCTATGAAGAGCTTAGCACCCGAAGAGTTGAGCTTAAACAGAATAAAACACAGCGGAACGATATAGAGCATTAACCCGATCCAGCTGCCAGTATTGTTTTGATAGCCAGAATTGGCGTGGTTATACAGCAAAAACACTATTAGTAATCCGGTTAGAATTCTTAAGGCCGTTAAGGCCACGGGTACTTTTTTCAGAAAATAGCAGCTTGAGATAACAAGGGCCAAAGCCAGTAAAGCTTGTATAGCCGCACCGGCCGGATCGCCACCGCCTTGGGTCATTGCAATGGCAACGTAAGCTACGCCCGTTAAAACCGCGAAGCTTCCAAATACAATGTATAACCAGGCGACTGCCCTGAAACTACATACAAAATTCAACGTCTATCCTTTAAATATAACGCTTAACTATAAGCATAATTACCTGACAAGTTTTAAAACCACTTCACCGTTAAAACTAACGGTTAACTGACTACAATCTTTTGTGGCTATTTGAACATCAACAAACGAGTCTTCTGCTGCACTATACATCTGCGCATCCCATAGCAACGAATCTGATGTTGGTTTTAGCGCATTTAAAACAACTAACCCAACTGCTTTGGAATTATTATCATGGGAATAGACAGTGATCTGTGCTTTGTTTACGTCGACTAATAATCTTGCAGGCTTAGCTGAGTGATCCCAAACGCCCCCAATATCACACGCCTTGGCGTGAACAGTAAAGTTTGCGACCAATAGAGTAGAGCTAACCACTAAGAACCTGAGCATGAACATCCTTTGCATATAATGCCGCAGCTAAGCGCTTTTCGCGTGCATTGCCTTGTTAAACTTGAGCTCCATAGGTTGATATACTAAACCTGCCGACTCGCCTACCCCGCCGGTGCACTCAAACCCGTACTTTTCATAAGCGGCTACTGAAGATAGTGACGCGCTGACAGTTACCGTTTCGCCACTTGCATGACTCAAAACGGATGAAAGCAGTTTTCTTCCTATGCCACTCTTCTGGCGTTCGGGACGAATAAAAAACATCGCTACATGCCTGCTTTCTTTTAACTCGATAACGCCTTCGATAATTTCGCCGCTCTCAGCAACCAACATCACGGTATCACCTTTCATTCTGTCGAAGAATGCGTCGCACGCAGCGATTTTCGAAAATGTTGCCACCCCTTCATCAGTCAATGTGCCTGCAACAGAATTAAAAAAAGCGCTCATGCAAATTGCACTTACAGCTTCAAGGTCCTTCTCTTCCAGCTTCCTGATAACCATCAATGTCTCCTAAAACCTTAACGCCCTAATCCGGCAGCGAAAAAACGTGGGTAATATTACCGCGAATTCAACTCCGAAGTTGCCAGCCTGTTTTTATCCCAGCATGCCTGGGCGCAACATAATTTTTTTGGTTAAGTGCCAGCACCCACGTTGACTCTCTTAAAACGCATAGATAACACAGTGATGATCCCGCACATTATTCCAATACTAATGGATTTGTTTAAACCTAAGGCCAGGACTATGGGTTTAAGCAAAAAGAGATGGATAATAAACATCGGAAAAAATGCAAGTATGAAAACCTTAAACTTTATGGTTGTAGTGAAAGGTTCGCCACAATCAGGGCAATTTTTGACCTTGCCCCATTTATTGGCCGTTTTAGAAAATAAGCCAATTTTCACTTCACAATTGGGGCATCTATAAAATTGTTCATTCGCTTCAAAAGCTTCATTTTTTGCTGCCGAATCAGATTTCACTTCCGTTTGGCGAGAGCTTAATTCTTGCTTTATTTCTGCTGTTCTTTCTGGAAAAGCGCTTTGATCAATAGATTGCAAAGTCTGTTCTAATTCCGGGGTCGAATATTTGGAATAATTTGGTTCCATGTACTTAATTCCCTGTGGCGACTGACATTTAGCTAATGACTGATTCATAGCACTATGATGGCAAAGCCGCGCTATTTATTCCTCTCATCTGAGCGCGTTGTTACATTTAGCCTGCTTAATCCAGCAAATAAAATGACTGTTGTGGCTAGTATGACAGCTATAGTTAGTGAAAACCCAATGTCTTGGGCCAACCTGAATGAAACAAGGTTAAACAAACTCATTACGGCGCCAAAAACAAAAAGCAGACCTTTATGATAGCTTTTAGTCTTACCAAGAACATATATCGCAACAGCCAGGGCAATACTGCTTGCCAAAGCTATGGGCACAATACTGATCTTAAACAAGAGCCCAAGGGTTCCGGCACAACCAAATTTGGGATCGCAGTGACCCAATACGAGTGTATTAAAAGCCACAAATAAACTCGCCGGCACCACAGCACCGCTAAAAAAGAAAGAAACTTGTTTTAAAACTAAGTCCTTGTTCATAAAAATTTCCTTGACGCTAAGGGCTAGCCAACATTTTGTTATGTTTATTAATCACTCTCACAAAGAACACTTTCATTATGTAGGTAGGAATAACTAAAAAACAGTAATAAACGATCAACTATTTTTTGTTCGTGATTATTTTGTAAAAGCGTTTTTATATGGATTAACTCATGTACGATTTTATTTGATTGCGCCGGAGTTAGTTTGGGATCCCGATAATAGCTTTCGCATATCCGCTTTAATTCAGAAAATTCATCAGCTTGATTGACATAAGAAAAGATAAATTCTTCATAGTGAGCAATTGATTCCTTTTTCGTACCTGAATACATGTCAAATGCCAAAACGACCTCCTTGTAGAGCTAATGCTCCAATTTGCGGCACAAACGCATAGGCTATAATGCGAAGCAGCCCGCGTGTTTATGTCTCAGCGAACCTGCGAGCGAGTTAATGCGCGCAGTTGATAATACAAGCGCCCTTTATTGTGTGGTAAAAATAACTGGGAATTGGATATACATACCACAATTTTCTCCATACGAAATGGAAAGGTAATTCTCGCTAGCAAGATATGACTTAACCGTATAATAAATATGACCATAGCCATTTTCTTTTTTCCAAGGCGCGATAGATACGGAAAAGTCGTAATCAATTAAAGTTGCATCAAAGACAGGTTTTCCCTTAAATAACCAAATATCTTCAAACTCTGATTCTCCTAGTTTAAGCGGGAATGAAGCTTCAACAAGGAATTCGCCGTCCTTTTCTGTTGCTATTATCTGAACTTCTTCACCATATTTTTGATTCCATTCATTTACCATATCTTCGGTGGTATAGCAGCTATTTGCACAGACCGAAGACGCAAAGCAGGTTAAAGCAATAAAGGAGAGTACTTGATAATAAAAACCGTTTAAAAAACTCACTTTCCGTAAATCTCCTTCTAGTGCATAACACCTAAATATGGGGCACAAACAGGCAGGTAACAACGGCGAATCCGCCTGCCTGTTTTTGTCCCAGCCCGCCTGCGAGCGACATGTATTTTTTGTTATGTGCGTTGCGACTAATCACCACCACCTCCATCGCTGCCACCGCTGGAATGTGAATCCCCCCGCATGACCAGTTCCATATGATCCCGAAGCCATACCCGAAGCCGATAACCCCAAATATAGCCACCCTACAAACCCGACGACAATCCCAGTCCAAAAGCTATTCATTAAGATTTCTGTGATAGGCACCTTACCTGATGTGCTTATCGAAGTTATTACGACAAGACAGCCAAAAAATCCAGCAATAAAGCCATAAAGGAAACCCTAAAATTTGTACTCTGATAAAAGTTTCATAATGCTTCCCTACCTTAAGCACATAACACTAAGGGCACTAATATAGCGCTATAATGCCGGAGGCGCGTCATGCTTGCATCCCTCATGAGCGCCTTGTTATGAGCTTGCTTCGAACTAAAAATTTCACAGAATTTGCATTAATAAAAAAGCTATGAAATTTTGACCTGCGTGGATGGCCATACACATTCCTAATGCTAAGTTCCTCGATTTTTCATACCAAACAACAAACGCGAAGGAAAACACGACGAATGACCAAAAGATGGTAAATCCATGTCCAAGGGCACCAAGTGAGTGAAATACACCCCATATAAATGCAGAAACGAGAGCTATGCTCCAAGTCGAGGACGTAAATCTTTTAATAATAGAAATACCCAGCCATAAAAGTAGCGTTTCAATAAGAGGAGCAAAAATAACTACATTGAAGAACAATGTAATGGCACTTTCCGGAAGCGGAGGGGGCTCAGCCTCAGGGAAAAACGTGAAAATTAAAAATGAAATTACTAAGGCAGGTATTGTTGAAATAGCAATGGTACCCAAAAGGTAGATAACTCTGTTCTGTGAAGTGTCCGATAAAAAATCGAATGGGAAAACTAAACTGTTACTGCTCTTATCCATTTAATCCTAAATTCCTTATTTGGCCCAACTTTGGGGCACAAATACGTAGGCTACAATACTGAGCGAAGCGAAGGGAGCCTACGTGTTTGTGTCACAACGATCGCAGTGATCGACAATAGTTGTTTGATACTTATTGAGCCTTCTCCCCAGCTTAACCAATAAATTGGCTAAGCTGGA
>NZ_CAJXQY010000035.1 GCF_913058315.1 uncultured Alteromonas sp. | reverse complement strand
AATATGAACTGTGCCTGTTCGGAGTCTGGTGTTAACCGGTTTCTTTGGTATTGCAGCGTTGCATCCCCTCAAAGCACGCAATAAAACCGGGTAATCTGTAACAGGAGAGCTGTTTCCTCCCGCAAGTTTAGTTATACCAATCTTTTAAAACTGATACAAAAGTATTAGAACTTTTTCAGCGGATTTTTATATCAATCCTGGTGTTTTTATCGGTCGTAATGGCCAATAGTTAAATGATTTTGTTAATGGTTGCCCATTATTATAGTCGGTGACAGACGATTACGCTGATACAGAAATGTATTCGCCGGATTCCTTATGCCACAGGGTCATGGTATTTCCCCACACGTAGCCGGTATCCAAAGCAATGAATTGCGCAGAAGAGGTTTTTCCCTGCAGGGCAGCCCAGTGGCCAAACAAAATGGTTTCATTGGCTTGCAGCTGCTGATTAGACACGTCAAACCAAGGGCGCAATGAAGTAGGTGCATCTTTGGGAGCTGATTTTTCGGTAAGATTTAACGCCAGCGAAGGGCGCACAAAGCGCATGCGGGTGGTGGCGTTGATAATAAAGCGTTGGCGCTGTTTACCGCTGAGTTTCTGGTTCCATTTGGGCGGGCCATCGCCGTACATGTTTTCGAGCAGTTGCCGCCACTTAACACTTTTTAGCTCATCGCTGATTTCTTTACTGTAAGCAATGAGCTGCGTTGTCGACCAGCCCGGGTATAAACCGGCATGGACCATGGTGTGCTGTGCATCCAGAGCCATGGCTAGTGGCCATTGCCTGAGCCAGTCGGTCAGCGCCGCCATGTCCGGAGCTTTTATTAAAGGTTCCAGGTTATCGCTGCGCTTGGGATTCTTAATGCCCTGAGAAACGGCCAGAAAATGCAGATCATGATTGCCCAGAACACTATAGAAACTGCTGCCTAGTGAGCGCAGATAACGCAGTGTACTCAGCGAGTCTTCACCGCGGGCAATGAGATCGCCCACCGCATAAAGGTTATCGCGGCCAGGTTCAAAACTGATGCTGTCGAGCAAACGGCGAAGCCCGGCGTAACATCCCTGAATGTCGCCAATTACGTATGATGCCATATCAGTAGATTAGTTGATGATATTAGGTAGCGCGAGGCGAAATGGCTCAATGGGCACTCTGAATACATCGCCATCAGCGGTTTTCATGTCGTAATACCCTTGCATAGTGCCTACTTCCGTGTCGATAACGGAGCCACTGGTGTACTGAAAACTGTCACCGGGTTCAATGGTAGGCTGTTTGCCAACCACACCTTCACCGCTGACTTCAGTTTGTTTGCCGTTAGCATCAGTTACCAGCCAGTAGCGGTGAGTCAGTATCACCGCAAAGCTATTATGATTCATTACGGTAATCTGATACGCAAAGGCGTACTTGTCACTGTCTGAGGGTAAATGTTCAGGCAAATGCCGCGTGACTACCCGAACGGTAACCAGTTCGGCCGGATTATTTTCGGTCTTCGGTGCTGTCATGTTCACTCACCCAATTCGCAACGGTTGCAAAATCATCGAGCGACAGTGTCTCAGCCCGTCGGGTTGGATCAAGGCCAAGCGCTTCTAACTGTGCTTCGTTAATACAGTCTTTCAGACTATTACGTATGGTCTTTCTACGTTGATTAAACGCCATCGTGCAAACACGTTCAAGCATTTTTACTTCACTGACCTTAACCACCGGGGTGCGATGGGGGGTCAGGCGGACCACTGCAGACTCCACTTTGGGCGGCGGAACAAAAGCACCCGGCGGTACATTGAGTACGGGCTGAACGCTACAGTAATACTGCGCCATCACCGACAATCGGCCGTAATTTTTATTCCCCGGGCTGGCCGCCAAACGGTTTACCACTTCCTTTTGCAGCATAAAATGCATGTCGCCAATAATGCCGGCGTGGGAAAACAGATGGAACATAATGGGTGTGGAAATGTTGTACGGCAGGTTACCGAATACCCGAAGCGGCGCATCGGGCCTGGCCAGGTCGTTAAAATCAACAGTCAGCGCATCCTGCTCCACAACGGTGAGTTTGCTGCCATGGAATGGATGCTGACGCAAGCGTTTAGCCAGGTCGCGGTCCAGCTCAATGACGGTCAGTGCGTTAACCCGCTCACAGACTGGATCGGTCAGTGCACCCAGTCCGGGGCCGATCTCCAGAAGGTTTTCACCGTCCTGAGGGTTGATGGCATCGACAATTTGCTCAATAACAAAAGTGTCGTTTAAGAAGTTTTGGCCAAACCGCTTGCGGGCGGTATGACCTAAATGGGTTTTATTCATTGTTGATGATAAGCCAGTTCGATTGCTTTATTCATTGCTTTGGTAAAACTGCCGCTATCTGCCTGACCTTTAGCGGCCAGATCCAGGGCAGTACCATGATCTACTGAGGTGCGAATAAACGGCAGACCAAGCGTAATGTTCACCGAGGCACCAAAGCCTTTATATTTTAGCACGGGTAGGCCCTGGTCGTGGTACATGGCAAGTACCACATCCGCATCTTCCAGGTATTTGGGCTGGAAGATGGTGTCGGCAGGCAATGGCCCGGTGAGGTGAATACCTTCTTCGCGCAGTTCATCCAGCGCTGGTGAAATGGTTTCAATTTCTTCCCGGCCAATGTGACCGTCTTCGCCGGCATGCGGATTCAGACCACACACGTAAATGTGCGGTTGGGTAATATTGAACTTCAGCTTTAAATCGGTGTGAATAATATGAATCACTTTGTGCAGGCGCTCGCGGGTTATCGCCCGTGAGACATACTCCAGTGGAATATGAGTAGTGGCCAGTGCAACGTTTAATCCGTCAGTAGCCAGCAGCATCACCACATCAATGGTGTTGGACTGGTGGGCAAAAAACTCGGTATGACCACTAAAGGAAATACCGGCTTTATTGATAATGCCCTTATTGACCGGCCCGGTAACCACGGCATCGAAATCCCCTTCAATGTTCGCCTGGCAGGCCTGGCGCAGCGTCTCTACCACGTAGTGACCGTTTTCGCTGTTCAGTACGCCGGGTTCCACGGGAACTGCCGTAGGAATCGACTGGATAAACAGTTCCCCTTGCGACTGAATTCGCGATTCACCATGGGTATAGGGGGTTAACTTCAGCGGTATGTTCAACGCTGCGGCGCGGTCTTGCATCATGGTTTCGTCGGCAAAGATAACCAACTGAGCCGGCCATTCCTGCTGGGCCAGCTCAATAACCAGATCGGGGCCCACGCCAGCAGGTTCACCTGGCGTGATGGCAATTTTAAGCGGTGTCATAGTCAGACCTTAATTTTAATCACTAAGGACTTCGATATAAGCCGAGTCACGCATTTCACGTAACCAGTTCTCACTCTCTTCCGCAAATTTACGGTTAAACAGCAGCTGGTGGGCTTTATCTTCCTTGCGTTGTTCGGTGGCATCGTCGATACGCCGGTCGAGCAACTGAATTAAGTGCCAACCGTGTTGCGTACGTACAGGTTCACTGTACTCTCCAGGCTCCAAATTAGCCAGTGCTTCTTTAAATTCCGGTACATAGATACTTGGGTCAGACCACCCCAGTTCACCGCCGCGAAGTGCTGAACCCGGGTCTGCTGAGTGTTCTTTTGCCAGTTCGGCAAAGTCGGCATCGCCAGCCTGCACCTGTTCCTTAAACTCAACTAACATGCCTCTGGCACGCTCTTCGCTAAGAATAATGGATGGCTGAATAAGAATGTGACGAGCATTAACTTCCTCAACTTCAACCACTTCGATACCCCGGGTATCAAGGATTTTCAGAATATGGAAACCGGCACCACTGCGGATCGGGCCAATCACTTCACCCTTACGCTTGCCTTGTACAGCTTCAGCAAACAGGGTTGGCATGGCGTTAATGTTCATCCAGCCCATGTTACCGCCGTCAAGGGCTTCGGAGCCTGATGAAGCGGCAATCGCGAGGCGGGAAAATTCAGAGCCTTCGTCAAGCAGGTTGAGAACTTTGTCGGCACGTTCACGGGCATCGGTCACGTCGGCATCGGTGGTTTCAGGCGGGAAGCCAATCAGAATATGACCTAACTCGTATTCTGCCTGATCAGAGCCTTGTTGCGCCATCAGGTCAACCAGGTTAGCAATTTCCTGGGAGGTAATGTAGATACGACGACGCACGTTGGCGCGGCGTACTTCGCCCATTATGATTTCTTCACGAACCTGTTCGCGATAGTCGTTGTAAGCAATGCCCTGACGGGTAATTTCGTCACGCAGTTGTTCAACGGTTGCACCTTCACCGGCGGCAATATTGTTAATGGTTTGATCCAGCTGCGGATCACTTACCCGGATCCCCATGCGCTCTGCCATTTGCAGTTGCAGGTTTTTCAGGATCAAACGCTCGATGGCCTGAGTGCGGAGGGCTTCGTCAGACGGCAAACGCTGATCTTTCGCTGCCGCATCTGCTTTTACTTCATTTACCAGTGCCCGTACTTCACTTTCCAGTACCACGCCCTGATCAACAATAACGGCTACTTTGTCGAGTAACTCGGTTTGGGCCATGACTGGTAAGCTCATTACCAGACTTAAAAACAAACCCCGAATAAAATACTTCATAAACTCTCTTGCTTGTTGTTAATACTGCCGTGTTCCTGAACAGGATACCGGCGCATTTAATTTAACACGTATGGCTGTCGATAGCCGAACATGCCGTCCTCGAGCATAGCCCGATTGGACCGGGATGAACCGATCCCTTTAAAAATAAATTGCAGACCAATACTTGAGTCAAACTCATTGGTATTTTGCTGACCCGTTACATCATAACGGTTACTCAGACTTCGCTGAGCAACAATGCGAACCGCCCAGCAACAGGACTCATACTGTACCCCAAAATAGTTTTCGATGCTTCTGTCTCGCTCCAAATCACGATAAGAACGCCCCACCACCTGCCAGTTTTCACCAATTGGCCAGCTGGCTGAAAAGCCAAACTGATCGATGGTTTCGCCAGACAGGTCGCGCACAAACCGGTGACTCAGTTGCACCAGTCGTCTGGCATCAAGGCGATATTCTAACGCCATACCGCTGCGTTCAACCTTGTCATTGTCGGTAGCAATTTGAATGGCTGAGTGCACAAACCAACTGTCGTCAAAACGCCAGTCCAGTTCGCCGGCCAGGGCCGAACGGTTGCGATCATCCACTGCTGTCGTGACCTGTGTGTCTGACAAGTAGAATATCTGACCCAGGCTTATGACAAATTGTTCCCGGTTGTTCTCATCAATTATGCGTGATGTTGCCCCCACGGTAATTTGATCATTGTCGCTGATACGGTCCAGGCCAGTAAACTCCTGGCCACGAAATAAGCCATTCACATCGGTTAGCAGGGCCGTGGTGTCATACAAACCAATGTTGCTCTGATCTTCGTAGGAGGTATACAAATACTGAACCTTTGGCTCAAAGGTAATGGTGACGTCGTTACCAAAAATCCGATCGTTTTTTTCCAGATACAGCGTGCTGAACAGGCGGCCCTGATAAAGTGTGCGGTTCACTTCATCGTCAAGTTCAGTGTTGGCAATATTGGTTTGTTTGTAATAGGTATTCATGGCGGTTAATTCAGCCGTGATTTCGCCCCAGTAACGCTGATAAGGCAGCGCCATGGTGGGCGCCAAATGCCAGCGCAGGGCATCCGGGTTGGAGTCCAGAGCGTTGTCGAAATACGCCAGCTCAGAGTCCACCTTGAAAGTCACAAACTCAGCCAGTTGATTGCGCCATTGTAATTTGGCTTCCGGCAGTGCCCGGTAAATGGCATCAAAGTCGCCCAGGGTTTCAAAATCACGTAAATAAAGGCTCATATCCAGCGACTGACTGTAATAATCGAGGCCGATGGTACGGTTGATGGTGGTATCCGAACGATTGTAGAAATCTGAACCCAGGTCAACAATATAGTTGTTGTCGCTGATGCCGTTGAAATCCACATTTAACTGCCATTTGTCCGAGAGTAAACCGTGATGCTGTAAGCGGTAAAAATAACGGCTGTCGTCGCTGGCCTGGCGCGTATCATTGCTGAGATATTCCACGTGCATCTGTCCACCTGATGCCGCAGTCAGGTAGCGGAATTCGGTTTTTAACTGCAACCCACGGTTAGTCATCAGCCGTGGTGAAATGGTCATGTCATAGTTTGGTGCAATGTTCCAGTAAAACGGCTGTTCGTAGTCGACCCCGGTTGAGCTGGAACTGCTGATCAGCGGGAACAACAATCCGGTCTGGCGCTGATTACTGACCGGGAAAGCGAAATAGGGTAAATACAGTACGGGCACATCGCCCAGATAAAACCGGGTATGGCGTGCTTCACCAAGGGTGTCTCCCGGCTCAATACTGATTTTGGATGCTTCAATCCGCCAATCCTGTTGGTCTAACGGACAAGTGGTAAAGCTTACGTCACGCAGGGCGATACCCTGCCGGGTGCCGATATCAATCTCACCAGCGGCACCATGGCCCACAAAACCGGTTAGCTGATACAGGGTATTTTCCAGTTTTAAGGTTTGTTCAACCGAATCCACCGACAGCAAGTCGCTGCTCACTGTCAGCGCGGGACTGCGATAACTTACATCACCACTGGCCGACAAGGCGCGACCATTATCAGTCACTTCAGCGGTTTTGGCGTGAATAATGGCGCTGTCGGTAACAATATCCACATTCCCTTTAAACAGGGCAAATTGGTTTTCGCTGATTTCTGCAGAATCCGCGGTCACCTGAACCTGCTTTTTCTGCAACAGTTGCGAGCTGTCAAAGGGCTGAGGCACTGCCAGGCACAGGGCGGTATCATTGATGGCCGTTTGTGCAGATGCCTGCCAGGCGAGACTGCTTAAACCTGCTATGGCCACACGAATCAAGGCACCCAATGTGCGCCGTTGGCGACAAAATGGTGTGTTTTGTGCCCGGATGTCTGGCTGGCAATGCTGCTGAGCAAGTTGTGTTGTTTTCGACAGCAAATTATTATTCTCGGTGCTTCAAAGGATTATTCGGCTGGTAGGGCGCCGATGTCTGTTCTGATAAGGCGCTAATTCTATGCACTTCGCCGCCAATTACCAACAGCAGACCCTAAAAAAATCGAAAAATTCATATCTTATCCCCATTTATTTGCTTTAAAGCAATGATGTGGGCGACTTCTCAAGCGAATAACCATTGGTTATAGTGCTTAACATCTTATCTTTTTACTGGTTGTTACGCCTGTTTATCAACCAGCCCGGCGCAGCGCGTCGATATTGCAGGGGGTATGCATGCCAATTTGGGGCAGATTACTGGGTTTTATTTTCGGAATGATGTTTTTAAAAGTGCCGGGAGCGATCCTTGGGTTGCTTGTGGGCTATATGTTCGACAAAGGCTACAGTCAGGATTTTGGCCGCATGGGCGGTTTTGGACGCTTTTTCTCCAGTCAGGATGCGTTGCAACAACAGGCCATTTTTTTTCACAGCCTGTTTGCAGCGCTCGGCCATCTGGCGAAATCAGATGGTAAAGTCACTGAATCAGAAATTAAAATTGCCACCCGCCTGATGGACGACATGCAACTGCAGGGTGAGGCCCGTCAGGAGGCGCAGCAAGCCTTCCGGGAGGGCAAAGCGCGCGACTTTCCGGTTGCCGATATTCTCAAGCAGTTATACGAGTCCTGTCATGGCCGCCGTGATATTTTGCAGGTGTTTCTGGAAATACTCATCCAGGCTGCATTTGCCGATGGCCGCCTGGCCAGTGAAGAATACCGGGTGCTGGAAAAAGTCGCCAAGGCGTTAGGATTTGTGCGTCGCGACCTCGACTATCTTATTGCCATGTATGAGGCAGAAGTACGCTTCAGAAGCCAGGGGCGTGGTAGCCACCAACGCCAGGGCAGTCAATCGAACGGCCCGACGCTGGAAGATGCCTACGCCGTGCTGGGCGTGTCGGCCAGTGACGATGAAAAACTGATTAAGCGGGCTTACCGTAAACGCATGTCGGAGCATCACCCGGATAAACTGGCGTCCAAAGGCCTGCCTGAGCAAGCCATGGAAATTGCCAAGAATAAAGCGCAGGATATTCAGGCTGCCTACGAGTTAATTAAAGAGCGGCGTGGCTTTAAATGAGCCGGAAATTGCCGCTACCGAGTGAGGCTGAACTCGACATTATCGAAGCCTTTATCGAAATGCTGTGGCTGGAAAAAGGCTTGAGTGACAATACTCAGCAGAGCTACCGTCGGGATTTGTGCCACGTGGCAGGGTTTCTTGCTACCCAAGGTACCAGTCTGAAACAGGCCAGCCTGACGGACATGCAGGATTATCTGATGTTTCGCGAGCAAAAAGGCCTTTCCGCTCGCAGTACCCAGCGCAACATTAGCGCTATGCGTCAGTTTTACCGCTATCTGGTTACCGACGAGCAGCGCAAGGATAACCCGGTGAGCCAGCTTGCTATTCCAAAAGCCGCCAAAAAACTGCCCGGCACGCTGAGCGAAGCCGAGGTGGAAGCCCTCCTTGAAGCGCCCGATATGGAAGAGCCCATCGAATGTCGCGACAAGTGTATGCTTGAAGTGCTTTATGCAACCGGCCTGCGAGTGAGTGAACTCACCGGTTTACGGTTATCGGAAGTCAGCTTGCAACAAGGGCTGGTTCGGGTAATGGGTAAAGGCAATAAAGAACGCCTGGTGCCACTTGGCGAGAATGCGCTGGATGCATTGCAGGATTATCTTCACAGCGCCCGGCCGCTGCTGCTTAAGCATCAGACCGACGTGGTGTTTGTTAGTAACCGCGGAGTACAGATGACTCGCCAGACGTTTTGGCATCGCATTAAATACTACGCGGTAAAAGCCGGGATCGGTACAGAACTGTCTCCTCATACGCTGCGCCATGCGTTTGCCACCCATTTACTTAATCACGGTGCCGATTTGCGGGTGGTGCAAATGCTGTTGGGTCACAGCGATCTGTCAACCACACAAATTTATACCCATGTTGCAACAGAGAGACTTCAAAATCTGATTTCAGAACATCATCCTAGGGGGTAAAACAAAGCCCGGGCAGGGATGAATCGATGAGAACCCGGTTAATTGTCGATGGGGATCATCGCCAGACCGGGATTTTTTGATACACTAGAGCGAATTTTACGGTTAAATTCCGGTCTTAAAGAAAACAATGTGCTGCAAATTCAGCATCCCAGAGGCCGTATAGGCCATAGTCAGAATGGTTTTCAGGAGTGATTAGATGAAAGTGTTTTTTCGCAGTTTACTGGCAGTGCTGAGTGTTTTTTCGGTGGCTGCAACTGCAAATGTGCTGGCCGATGCGGCAGATAAAGAGAGTGTTAAGGCAAAAATCGAAACGACGCTGAAGTGGCGGGTAGATGCTATTGCTGACTCACCGGTTGAAGGGTTACTGCAAATCAGTACCGAAAATGGTCTCTTTTATGTCAGTGCCGACGGTACCTACCTGTTGCAGGCCCGGGTGTACAACCTCGATGAAGAAATGCGCAATGAAACAGAAACCGCACTGGCTGACATGCGCCTTGACGGACTGAAACAGTTTGATGATTCCTACATCGAATTTAAAGCCGAAGACGAGCAGTACGTGGTGACCGTGTTTACCGACACTACCTGTGGTTACTGCCGCAAGCTGCACGAACAAATTGAACAGTACAACAGCGAAGGCATCACGGTGAGATATCTGGCGTATCCACGTGCCGGCTTGAACAGCCCGGTGTATCGTCAAATGGTGTCGGTCTGGTGTTCAGCGGATCCAAAGAAAGCCATGACGAATGCTAAATCGGGCAGCAGCGTGACCCCTAACAGTTGTGATAACGATATTGCCGAGCAATTTCGTTTCGGCCGTAAGATTGGGGTAAACGGTACGCCGAATATCGTACTTAGCGATGGCAGTATTATTCCGGGTTATCAACCGCCAGAGCAGCTTCTGTCTGCTCTGAAACAGATCGCTGGTTAATAAACCGTTTTTAAGGCACCGGATACCCTAATCCACTGGTATCCGGTCACCAGTCTTTTTGAGTCCCTGCAACGAATCACAGTTAAATTATGAGCTTACACATCAGGCGCCGGCCGTTAACCGATACCTTTGACGCGGCATTACATCCGGTACTTGAACGGGTTTATCGTGGTCGTCATATTCAGTCTCCGGACCAGTTAAACACAGGCGCCAGGGCATTGCTGCATTACCGCGACCTGTTGGGTTGTACTGACGCAGCCAGCCGCATTGCGGATGCCATGCTTGCACAGCAAGCGATTACCATAATTGGTGACTTTGACGCCGACGGAGCTACCAGCACGGCACTGTGTATGCTGGCGCTGGGGCAGATGGGCGCCACCAGACTCGATTACCTCGTGCCTAACCGCTTTGATTTCGGCTACGGACTGTCACCACAAATTGTTGAAGTGGCGGCGGAGCGCGGTACGCCGTTGATCATTACCGTCGACAATGGCATTTCCTGTCACGCCGGGGTCGACAGAGCCAATGAGCTGGGTATGGAAGTCATAGTGACTGATCACCATTTACCCGGCGAAACCTTGCCTGCTGCCACTGCTATTGTTAATCCGAATCAGCCTGAATGTCACTTTGCCTCAAAAAACCTGGCCGGCGTTGGCGTGGCTTTTTATCTCATGCTGGCACTACGGGCTGAACTTGAACGCCGGGAATGGTTTTCTCAACAGGGAATTCAGGCCCCGAATTTAGCTAATTTACTGGATATTGTTGCCGTTGGTACGGTTGCTGATGTCGTTCCGCTTGACCAGAATAACCGCATTCTGGTGCATCAGGGCCTGCAGCGGATCCGTGCCGGGCAATGCCGGCCTGGGATCACGGCGCTACTGGAAGTAGCACAGCGCCATGCCAGTCGGCTGACCGCTACGGATCTGGGCTTTGTGATTGGCCCGCGCCTGAACGCCGCAGGGCGATTGGATGATATGGCGGCCGGTATTGAGTGTCTGTTGTGCAGTGATGCCATGGAGGCGCGCGCCCGGGCCACCGAGCTCGACCGCCTCAACCAGCAACGCCGTACCATCGAACAGGAAATGAAACAACAGGCCCAGGAAACCCTGGCCTCGGTACAACTTGATAGCAGCGCACCACCGGACGCTATTGTGCTCTTTGATGAACACTTTCACCAGGGCGTTATCGGCATTGTCGCCGGTCGTCTGAAAGACGAATATAAACGGCCTGCCATCGTGTTTGCCAAACAGGACGAAAAAATCATTAAAGGCTCGGCGCGCTCTATTGCCGGGGTTCATATCCGCGACATACTCGAAGCAGTCAGTACCGCTCAGCCCGGCCTGATTGAAAAGTTTGGTGGTCACGCGGCAGCGGCAGGGTTATCGATTAAAACTGAAAATCTGTCTGCCTTTACTGCGGCTTTTACCCGTCATGTTAAAACGGCACTGGCTGACATAGACGATCCGACTATTATTTTAAGTGACGGCGAGCTTGAACCGCAGATCCTGAATTTGCCTACGGCGCAGGTATTGCGTCAGGCCGGTCCTTTTGGGCAGGGGTTTCAGCCGCCATTATTCGACGGCACCTTTCAGCTTGTTCAGCAGCGAATTGTGGGTGAACGTCATCTTAAAATGGTGCTCGCCCATCCTGAAAGCGGTGAGGAGTTTGACGCCATCGCGTTTAATATCGATCCGGATGTGTGGCCCGACGCCAATGTAAAGCAGGTGCAGTTAGCCTATCAGCTGGATGTGAACTACTATCGGGGCCGGGAATCACTGCAATTGCTGGTGGAAGCACTGGCACCGCTGGCCTGAACAGGTAAGAATTTGTTATGAGTGTCGATAAACTGCTAAAACGTCATCAATCACTGACCCATAGTGAGAATATGAAAGTGGTTTCGCATGTTCAGCGTCAGGATGGCGACTGGGTTCGTCATACGGTGATGATAGAAAATATTGACGCGCCGTTTATTTTTAAACGTACCAAACCTTATCAGTCACTCAAGGGGGCACGGGTAAACATGACGTATTACCGCACGGTGGAATCAGTGGCCGGCATGGAGTTTGAACAAATGAAAGTTGTGCGGATCAAGCGGGCATAGCCATGGTTAACCCTTGGTTGAATGCCTACGTACTACACCGTCGCCCGTACCGCGAAACCAGTTTTATTGTTGATTTTTTTAGCCTGGAACTGGGCCGGGTTAGCGCCGTAGCCCGCGGCGTTCGTAGTGCTAAGTCAGACCGGCGCAGCCTGTTACAACCTTTTCAGGCGCTGCGTGTACAATTAAGTGGCAAAAGCGATTTAAAGAACCTGACTCAGTTAGAGGGGAATGGCTCGCTGCGCATGCTAACCGGCAACGCGCTTTATTGTGCGCTGTATGTCAATGAGATCACTAACCGGGTGTTACCGGCCGGCGTAGAAGCCGCCGAGCTCTACGGTGCTTACGCCACTGCTGTGGCGGCATTACAACAAGACGGGACTGGCGCCGAGTGTATTTTACGCCAGTATGAGCTGGCGCTGTTACAGGAACTTGGCGTCATGCCGGATTTCACCACCGACGCCGGCTCAGGCGCAGCCATCGAACCCTCTTTTCACTATGAGCTGGTAACCGAACTGGGGTTTTGTCAGGTCAAACAAGCATCCAGATTTACCTTCACCGGTGACGAGCTGAACATGCTGGCCGAGCAGCATTTCAGCCCGTCAGGGTTAAAGGCGGCCAAGCGCTTGTGCCGACTGGCATTACATCCTTTCGTGGGTGACAAGCCATTGAAAAGTCGTGAGCTCTTTTTGGCCTCCCGCTGAATCACTGCTACAATACGCGCCACTTCAGTTTGTTAGGTAATCCAGGACCCTGGGAATGAAAGATATTCTGCTCGGCGTTAATATTGATCATATCGCTACGCTGCGTAACGCGCGTGGTACCTCTTACCCCGATCCGGTGCACGCTGCCGACATCGCAGAACGTGCAGGCGCAGACGGCATCACTGTGCACCTGCGTGAAGACCGCCGTCATATTAAAGATCGCGATGTCACCCTGCTCGCGCAAACCATAAATACCCGCTTAAACCTGGAAATGGCCGTCACCGACGAAATGCTCGCCATTGCCGAACAGGTCAAACCGACCTTTTGTTGCCTGGTCCCTGAAAAGCGCGAAGAGTTAACTACCGAAGGCGGGCTGGATGTGGCCGGCAACCTCAGTCGCATGACCGATGCTTGTCAGCGCCTGGCCGAAGCCAATATTCTGGTATCGCTGTTTATTGATGGTGATGAGCGTCAGCTCGATGCTGCCAAAGCAACCGGTGCCCCGTACATTGAAATTCATACCGGTCATTATGCCGATGCCACCAGTGAAGCTGAGCAGTTACAGCACCTGGCGCAGATCCGCCGTGGCGTTGAATATGCCGATAACCTGGGATTACTGGTCAATGCCGGTCATGGTTTGCATTACCATAATGTGAAACCCATCGCGGCTATCCCACAGCTTATCGAGCTCAATATTGGTCATGCGATTATTGCCCGTGCCGCTTTTGACGGCCTGCATAAAGCGGTGGCAGATATGCGCAGTCTGATGCAGGAAGCCCGTCTTCAGGCGCATCTAGGTTAATTACCACCGGAGCTGGCCATGGCCATTGCAGGCTTGGGAACTGATATCGTTGAAATTGCCCGTTTTGATATGGAGGCGGCCTCCCGGGATCGTCTCGCCCGTCGGGTACTGACCCCGGATGAATGGGCTATTTATACCGCCCATAACCAGCCTGTTCGCTATCTGGCCAAACGGTTTGCCGCTAAAGAAGCCGCAGTCAAAGCACTGGGCACCGGTATTGGCCGGGGGATAAGCTGGCAGCAACTGCAGGTAAGCAACAATGAAGCTGGTGCGCCAACCCTCCATTTTAGTGGTGAATTTGCTGACAAATGTAAGCTTAGAGGTGTAGTAAGTGCTCACCTAAGCTTATCGGATGAACAGCATTATGCGGTAGCGACTGTGATTCTGGAAACACCGTGAGGCAAGGTAATGGCTAGTATTTATCAGGGCGGGGGGAAACGTCGCTCAGGGGCAAAACAAAAAGGGCCGGCTCAGCTAACCACAAAGACGGTGACGTTGGACAAATGGGATCCTCGTGGCAGGGGGGTGTGCCGTACCCATCAGCCGGTGCTCTTTGCCGATGGGGGTCTGCCCGGTGAAACCTGTCAGGTTGCCATTACCCGCAGTAAAAAGCAGTTTTGTGAAGGACAGGTTACTCAGGTCATAGAACCCGCGACGGCGCGTCAAGCGCCATTTTGCCCGGTCTACGAGCACTGCGGCGGCTGTCAGCTACAACACGTCGAACGCGGTGCGGCATTAACCTGGCGACAGCAGGCGCTGGACGAGCAAATTCGCCTTACACACGCTTTAACCGACTTACCCTGGGTTGCCCCCATACGCAGCAGCAGTGATGAATACCGGCGTAAAACACGACTCGCTCTGGATGCCCGCAAGGGCAAGCCTCTGGCACTGGGATTCCGCGCGCAAAAAAGCGATAAGGTGGTGAATATCAGTCATTGCCCCGTGCTGGAACCTGCGCTTAATGCGTTATTACCCGCCTTGCATCGATTACTTGAACAGCTTGTCGGTCGAGCTGCCATTGGCCATATCAGTTTACTCAAAGCCAGCAATGGGATGGGCGTCACGTTGCGCTGTACCAAAGCCCTGACGGCCAGTGACCGAGCCTTGCTGGTGGATTTTGCCCAGGCCCATGAGGTCTTGTTACGGCTCGATAACGGCGATCACAGTGAAGCGTTACATAAGCCGGTGGATGAGTTGCTGTGCGCCACGGCCGAGGCACTGTCACTGGCCGTCACCACGGAAGATTTTATTCAGATAAACGCTGATGTAAACCTGGCGATGATTGAGCAGGCGCTGGACTGGCTGGCGCCACAAGCGCATCATAAAGTACTGGATTTATTCAGCGGGTTGGGCAATTTCTCGTTGCCATTGGCAAAACGATGCGCCCGGGTTACTGCAGTGGAAGGGGTTTCCACAATGGTGCAAAGAGGCGAAAAAATTGCCCGACAACAAGGCATTACTAACATCCAGTGGTGCACTGCTGATTTAAGTGATGAAGCCGAACTTAACGCACTGAAAATAAAAAATTACGATAAAGTGCTGCTGGACCCGTCTCGGGAAGGGGCTTTTGAAGTGTGTCAGCAAATTGCCAAAGCCAGGATTGAGTCAGTCGTGTACGTATCTTGCAATCCGGCAACGTTTAATCGCGATCTGGTTCCGCTGTTGAAAGCCGGTTACCGGATTGTGAAACTCGGAATAATGGAAATGTTCCCGTATACCCAGCATATTGAGTCGATGGCGTTACTTGAACGTGTCGGTAAAGGGTAAGAGGTAAATATGGTTTCAACCCGCACAGTGCATGAAGAACACCGGCCGCCGTTTGAAGAATGGCTGGCCAGCCTGAACCTGCCGGACAGTACTGCCCAGAAGCTACGCGATATTTCTCACATGCCGGATAAACTGCTGGTCGGGCAGGAGATGGTGGAGATCCTCCACCAACTGAACATGGACGACGCTACCTTGCAGGCAGCCCTGGTGTACCCCTATTGCCAGCAACATGAACTGTCTGATGGGGAAGTACTGGAGAATTTTGGTCCGGAAATAGAGCAACTGGTGGTGGGTGTACGTCGGATGGAAGCTATACGGATGCTGCACAATCGCAAGCAATCCGAGAGCAAGCTGTCGGCACCCGATGAACAGCATATCGACAGTATCCGGCGTATGCTGCTGGCCATGGTGGAAGATGTCCGCGCGGTGGTGATTAAAATGGCCGAGCGGATTTGCGCACTACAGCAGGTGAAAAAGGCTGACGAAGAAACCCGGGTTATGGTGGCGCGGGAATGTGCCACTATCTATGCGCCGCTGGCAAACCGCCTGGGGATTGGTCAGTTGAAATGGGAACTGGAAGATTTAGCCTTCCGCTATCTGCATCCAACCACTTATAAGCAAATCGCCAAACAGCTTGATGGCAAACGGCGGGAACGGGCGGAATACATCGACAATGTGGTGGGTTCGTTACAGGATCTGCTTAATAACGAACACATCAAGGCCGAGGTTTACGGCCGCCCGAAACACATTTACAGCATCTGGAAAAAGATGCAGAAAAAGCGCCTCACCTTTGAGCAATTGTTTGATATCAGGGCGGTGCGGATCATCGCTGAGCGCTTGCAGGATTGTTACGCCGCACTGGGTACCGTGCATGCGCACTTTAAGCATATTCCCAAAGAGTTTGATGATTACATTGCCACTCCCAAACCAAACGGATACCAGTCGATTCATACCGTTATTGTTGGCCCGGAAGGCAAACCGGTTGAGATCCAAATCCGCACCCAGAAAATGCACCAGGATGCTGAGCTGGGGGTAGCGGCCCACTGGAAATATAAAGAAGGCAGTGCCGGCAAAGTGTCCGGTTACGATGAGCGGATTAACTGGTTACGTAAAATCCTGCAATGGCAGGAAGAGGTGGCAGAATCCGGCGATTTGGTTGAAGAACTACGAAGTCAGGTATTCGATGACCGGGTGTATGTTTTTACGCCGCGCGGTGATGTGATTGATTTACCCCAGGGTTCAACCCCGGTTGATTTTGCTTATTACATTCACAGCAATGTTGGCCACCGGTGTATCGGCGCGAAAATAAACGGCCGGATTGTGCCCTTTACCTATCAATTGCAAAGCGGCGATCAGGTCGGGATCCTCACTGGTAAAGAACCTAATCCGTCGCGGGACTGGCTGCATCCCGGGCTGGGGTATGTTCACTCATCCCGGGCCCGGGCCACCATACACAGCTTCTTCAAGAAACAGGATAAAGAGAAAAACCAGCAGGCCGGGAAGGAATTGCTGGAGCGTGAACTTCATCGGGTTGGCTTACCGGCTAAAATGGCCGCTGATGCGTGTGAGCGGTTCAACGCGCCAAGTGTTGATGAGTTATTTGCCGCTATTGGCGCCGGCGATGTACGGGTGATGTCCGTAGTCCATCACCTGCAGCAGTTACTGGCACCACCGCCTGAGGTAGAAGAACTCAGTCCTAAGGTGAAAACTCGCAAGGCCGCACGTGGCAAGAACAAACCGGATAGCGTGGTGGTACAGGGCGTTGGTAATCTGATGAGTCAGCTGGCCAACTGTTGTCAACCGGTGCCCGGAGACCATATTCTCGGTTATATCACCCAGGGGCGCGGTGTGAGCGTGCACAAAGACAGCTGTGAGCAATTACAGAACTTGCTGAATCAGCATCCGGAACGGCAAATTGAAGTAAGCTGGTCGGAAGATTTAAACGTTGGTTACGAAGCCAACCTGGACATCGAATGTATCGACCGCACTGGTCTGTTACGTGACATTACTACCGTGTTGGCGAACGAAGGCGTAGCGTTGCTTGGGGTGAATAGCCTGAGCGACAAAAACAGTCATACGGCGCTGATTTCTGTGTCAGTAGAAGTCTCTGACGTGGAGGCCCTGGGCCGTCTGACCAACCGCCTGAGACAACTGAAGGATATTATTGATGTCAGACGTAAAACCCACTGAAGCCGGCGCGGCTCTGGCGCGTCTGCTCGATATTATGGCGCGCCTGCGCGACCCCCAAACAGGCTGCCCGTGGGATGTTAAGCAAACCATGCAGTCACTCACCCGTTACACCATTGAAGAAGCCTACGAAGCGGTGGACGCCATAGAGCGCGGCGCCCCACAAGACATCAAAGATGAACTGGGTGATTTACTGTTTCAGATAGTTTTTTACGCGCAAATCGGTAACGAAAGCCAACAGTTTAACTTTGCCGATATCGCCAATGCCATTAGCGATAAAATGGTGCGTCGTCATCCCCATGTCTTTGCCGGTGCGACAACCGATGACACAGGGTTAGCTGAGCAATGGGAAACCATTAAAGCCACTGAGCGTGAACAGGCACCTGAAACTCTGCTTGAGAGTGTGCCGACAGGGTTGCCTGCTCTGATGTACGCGCAGAAAATACAGAAGAAATGTGCCCGCGTGGGCTTTGACTGGCCGGACGTTGAGCCGGTGGCCGATAAAGTGCGTGAGGAAGTGGCTGAAATTCAGGCCGAACTGGATGCACCAGAACGCAATCAACAGGCCCTTGAAGCGGAAATCGGTGATGCGTTATTTGCAATGGTGAATCTTGCCCGTCATTGTAACGTGGATGCCGATGCTGCGCTGCGTCGGGCCAGTCAGAAGTTTGCTAAGCGTTTCACCGCCGTTGAATCGCTGGCTAAAGCACAAAAAGGTGCCATAGACGCGCACACGCTGGATGAACTTGAGCTATTGTGGCAACAGGTAAAACGTACCGAAACATTGCTCTGATCATGCCGCTGACGAGTTATTTACTCGGCTACCCTGGCTTGTAAAAATTCTCGCATGGCAGCCGGGCTCACGCTCCACAGAGGATTTTTAAACGTTTCGCTAATCCCCGGATTTTCCAGCTCGAAGATAGTTCGGGTGTCCTGCGTAGCCAAGTCCAGCGCCAGGCGATGATTATAATGCTTGTCGAAATAGCTTTTCAGTTCACCGTTATCCAGCATTCTTAATAACCCGGTGTACAACCGTCTAAGCAGTTCAGGATGTTTAGGCGAGACAAAAAAGTACTCATAGCTGGGATAACGTAATAACAGGTTATCCTCGAGTTTGACTAACTTGTCGGCATGTCGCTCGAGGTCGTTGGAGACTTCAATCACATTGCGCGGGAAATAGTCCACCAACCCTTTTTCTACCGAGATAAACATATTGGCAAACCACAAGCTCCAGGGCAGTCCCTCTACTTTGTATCCATTATGCTTAAGAACCGTTAAATCGGGCCAGTCTGCGCCTTGTACCCCAAGATAGGATTGCAAGGTCTGCTCGGTCATATCCGGCGGATAGTTGCCTTGTTTAAATTTGTGGATCACCAGCACCCGATAGCCTGCTAACCCTTGCAGTAATGGAAACCGAACGGTCAGTAACTGTTTCTCACGCTCTGCGGAGGTCGCGCTCCACATAACCTGCGCTTCTCCGGTCAGGAGCTTAATGATTTGCCTTGCCTGGGGCATTGGCTGGGGGTGTGGCTCGGCGACTGCGGCGCCAAACTCAGGGGTTAATTCCAGTATGCGCTGCAGGATCTGCGCGTGATAATACCCGTAGGCTTCATCGGCAAAAGCGCGCGTGAAAATTACTTTTTCGGGCGCGTCGTTAGCTGAACCTACCGGGCAGAATAACAGTAGAAGCAGGGATAAAAATGAAAAGGGTTTCATATACAACAATGTATGACTGATTTCGCTTTCAAGATTAGTCGACGAATAAGGCTTGCGCCAATTTATTTTTTTGCTGTATTGGGGGTATGCTTTTTGTGCAAATGCTGTATAATTCGCGCCCTGCCCAGTTACACCCACCTGTGGGAAGGTGGAAGAATCACTAGACTCGAAGGGGTCAAAAGGTTGATTTTAGGTGGTTTGAGGCAGTTTTAAAACAGATAAACTGGTTTAAACCAAGTAACGACGAATTATTTTCGGGTGAATTTTAAAAATGAAAACTTTTGTTGCAAAACCAGAAACGGTAGTACGTGACTGGTATGTGGTAGACGCCACAGACAAAACTCTGGGTCGCTTGGCTTCTGAAATCGCACTGCGTTTACGTGGTAAGCATAAGCCTGAGTACACTCCTCACGTTGATACTGGTGACTACATCGTAGTTATCAACGCGGAAAAGATTACTGTAACTGGTAACAAAGCGCAGGGTAAAATGTACTACGCTCACACCGGTTATCCTGGTGGTCTGAAAGAGACTAACTTTGAGAAGCTGATCGCTCACAAGCCAGAAATGGTTCTTGAAAAAGCGGTTAAAGGTATGTTGCCTAAAGGTCCTCTGGGCCGTGCAATGTTCCGTAAGCTTAAAGTTTACGCAGGTGCTGAACACAAGCATACTGCTCAACAACCTCAAGTATTGGACATTTAAGGAGCTTATCACATGGCAGATACTCAATATTACGGCACTGGCCGTCGCAAAAGTTCTACTGCTCGTGTATTCCTGCGTCCAGGTTCAGGAAACATCACAGTAAACTCACGTGCTCTTGACGAGTACTTTGGTCGTGAAACCGAGTGCATGGTTGTTCGTCAGCCACTGGAACTGGTAGAAATGACTGAAAAGTTTGACCTGTACATCACTGTTAAAGGTGGTGGTTCAAACGGTCAGGCTGGTGCTATCCGTCACGGTATTACCCGTGCACTGATGGAATATGACGAAGCACTTCGTCCGGCTCTGCGTAAAGCAGGCTTCGTTACTCGTGACGCACGTCGCGTTGAACGTAAGAAAGTGGGTCTTCATAAAGCACGTAAGAAACCACAATTCTCAAAACGTTAATTCGTTTTTACAGAATGCAAAAACCCGGCTTATGCCGGGTTTTTTTATGTGACCGGTCGCGAAGCGACAGAACACCACGGGTTTACCCGTGGATGAATGAGTCCGAGGCCTGTATGCTACGAAGATGGAAGTTCGAGTCTCATCACATGGTCTATATAGACTTCAATATCACGTTGTCTGGGTAACTAAATACAGGCGTCGGATACTGAAGTCTTTCGTCGTGGAGTATTTGAGCAAAGTGTTGCCGAAGCTGCTTCGAAGTATGCCCGGCGTAACAATAGAGCGAATGCGCTTTGATAATGACCATATGCACATGTTGATGGTCATCCCTGCGAAATACTCGATAGCAGAAGTGATGGGCAAACTCAAAGCCCAGTCAGCGTCAAACATGAGAAAGACATTCAAATGGCTGGGAAAGGTCTATTGGAATGAAAATATTGTTTGGTCGCCGGGTTACTTTGTAAGCAGCGTAGGCTTAGACGAGCACACAATACGGAACTACGTTGAGCATCAAGGTCGGAAGGATTCAGATCAGCTCCGAATGGAGCTGTAGCAGAAAGAACCCCGGGCATGCCCGGGGGAATCTATGCCTGTTGTACAGTGATTTTTACGTTTTACGGATAACCCCGGCAGAGAGAGGGGCACAATTGTGATAATTAAATGTAAAAATATTGTATAGAGCCCTACGCCAGACTACGACTTTCGTCTCAAGCGGCTTTCGCGGCCTGATTTGGCGCAAATATTTATCCAGTTAATTCCAGTAATTCCTTGTGTTTTGAGGGGGTTTTCTTTTATCATTTTCGGTCGAAAATTATGACAATCTTTCGTGCCAGATCCCGCAAAGTGCAAACGATGAGGTAAAATGGACACGACAAGTTTAATGAAAGCCTGTTAATCCCGCCTGTGGCGAAGGGTTATGGGCTTTCATATTATCCAAAACCTGGAGAAAAGTGGATGAGCAATGTATCTGTAGATGCAAAAGAGTCTGCGCTGAGTGATGACAAACCGCAAGACAATCCGCGTCGTCGGTTTCTGACCGTTGCGACATCGGTTGTAGGCGGTGTGGGTGTAGTAGGTGCAGCTGTACCTTTCGTTGCGTCCTGGAATCCGAGTGCAAAAGCGAAGGCGGCCGGTGCTGATATTGAAGTGGATATCAGTGCAATTGAACCGGGTCAGCTGATTCGTGTTATGTGGCGCAGTAAGCCGGTCTGGATTGTACGCCGTACACCAGAAATTCTGGCCGAACTGGGTAAACACGAAGATAAATTGCGTGACCCTGCCTCAGAAAACGAACAGCAGCCTGCTTTTGCGCAAAACCAATACCGTTCAATGAAAGAGGAATACCTCATTCTGGTTGGTATTTGTACTCATCTTGGTTGCTCTCCACAACACATGAAAGACGGTGCCTTTGAAGAATATGTTGAAGGTGTTCCGGAGGGATTCTTCTGTCCGTGTCATGGTTCTAAATTCGATATGGCCGGTCGCGTTTTCCAAAACGTCCCTGCGCCATTAAATCTGGTTGTTCCACCGTATCAGTTTGTTGATGACACAACAGTGATCATTGGTTCAGAAGCGGAGGTTGCGTAACATGCAAGCATTTCTAGCCTGGATTGAAGCACGTATCCCAATGATGCGTGTAGCCAACATGCACGCTATCCAGTATCCGGCCCCACGTAACATGAACTTCTGGTACGTTTTCGGATTTCTGGCCACCATCGTTTTAGTTAACCAAATCGTTACCGGTATCTGGTTAACCATGAATTTCAACCCAACGTCTGAAGGTGCCTTCGCGTCGGTTGAATACATCATGCGTGAAATCGACTACGGATGGATTATCCGTTATATGCACAGCACCGGCGCGTCAGCGTTCTTTATCGTGGTTTACATGCACATGTTCCGCGGCATGATTTACGGCTCTTACCAGAAGCCACGCGAACTGCTGTGGATTTTCGGTATGCTGATTTATCTGGCGCTAATGGCCGAAGCCTTTATGGGTTACGTATTACCCTGGGGTCAGATGTCTTACTGGGGCGCTCAGGTAATCGTATCGCTGTTCAGTGCAATACCGGTCATTGGTCCGGATTTGGTGCAGTGGATTCAGGGTGACTACGTTATCTCTGGTGCCACTCTTAACCGTTTCTTTGCCTTGCACGTTATAGCGCTGCCCCTGGTTATTGTTATTCTGGTCTTCCTGCACATCATTGCACTTCACGAAGTGGGTTCTAACAACCCGGATGGCGTTGCCATTAAGCATAAGAAAGGCAGCCTGTCTGAAGACGAAAAAACCAAGTTTGAAATTCACGAGTACTACACCAGCAAGTATGACATTGCTGATGATGTCGTACCGTTCTTCCCGCATATCGTGCTGAAAGACCTGGTGGCGTTCTGTATTTTCCTGGCCGCGTTTACTTACATCATGTTCTTTGCGCCGGAAATGGGCGGTAAATTCCTTGAGCATCCAAATTTTGAAATTGCTAACCCGTTGAAAACGCCTGCGCATATCTTCCCGGTATGGTACTTCACGCCGTTCTACGCGATTCTGAAAGCGGTTCCGGATAAGCTGTTTGGGGTTATCGCGATGTTTGGTGCGATTATCTTCCTGTTCCTGTTACCTTGGTTCGACCGCGGTACAGTTAAGTCATGGCGCTATCGCAGCGGTCTGCATAAGCTGAACCTGCTTGTGTTTGCCGGTGTGTTTATTTTCTTAGGTTACTTAGGCGGTACGCCTCAGGAAAACTGGAAAATTACTGCGTCGCAAATCTTAACAGTGATGTATTTCGGTTTCTTCATCCTGCTGTTTATCTACAGTAAAAATGAAACAACTAAGCCTGTACCAGCGAGGATCCCTAAATGAGAAAACTAATTTGTGTACTGGCCCTGCTGTTGCCTGGGATGGCACTGGCAGCTGGCGGTAACGTCCACCTGGACAAAGCAAACTATGACTTAAGCGATAAAGCGTCGCTCCAGCGCGGTGCCAAAACGTTTATGAACTACTGCCTGGGCTGTCACGGCCAGCAGTACCAGCGTTATCAGCGTACCTTTAACGACCTGGGTATTCCTGAAGAGTTAGCGCAGGAAAATCTGCAGTTCACAGGCGAAAAGATCTCTGATTATATCGAGCGTTCAATGCCTGCTGAATCCGCTGCTCAGTGGTTTGGTGCGGCGCCGCCGGATCTGACCCTGGTAGCACGCGTACGTGGCGCAGATTGGATTTACACTTACCTGCGTTCTTTCTATGTTGATGAGTCGCGTCCGTTTGGTGTGAACAACACGGTATTCCCTGAAGTGGGTATGCCGCACGTTCTGCAGCCACTGCAAGGTGCGCCTCGTATGGCAGAAGAAGAAGCCATGGTTGACGGCGAAACGGTAACCCGTCACGCCGGTATTAAAACCGATGGTGATGGCGCACTGTCTACCGAAGAGTACGACCAACTGGTATTAGACCTGGTGAACTACCTGGAATACACCGGCGAACCGTTCCGTCTGGAGTCTGAGTCCATCGGCAAATGGGTACTGATTTTTATCCTGGTACTGTTTGTATTTGTGTTCATGCTGAAGAAAGAATTCTGGCGAGACGTTCACTAATCGTCAGGGTTTTATAGTATAATAAATGACAGGGGGCTTCTCGCCCCCTTTTTTTACTTTATGTTGGCCGCAAATTGGCGTCCGACAATGCTCGATTTAATGTATCTCGGAGGAGAATGAATGGCCGTAGCCGCGAATAAACGTTCAATCATGACGTTGTTCTCAGACACGATTGACATCTATAGTCATCAGGTTCGTATTGTATTGGCCGAAAAAGGCGTTGGCGTTGAGATCAGCTACACTGATCCCACTAAACTGCCTGAAGATCTGATGGAGCTGAATCCGTATGGAACAGTGCCCACCCTGGTTGATCGTGAATTAGTGCTGTATAAGTCTCACATCATCATGGAATACCTTGATGAGCGTTTTCCTCATCCGCCGCTGATGCCGGTTTATCCTGTATCACGTGGTCAAAGCCGCCTGATGATGCACCGCATCGAACAGGACTGGTATAGCCTGGCAGCGCAAATCTTCCGTGGTGAAGGTGATGTGGAAACAGCCCGCAATGATTTACGCGAAGCGCTGTTGAGCCTGGCCCCTGTGTTTGCAGAAATGCCCTACTTTATGAGCGAAGAGTTCAGTTTGGTAGACTGCTATCTGGCACCGCTGTTATGGCGTTTACCAGCGCTGGGCATTGAGCTTAACGGTGGTGGTGCAAAAGATATCCACGCTTACATGAACCGTATCTTCTCCAGAAGTTCGTTCAAGGCGTCGCTGACAGACCAAGAACGCGAAATTCATAACCCGTTATGAGTCAAATGACCTCCAATCAACCGTATTTGTTAAGAGCGTTTTTCGACTGGATTGTTGATAACGATCTTACGCCCTACATTGTTGTAGATGCCACAAATAGTCTGGTTGAAGTGCCGCAGGAATTTGTCAAAGACGGTCAGATAGTGCTGAATATCTCACCGTCTGCCTGTGTCAATTTCTACCTGGATAAAGACGGCCTGTCGTTTCAGGCTCGTTTTAGCGGGCAACCACGTAGCCTTAGCATGCCCTGCGAGGCTGTGTTGGCTATTTATGCCCGGGAAAACGGGGCCGGAACGGTATTCGCTCCTGAAGGTTTACCGGAAGATGAACCCGAAACGGACAGTGCACCAGTATTGGAAGAAGCCAAAACAGACGCTGAGGTTCCCCCTCAGACGCCGCCTAAACCCCGCGGTAAACCCAATCTGAAGGTCATTAAATAATTTAGCGTTATTCGTTTTTACTTAAAAACCGGCTTAATTGCCGGTTTTTTTATGCCTGAAATTTGTGATTTTTCTGTGAAACTTTTGCGAACTTTGTCGGCCATGCTAAGCACCATGAAAACCTGAGTGGGCGGTGTATCCGTTTATTTCTGGTTTTCAGTGATTTTATAACAGCCACCGCTTCGGCAGCCCCGATGACTAAGAAAGGGTGAAATCGAAGACCCAATAAGCGCAAAAGGAAACTTTATGAAACTAAAACAACTTACCTCAATTATGGTCGCCACGGGCCTGACAGCACTCAGCGGGTTTTCACAAGCCGCTGAACTTGAAATAACCGTACAGAATTTAACCCGGGGTATTTATTTTACGCCCATTTTGATCACGGCCCATAGCCCGGATCAGCAACTTTTCAATGTTGGTGAAGCAGCCAGCACAGAGCTGCAGGCGATGGCCGAAGGTGGCGATATTTCGGGCCTGGAAACGGCCGTCGATGCATTAAGTGCCGATACCGTGGCAAACCCTGCCGGCGGTCTATTAATGCCTACAGCAGCCACTACAACGACTTTGTCGACCATGGACGGCAACACAGCGCTGTCTATTGTGGCCATGATGCTGCCGACCAATGATGGCTTTATTGGTCTGAATAGCTGGATGATCCCTGAAGCACCGGGCACCTACACTGTTTATCTGAATGCCTACGATGCCGGCACTGAAGCTAACGATGAGATTCGTGGTGGTGGTGCGCCGGGAGCGCCGGGTTTACCTGTACCACCGCCGCTGGAAGACCTGGTTGGCAATGGTGGTAGCGGCGTAACCAGCGAAATGACCAATGCTACGGTTCACATTCACCCGGGTAACCTTGGTGATGATGAGGCTGCGGGTGGCATGTCTGATATTTCCAATACGGTCCAGCGCTGGTTAAATCCCGTTGCCATGGTCACTGTGACAGTATCTGAGTAGGAGGTCCCATGGTTAATCAACAACGATTCGGACTTTCCCTGGTGGCGTTGAGTTGCCTGGTACTGACAGCATGCGATCACAACGATAATGACGAGCCGGCGCCCATGCCGCCAGCCGACGTGTCATATTCCTATGAAGTTACAGTACAGAACCTGACACAAGGGCAGCCACTTTCGCCCGTGGGTGTCGCGCTGCACGGTGATGCGGTAATGTGGGAAACGGGTATGCCGGCCTCTGAGGCGCTAGAGGTGCTCGCTGAGGGCGGTGATAACAGTGATTTTATCGCTGTTGAAGGTGTCCTGGCATCGGCCACTGGTGCCGCACCAATAGGACCTGGCAGCAGTGAAACGGTTACCGTCACCGTGGTGAATGAACCCGACACCTTCATTAGCATAGCCACTATGCTGGTGAATACTAATGATGCGTTTGCCGGTATTACCGGTCATGGACTGAGTGAACTTGAGGTTGGCCAGACCATGATGATGGTGCTGCCCGTTCTCGACGCCGGCACGGAAGCAAACAGCGAAGCCGCGGGCACCATCCCCGGACCGGCTGATGGCGGTGAAGGGTACAACGCTGAACGGGACGATGCCGATTTGGTAAGTTTCCATCCCGGAGTGGTATCGGCAGATGATGGCCTGATGATGTCGGCCCTCACTTCTGCTCATCGCTTTGATAATCCGGCAGTAAAACTCACCATTACCCGTACTGAGTAAAAACGGCAATAAAAAAGTGGAATAAAGTTTCCTGTCTTCCGGTCTGTTGATTAATAACAGGTACGCTGACTGCGTCTACAGTCAGGCAACAGACCGGGAGAGGGAATGATTCTAATTGTCAGCGATAATCGTCATCATTGTCGGCCGCTATTAACGTGTGTTGAGCGGGTCAGCGAAAACTGTGAACTGGTGTGTACTTCGTCAGGCGTTATTCAGCGCTGCCTGCAAAAGCGTTACCCGGTTATTATCATTGATAGCTCCGCTAAACTGGCTGAACACTTTGAATTGATTGCCCGGCTGCAGGCCAAATTACCTGATAGCGCAATCATCGTTATGGCTCATCAGGGCTGTGACTCTGAGCGTATCGTCAGTCTTGAGCTGGGTGCTCAGGATTACATCGAGTATCCGTTTAATCCCGCCGAGGTACAAGCCCGCATCAGGGTTCAGTTGCGCCGTGCGGCATGTCGCACCGGCGAGGATAAAGCCAGTGAGCAACCGGTGAGGATTGGCCGTTTCTACATTGATAACAGCTACCACCGGGCTGAACTTGATGGCCAGACCCTGCCTCTTACCGCAAAAGAATTCTCATTACTGCATTTTTTGGCCAGTCACCCTGACCAGGTATTTTCCAGGGAACAACTGTTAACCTCGGTCTGGGGTTATCACTATGGCGGTTTTGAACATACGGTGGCCAGTCACGTTAACCGGCTTCGCTCCAAACTGAGTAAAACCAAAGCCGGTGCTCATCTGGTCGAGACGGTATGGGGCGTGGGGTATAAATTTAACAGCGGTTGTTTGCAGCTAGCTACAATGGTGTGAAAGTGACAAAAAAGCCCGTCGCTGAGACGGGCTTTCCTTTAGGTCGTCAGAGGGCTTAGTCCGAGCTTTCAGCCATGAGTTTCTCTGTCAGATAGGTAAACTCAAGGGCTACCCGCTTAGCAGTTTCCTGCTGATTAGCCGCTGCAGAGTGACCCCCGTCTATATTCTCGTAGTAAAGAAACGGCTTGCCCGAGGCTTCAAATAATTTAGCCATCTTACGGGCGTGTCCGGGATGGACCCTGTCGTCTTTGGTTGAGGTCACAAAGAACGGTTCCGGGTAGTCAACACCGGCATCGAAGTTATGATACGGCGACATCTTTTCCAGCCATTCGCGCTCTTCGGGAATATCAGGTGAGCCGTACTCGCCAACCCAACTGGCACCTGCCAGTAACAGGTGAAAACGCAGCATGTCGAGCAGCGGTACCTGCACAATCACGGCATTCCACAAATCCGGGCGCTGGGTGAGCATGACACCCATTAACAGACCACCGTTAGAACCGCCCTGAATACCGAGGTGTTCCGGTGATGTCAGCTTGTGATCAATCAGCCATTCGCCTACTGCGATAAAATCATCATAAACCACCTGACGCTTGGTTTTCAGACCGGCCTGATGCCATTTAGGGCCAAACTCACCCCCTCCACGGATATTAGCCAGCACAAAAGCGCCGCCCCGCTCCAACCACAACTTACCTCTTAAACCACTGTAACTGGGGCGCATGGAGATCTGAAAGCCGCCATAGCCGTACAGCAGGGTAGGGGTTTTACCATCGTGTTTAATGCCCTTTTTGTGGATCACGAAAAACGGGACCATGGTGCCGTCTTTTGACTTCGCTTCTTTTTGTTCTACTACCAGGTCGTCGTCGTTAAACCAGCTTGGCAGGCTTTTTAAAGTTTTCACTGCGCCGCTTTGTGGCGTATAACTCATTAATGAATCGGGCGTGAGGAAGCCCTCGTAATTGATGAGTACCGTGGTTTCCTCCTTGTCGGCAAAGGAGACCGACAGGGTGCCATTAGCAGGCAGGTCGAGTGGCTCTAACTGCCATTCTCTCTCTGCTTTGGTAATGGCAATCACCTTGCCCACCACATTGTCGCTTAAGGTCATCAGCAACTGCCCTTTGGTCATCGATACACCTTCGATGGCCTGACGCTCGTTAGGCTCAAAAATCACTTCGGGCACCGTGGCCGGGGTAATCTCGCCTGCTTCGGTGAAAGGCATCGCCAGCAGGCTGCCAGTAGAGTAAAGGATGGTATTGCCACCGGCTTCTAAAGCCCAGTCCTGCTTGATGGTAAATATCAGTTGCCCTTCAAACAAACCCACCACATCGGATTTTTCCGGCAGTGGTAAGCGCACAGCAGGGGCACCATTTTGCGGGAAAATGTAGTTTTCGCGGGTAAAAAAGGTTGGGGCGACCACTACGCCTTCTATACGGGTGCCGTTGTCCCGCTCCTGAATATACGGGAATACACCCACATCGGTCTTCTTGCCGCTGAACAGAGTGGCTGCTTCACTTAGCGGTGTGCCGCGCTGCCACCGTTTTACCACGGAAGGATAGCCAGATTCGGTCAGCGTAGTGCCATCACCGGCCCAGTCTGTGGCCACCAGAAGAGTATTATAATCAACCCAGGCGACGCCGGATTTGGCTTCAGGTAAGGTAAAACCGCCTTTTACAAAGCGCTTGGTGGAAAGGTCAAACTCCCGGATCACTACGGCATCTTTACCGCCATTTGACAGGCTTATCAGGCATTTATAATCGACTTTTGTTTTTGCTGTGTAACAGTTGGCGCCTTTATATACCCAGTTTTTATCTTCGTTTTTAGCCAGCTTGTCGAAGTCGAGGATAGTTTCCCATTGCGGTGTTTCTGTGGCATAGCTTTCAAGGGGAGTGCGACGCCACAGGCCTCTGACATGGCTGGCATCCTGCCAGAAGTTGTAAACATAGCCATTGCGGATGGTGCCGTAAGGAATTCTTTCTGATGAGTTGACGACTTCCAGCGCTTTGGCATTGAGGTCGGCATACACCGGATTAACCTGAAGATCTGCCAGCGTACGTTGATTCTGGCTACGCACCCAGTTTAGTGCTTTTTCACCTTCGACGTCTTCCAGCCAAAGGTAGGGATCTTCAGCCGAAGCTGAGGGGGCTGTGGCCGAAGGACTGGCCGTGCTGTCGCTGGTGCTGTTCTGAGCTGTCATGCAGGCACTCAGCATAAGCGAGGCGGTGGCTGCAATCATCAAAGAGCGGATCAGTTCCATTTATTATCTCCTTTGCGGTGGGCCGGTTACGGCGCTGCTACGCGCCATCGCGGCACACACTTTGTTCCAGTGGTATCAGATGTTGTGCAGTAAAGGTGAACTACACCAGAAATAAGGTCGCAGTGCCTAAAAAGGCAAAGATGCCCACTACGTCGGTAATGGTAGTCAGAATGACACTACCAGCGAGTGCGGGATCGATGCGCAGTTTTTTCATCACAATGGGTAGTGTAGCGCCTGACAGCGCAGCGGCAATCATGTTCATCAGCATCGCAAAGGCGATGATAATGCCCAGTGTAAGGTCTTGTTTCCATGTGGCAATTACCGTGGCAATCAGGACCGCCCAAATCACACCGTTGAGTAATCCGATGGCAAACTCCTTGGTGATCAACCAACGGGAGTTAGACGGGTTTACATGGCCAAGGGCCATACCGCGGATCACCAGGGTCAGGGTTTGGTTACCGGCAACCCCGCCCATACTGGGCACAATCGTGTTGAGGATCGCCAGTACGGCCAGCTGACTCAGCGTGGCTTCAAACAAATCGCTGACCGCGGCGGCCATTAACGCAGTGAGCAGGTTAACGCCGAGCCAGACCGAACGTCGCCGGGTACTTTGCCAGACCGGCGCAAAAGTATCTTCTTCGTCATCCAGACCGGCCATACTCATCATGGAGTGCTCTGCATCTTCACGGATAATGTCGACTACGTCATCAATGGTGATACGGCCTACCAGACGGTGTTTGTCGTCAACCACCGGTGCCGACAGCCAGTTATAACGTTCAAACATACTGGCCACTTCATCATCGGGCATATTAACCGGAATGGCTTCGGGTTCTTCGTCCATCACCTCAGATACTTTGGCTTCGGGATCCGTGGTGATCAGGCGGGTTACCGGTACGATACCCACCAGGTTATCCGTGCGGCTTACCACATAGAAGGTATCGGTGTTTTCGGGTAAGTCGCCCTTTAATCGCAAATAGCGCAATACTACATCAATCGACACTTCCGGACGCAGGGTGATGGTATCGGTGTTCATGATGAAACCGGCGGTTTCCTCACCGTAGGACATGGCTTGTTCGGCGCGATGGCGGTCCTGAGCATCCATGGATTGCAGTACATCCTGTAGCACTTCTTCCGGCAGGCTCGACAGGGTTTCGGCCAGATCGTCGGTATCCATGTCCTCCAGGGCGTCAACCACCTTGGCAGGCATCATTTTGGCAATAATACCGTTACGGACTTCTTCTGAGAGCTCTTCGATAACATCACCGTGGAAATCGCTGTCGAGCAGTTCCCACAAATCATCACGGGTTTTAGTTGGGCTGGATTCCAGGATCAGTGCCACGTCACTCGGCGGCATTTCATGCAGTTGTTTACGAACAGAAACAAAGCGGCCTTCAGACAGCGCCTTATTTATGCCACGTAATTGTGAACGCGCATAATTTGCTTCTATCGCTTCTGCCACCGGTAATCCTTGAGAATGTCACTATGCCTGTAAGGTTAACTCAGCGGCCGATTTCTGTCATGGATTAAAATGTTAACTGACTGTTTTTTATTCGGTAAAGCCAGCATATCCATTAAGACTATAGCTAAAAGTTATGAGAATTATCATAAAGTATACAATATTTAATTTTACCATCTGGTATAAAAGGATTTGCATAATTTAAATAAAACAATAGCTTGAACTAAAGTTGTAGGTGACGCGCTGTGCAAACACTGAATGAGAAAAACAGAAATGCCCTGACCGCCGTATTTCCCTCTGTAACACAGCATCAGAATAACCTGATGAACCTTAATCGCTGGTGGGACAAGGTTGCCCTGGTGGGCAAAATCAACAGTCTCAATGTGCCACAAAGTCTGCTGGCGAATATGCTTGATACCAAGGGCGAGTTTGCCGATTTACAAGCGTTACTAATTGAGAACCTGCTGGCTGAGCAGGTGCAGCAAATAGGCCGTAAACACCGCTCCATTGCCCAAACCTTGATTGATATTCCTAATCGTAATTTATTTGAGCGAACCGCCGATGTGGGGTTTTTAGCCACTGATACCCGTTTTGTCAGTTATTTGAAATCAACGCAGGTGGATCCGGCAGCGACTCAGGTGGTGCAGCAACATATGCTTGAGTATGCGGCGAAGTACTCGGTTTACGATGATGTTATGTTGTTCGATGTGAACGGTAAGCTTAAAGTCCGCATGAATTCGGCCGTGGCCGAGCAATTAGGTAGCGACCCGGTTATTCAGGAGCTCCTTGACGGTCAGCAGGAATATATCGAAATTTGTCGTTTTTCGCCGCTTTGTCCTCACAAGCCACTGTCGTCACTGTTTCTGGCCCCGGTCAGGGATCCGCAGAGCAATGTGCCCCTTGGTGTGCTTTGCCTGAGTTTTAAACTCGAAAATGAAATGGCGTCGTTATTTGCCGATCTGAGCGATGGCAGCGGCCTGGTGATGGCGTTACTCGATGCTAACGGAAAAGTCCTCGAGGCGAGCCATCAGGCATTACTGTCGCGGGGAGAACGTATCGACGTACACCGACAAGACCAGTTTATCACCCTTAACAACCAACAATACTTCTGTACCGTAGCGCCTACGCGAGGCTATCAGGGGTACATGGGGTTATCGTGGCAGGGTTGTGTGTTGATGCCCTTTTCACGCTCGGTGGAGCAGCAACGTTCAGAGAGGGATAATGACAAGGCCCAGCAAGATGTCGCCCGCTGGCAGGGGTTTTCAGCCACGCTGAGTAATATCCAGCATCGCTCCAAAGTAGTAACCGATGATCTGGATTTGGTTGTTCTTAACGGCCGTATAGCGGCGGCACGGACTGATGCCGATGAGTTTATTCCGATTCTGGAAGAAATTCGTCAGATTGGTCGCCAGATGCAGGGGATATTCAGTAGTTCAGTTAGTCAGCTAATGAGTACCGCCCTCACCACGCACTACAATGCGCTGAGCGCCCAGGCAGCGCTGGCCATTGACATCATGGATCGCAATTTATATGAACGGGCCAATGATTGCCGCTGGTGGGCATTAACAGAGCAGTTTATCCACGCTTTCGGGGCCGCAGCGGTAACGCCGGATGCACAACATGAGATGAGTGCCATACTGTCGTATATCAACGAGTTGTATACCGTTTATACCGGGATTTATGTGTACGACCGAAGCGGGAAGATAGTCGCCGTGTCATCCTCTTCATTGGATGATTGGTTAGATACCCAGGCCGCGGAGCCGACGCAATGGCGCAGTGTCTTAGCGCTAAGTAGTTCGCAGCAGTACAGTGTGTCGGCTTTTCATCCTTCAGACTATTATCAGCAGCGACCCACTTATATTTACAATGCAGCCATCCGTCATAACAATCAGGTGGTTGGCGGAATTGGCCTGGTGTTCGACAGTGAACCTGAGTTTCGGCAAATGTTGGACGATGTGCTCAATAGCAGTTCGGCCAAACGAATGGGGGTCTTCATAGACCGCCGTGGCCAGGTTATTTCAGCCAGTGCCCAGGCCCCCTGGCAGGCCGGTGAATATCTGGCGCTGCCAGCCGAAATACTTAACCACGGCAGAGGTGGCGAGGGCGCAGGCATTTATACCCTCGATCAGCAACAGTATGTTATCGGGTTTGCGGTGTCCAAGGGCTACCGCGAATATAAAACCGAAGATGGCTACAGCAACGACACCATCGCTTTAATGATTGAACGAAATCAGTCTGAGTCTGACTGAACGCTATGTGGGAGTGCGACGCATGGCTTCAAACAGTGACGGCTCCCAGGGCCGCATGGCCATTAATAGCCCCATATGGGTGCGTTCGTTAATGGGTAACCGGGCGTCTTCTTCGTTGAGTTCAGCGGCCTCCCGGGTAAGCTGGTTAAGACGGCGCTGAATGATCTCTACAGAGCTCTGCGAATACCGGCCGCGCAAATAAAAACGAAAAGCCCAGGGTTCGTTTTTCTTTGGCGACATGAACTTTACCATGACTTCCTGCTCCATAAATCGCTCCAACGGCCCGCCCGGGATCCAACGAAAATCCTGGGCAATCAATAGCCGATAACGGTTACCGGGCAGAAACTCAATCAGCTTCAGCCGATCGAGTTTTACCATCAACCGCACAGCCTCGGGCTCGCTGATATCGTAATAATCAATAATTTCATTAAATTGCCAGCCGTCTCGCACGCACACAGCGGCTAATAATAAACGGGGGTTGTCGAGTAAATCCCGCTCCTGATCCTCAGAAAGCTGCGACACCTTGGGTTGGGATTGAGCCACCTGGATAAACACATCACTCAGGGTTAGCCCCAGAGCTTCACAAACCTGCTCCAGGCGCTCCAGGGTAAAACTCTGTTGCGAGAAACACCGTTTTACACTTGCCTCGCTTAACTGCAACTGTTCAGACAAGGATTTGTAGGTCATTCCCTGTTCTTTTAGCAATTGTTTTAATCGCTGTGTTACCTGCTTAATCTGACTCATAGTATTAAAATCCGATACCTTTGGTGTAGTAATATACTACATATTCAAATTGAGTTTACTTATTTTCTACCAGGGACTAGCTTGAAGGGGAACCAACCAATGAAGGACTATGACAATGAAAAAATTAATCATCGCTTTACTGACCAGCGCCGTTGTTGCTCAGGGAGCTATGGCTGCTGACTCCGTTGATCACAGCGGCCAGGCTAGCAAGCACAGTGTGCTGGCCAGTGTGGAAGGGGTTTCAACAACCGCTTCAGTAGCCAGCGCGGTAGTGGCTGCACCGGTTATTATTACCGGCCTGAGTGTGGTAGCCGTGGCAGATTCTACGCATCAGTCGGTCAAGGCGCTGCACGCCAGACACGAGCGAAATACCAAACCGCTAACTATCACTACCCGCGTGATCACCCGCGATCCACCTCCCTCTGAAATCGTTGTTGAACAAACGGTCAATCACTAAGCATTAGCCCGACAAGGAGCAGATTATGCGAGTCATTATTGCAGTACTATTGATTTTACTGACTGCCGGTGCCCAGGCCGGCAGTCAGGCACCGTCAAAGTCGGTGTTTCAACCTGAACAGATCATTGACTTTGCCAAGCAGGTAGAGCGATATGCGGCAGCACATCAGGCTCACGCTTTTATTATCGGCCGGGTGGGACGCCCGGAAAAGGAATTGCCAAAAGGCATCCACTTTACTCATACCGCGGTAGCCGTTTATTCGGCTATTACCCTCGACGATGGAACCACTGAGTATGGCTACGCTATTCATAATCTCTATCAGCGAGCGGACGACCCGGGTCGCAGTGATATTATCGTAGATTATCCGGTGGATTTCTTCTGGGGCGCACAAACGCTTAAAGCCGGAATTGTAATACCAACCCCGGCGGTGCAGGAACGGCTCATTGCACTGATCAGCGAACAAAAGCACCTTGGTTTGCATAACCCCCGTTATTCGGTGGTGGCCAACCCCTTTAACAGCGAGCGCCAGAATTGTACTGAGTTCACCCTGGATATGTTGCAGGCGGCCCTGTATCAAACCGAAGATAAACAGCGAATCAAGGCCAATAATGCCGCCTATTTTAAACCGCAGCGAGTGCATATCAGCCCGCTAAAACTGGCGGTGGGCAGTATGGTGACAGATGGGGTAACCACTTCTGATCACAAAGGGCGCGTTCGCACGGCCACCTTTACCACTATTGGCCACTACTTAGCGCAGTTTAACTTATCTCAACAGGCTGTTGTGCTGTATGCCAACGGCCGCACGCAAGCCATTTAACCGAGGATATCGACATGGAAATTTCAACTCAGACAATGACAAATGCACCCACCAAAGCTTTTCGGATTGCTGCAGTAGCAGCGCTTATGATTGGAGTTGCCAGTTACCTGATTGGCTTATTTAACGCTTACATGCAGCTTAATGAAAAAGGCTATTACCTGACCGTCATGCTACTGGGATTATTCGCTGTGGTGTCTTTACAGAAAACCATCCGCGATAAAATGGCTGGAATCGAAGTGACCCGGGCATACTTTATTGCTTGTGGTGTAGCAACGGTGGCTGCCATTGCCCTGTTAATGGTGGGGTTGTACAACGCAGAACTGGCACTTAGTGAAAAGGGCTTTTTCGGAATGGCCTTTGTATTGAGTATGTTTGCCGCTATCACTGTGCAAAAGAACGTGCGGGATTGTGCTGAGGTGAAATCCGAGAGTGTCACTACTCAGTCAACCACCAGTCAGGCAGCCACTTTCGTTCCAGAAGCTGAGTAAGTAGCCTGATGGCTACTTACTCTACATCGATATTCAAGCGATGAACTTAACAAGGATTGAATGATGGGTAAAAGTTTCTGGATAGGGTTAATTACCGCCTTCGTTGTTATTAATGAAATACTGGTGGACTGGGTATTGGCTGTATTTGTTGGCGACTACGGAGTAGCAGAAGGTTTTACTAAGGTTGCGCGGTATTTAACTGTCGACAGTCTGCTATTTGCCGCAGGATTCAGAGTCATTCCCTACGGTGCTCTGTTGCTGGTGGGGCTAACTACCAACCTGAAACGTTCCATACCAGGCAAATTTGCTCTTTGGTCTGCTTTATTTGTCGTCATGGTGCTCCACTTTTGCGGGTACTGGCATATGCTTTATGCCTCTTATACCCCGCAACGAATGTCTTCTACCGCGGTGCTGAACATTATTCTTG
>NZ_CAJXQY010000034.1 GCF_913058315.1 uncultured Alteromonas sp. | reverse complement strand
GCTTCATACGGTGTAAAAGTAGGCTTTGGTGGTTTATCACTGCACGCATCAGGCTACAGCGGTGAAGGTATCGGCATTCTGTTAGGCCCCACAGAAGCAGCACTGGGTTTAGCACCGGTCACCATGTATGACCCAACCACTTATAACGAACTGGACAGCGAGGGCTATATCCTGCAGGCATCTTACAAGCTGGATGCTAACCGTTTTGTTCTGTCTTACGGCGAAAACGAAATTGAAGACAGTGACTACATCGGTCATGAAGGTATGCAGGCTGCCTGGTTCTACGGCTACAACAGCAACGTGACCTTTGCAGTGGAATATTCTACCAGTGAGTTCTCGGGCATTCTGGGTCAGGAAGAAGCCCAAACCGTTGCTGTCGGTGCCATCGTAAACTTTTAGTAACTGACTGTTTCCTTGCCAGAAAACAGTCTTGTCTTACGGCAGTCGGTGCCGGTCAGGGAGATACAGGTTATCTCCCTAAAAACCGACAATCTGGCAACGCTTTTATAATTGATTACCGGAGTAAGCAACATGATCTATGCAGCACCTGGAACAGAAAATTCTGTCGTCTCATTTAAATCAAAATACGGCAACTATATTGGCGGCGAGTGGGTTGCTCCCGTTAAAGGTCAGTATTTCGAAAACATTTCACCTGTTAACAACGAAGTATTCTGCGAAATTCCTCGCTCGACCGCAGAAGACATTGAGTTAGCATTAGATGCCGCCCACAAAGCAAAAGCGGCTTGGGGCAAAACATCAGTAACCCAGCGTTCTAATCTGATTTTAAAAATCGCAGACCGCATTGAAGCCAACCTGGAAGCTTTGGCTGTTGCCGAAACCTGGGATAACGGTAAAGCCGTGCGCGAAACGCTGAATGCCGATATTCCACTGGCCGCTGACCACTTCCGTTACTTTGCCGGCTGTATCCGTGCACAGGAAGGTGGCATCAGTGAAATCGACCAAAACACCATTGCCTATCACTTCCATGAGCCGCTGGGTGTAGTGGGTCAAATCATCCCATGGAACTTCCCGCTGTTAATGGCCGCCTGGAAACTGGCACCGGCTTTAGCTGCCGGTAACTGTATTGTTCTGAAGCCAGCTGAGCAGACACCTGCGTCTATTCTGGTACTGATGGAAATCATCGGTGACCTGTTACCGCCGGGCGTACTGAACGTGGTAAACGGTTTAGGCAGAGAAGCCGGTGAAGCACTGGCTACCAGCAAGCGTATTGCTAAGATAGCCTTCACAGGTTCTACGCCGGTTGGTGCACACATCTTAAAATGTGCTGCTGACAATATCATTCCTTCTACCGTGGAACTGGGTGGTAAATCACCCAACATCTACTTCAGCGATGTGATGAAGCACGAAGATGAGTTCCTGAGCAAGTGTGTTGAAGGGACTGTATTAGCCTTCTTTAACCAGGGTGAAGTTTGTACTTGTCCTTCACGCGCACTGATTCAGGAAGATATGTACGATGACTTTATTTCTCTGGTTATCGCTCGTACGCAACAAATCAAACGTGGTAACCCACTGGATACCGATACTCAGGTAGGTGCACAAGCGTCTGCTCAACAGTACGAAAAAATTCTTAGCTACCTTGAGCTTGGTAAGAAAGAAGGCGCCGAAGTACTTATCGGTGGCGGTCCTGCCAATGTAGAAGGCTTCAGCAATGGTTTCTATGTGCAGCCAACACTGCTGAAAGGTAACAACGACATGCGCGTATTCCAGGAAGAAATTTTTGGACCGGTAGTCGGTGTGACCACCTTTAAAGACGAAGCAGAAGCGCTGGCAATTGCCAACAATACTGAGTTCGGTCTGGGTGCCGGTGTATGGACTCGTGATACTAACCTTGCATACCGTATGGGCCGTGGCATCGAAGCCGGTCGTGTATGGATGAACTGCTACCATGCGTACCCTGCTCACGCAGCGTTTGGTGGTTATAAGAAATCAGGTGTGGGCCGTGAAAACCACAAAATGATGCTCGACCACTATCAGCAAACCAAAAACCTGCTGACCAGCTACGACATCAACCCACTGGGCTTTTTCTAAAAGCGTTGCCATAACTGGCGTAAGCGAGGTTCCCGCATCTGCGGGGACCTTTTTCCTTTCTGTACCCTATAGTCAATAAAAAGAAGGATTTGTCTGCCATGCCAAAATTTATTATCGAACGCGAAATCCCCGGTGCTGGTGAACTTAGCGCTGAACAACTACAAAATACGTCACAGCAATCCTGCTGTGTGTTACGTGATGCCGGCCCGCATATTCAATGGGTGGAAAGCTACGTCACCGACAACAAAATTTACTGTGTTTACATTTCACCTGATAAACAGGCCATCCTCGACCATGCTGAACAAATGGGCATTCCGGCCAACCAAATTAATCAGGTCAAAACGATGATCGACCCAACAACCGCTGAATAGCTCCCAAAAAGACATGATGATTAGAGTTGTACTGTGTAGTGTCATCCTGTGGTGCAGCGCGCTGACGTCGGGCGCAAGAGCTGCTGATCTTCCGGAAATCCGGGTTGGTGTACTGAAGTATGGCACCCTCAACTGGGAGCTGGACCTGGCAGAAGCCAAACAACTTCCTGAACAATACGGTTTTAAATTAACCCGGGTGGCATTAGGCTCGCCCCAGGCCCTTTCGGTTGCTTTGCAAGGCGGCGCCGTAGACATGATTGTGGGCGACTGGTTATGGGCAGCACGGCAGTTCGATGAAGGGCGACTGTATCATTTTTATCCCTATTCCACGGCTGCCGGCGAACTGGTTGTTGATGCCAAAGCCAATGCTTCAGACATGGGTGATCTACAAGGTAAAACCATCGGCTTTGCGGGCGGTAAAGGCAACAAAAACTGGCTGTTGTACAGTGCCTATGCGAAGCAACATTTTAACTTCGACCTGGACCAACAGGCGACTATCAAATTTGCCGCTCCGCCTATGCTTAATCAGCTAATGCTGCGCGACCAGCTCGACGCTGTAGTTAACTTCTGGCATTACGCCGCAGAACTGAAAACTCACAACAAGCGCTCACTGCTGACCATGGACGAAGTACTCGCCAGCTGGCAAATTGGTGCCGAGGTACCAGTTATCGGCTGGCTCTTTAAGCAAGACTGGGCAAGCCGCAACAAAGCACTGATCGATCAGTTCTTTGCGATGTCTTTCGACACCCGCGCGCTAATGGATACCGACGATAACGTGTGGCAACTAATTCCGTCGTTTACCAACAAGTATTCAGAGGGTGCCCGCCCTGTACTCATTGAACACTACCGAAGAGGCATCCCAACCCGCTTCGATGAAAATATCACTACCGATTTGCAAAAGTTATTCAGGGTGCTTAAGCAAAACGAAGGGACCACCCGCGTAACCGGTTCACTGGAAAGTCTGCCACAGAGTCTGTTCTGGCAAAGTCCGGCTTTAGGCGAGCATTAGACAGCAATGCATAATCATCCGGCCCTGACTCGTGTGCTGTCGATGGTGGTGTTTATGCTGCTTTGGCAAGCCGCAGTGATGCTTCTGAAGCCTGATCTGCTGCCAGCCCCATTGGCAGTGCTCACTAACCTGCTTGAACATATTAACAGTGGCGAGTTACCCCATCACCTGGCCATTACATTGCGGCGTATAGCTATCAGCTTTTTATTCGCTATGCTGCTTGGCAGTTTGCTGGGGTTATTGATGGGGCACTTTAAACGTCTGGATTTATGGCTCGACAGCCTGGTCACCCTGGCGCTGAATGTACCGGCACTGGTTACCATCATTTTATGTTTTATCTGGTTTGGCTTAAATGAAACGGCCGCACTGATAGCCGTAATAGTGAATAAAACCCCCAATATCGCCGTCACTATGCGCGAAGGTGCCAGAGCCATTGATAAACGTTTGCTGGATGTGGCCAGGGCCTACCAGGTTCCCGCAGCCAGAACGATGGTAAAAGTGTACTTGCCCCAGCTTTATCCTTATTTCCTGGCCGCCGCTCGCGGGGGCCTGGCACTGGTCTGGAAGATTGTCCTGGTGGTAGAACTTCTCGGCTGTAGTGATGGCGTGGGTTTTCAGCTTTCGTTATTCTTTCAGTATTTTGATATTACCAGTGTACTGGCTTATACACTGGCCTTTGCCTGTATTATTTTTGCCCTGGAAGCCGGCGTTTTACGCCCCTGGGAACGGCGGGTACTGAAGTGGCGATGACTTACACAGTAGATATTATCAACAAGGCATTTGTAAACGACGCGGGGATTGCCACCGCCGTTATTCGCAACCTCGGCCTGACTCTTAGCAACGGGGAGTTTGTCACCCTGCTCGGTCCATCAGGGGCGGGTAAAAGCACACTGCTCAACCTGATTGCCGGCCTCGACAACGACTTTGAGGGTGAGATTCGCCTCAGCAAACCAGACGGCAAAACGGCCAGGGTGTCGCTGATGTTCCAGGAACCCAGGTTGATGCCCTGGCTGAGCATTTGCGAAAACGTGATGTTGGTATGTGACGGCAGCACATCACAGCGCCGCTCCAGCGCTTTACACTGGCTCAGTCTGGTGGGTTTAAGCGGCGCCGAATATCAGTATCCAGCCCAACTTTCAGGCGGTATGCTGAAACGGGCAGCGCTGGCCCGGGCGTTTGCCTGTGAGCCGGATATTCTGCTAATGGATGAACCTTTTTCGTCGCTGGACATTCCCGCCGCCGACTCGCTCAGACAACTGCTCAGTGAACTGTGGCAAAAACGCCGGACTACCGTAGTTTATGTGACCCATGATATAACTGAAGCACTCACCTTATCTGACCGTATCCTGCTACTCAGTAGTCATCCTATGCAGGTGCTGGAAGATGTCCGCTTAACCTCACAACGCCCCCGTAATCCTCTCGAAAATGAACTTTTAGCCCTCGCCGAACGTTTTAAACAGTCGTTAGCTGATCCGGCCTGATCGTTAGTTGTATGACCAACGGCCCAATTTATGCTACTAATGGCCGAGTTTTGTGCGTAAATCACTCTTGCTAATCTTGTTAAACAATTGTGAATTATATAGAATCGACAGCGGTGAATTGGTATCTCAGCCCTTTGGCACAGCGTAATGCAACCAGTCACCCGAGTTTAGGGAGTATCCATGCTGTCGCAACAAATTAGTCAAACCGTTGAAGTTTTCGACTCACCTTCTGTGGCCAGAGCCGGATCGGAAAGTCTTGACCCTGTCATTGCAGCACGGGACATCTACAATGCACTGGCGCCATGTGAAGCAGCATGTGTCGTTTTTTATTGTTGTACCCGGTATCCGCTGGAACAACTGTCGAAAGAATTAAACCGCTATTTTGGCGACATCCCGGTAATTGGCTGTACTTCTGCCGGCGAAATAACGCCCGATGGTTGCCGCAAGCACTCCATCTGCGCCTTTGCCCTCAGTAAACAGCACTTCGCCGTAGAAACCGTGCTGATCGAAAATCTGGCGGCTTTTTCGGAGCGCGATGCCGACGTGCTGGTTAACTCCATGCTCGACAAGCTGCGCAGCAAAGCCGTATCCCCCGGACCGGTAGAACAACATTCTTTCGGCATGACCTTACTGGATGGCTTATCTATTCGGGAAGAGCTGGTTATCGATGTACTCAATATGAGTATGCAGGATATTCCGCTGGTAGGCGGATCAGCCGGGGATGATCAGCACTTTGTCGATACCCAGATTTATTGCAACGGTCGCTTTTACAGTAGCGCAGCAGTTTTTATGCTGATTAATACCAACTGTTATTTTGATGTATTCAGCCACCATCATTTAGCGCCCGAAAACGACAAGCTGGTGGTTACCCAAACCGCACCGGGACAACGGGTGGTGGAAGAGTTTAATGCCGAACCGGCTGCGCTGGAGTATTGCCGCATAAACGGCTTAAAGCTCGAGGAACTAACCTCAGAAGTTTTCGCCATGCACCCTCTGGCAGTGCAAATTGGCGACCACCTGTATATCCGCAGCATCCAGCAGGTGAACGATGATTTAAGCCTGACTTTTTTCTGCGCCATTGACGCCGGGATTGTGCTGACCAAGATGAAGTCGAGCGGGCTGCATGCTCACTCCACCATGATCCTTAATGATATTCGCCGCAACGTAGGCGAGATTGATTTACTCATTGGGTTTGACTGTACTCACCGCCGCGCTGAAATCGATAAATACCAGTTGGAAGATGCCATGTCAGAGCTTTACCGTGCCAATCATATGATCGGATTTAATACCTACGGTGAGCAAATAAATGGGTTACACTTGAACCATACTTTTACTGGCGTAGCGATTGGAGCGCCCATTGAAACCGACCTCAAGTCCACTGACGCCTGAAGTAGCCGTTGAGTCGCCGGAAATAGCCGGCGAAGATGAGCTCGAACGGCTGCGCTACGAAAACGAGAAGCTGCAGAAAATAAACCGTGTGCTGATGCGCCGGGTAGAAATGGGCTGGGGCAACCACAGTGATGCTTACCAGTCGTTCGAAGATGCGGCGATGCTCGCCGACAAAGTAAAAGAGCGCACCTACCGCCTGCAGCAGACCCTGCATCGTCTCGAGGAGTCCAACCAACAGCTCGAACTGGCCCGCCGGGAAACAGAAAAAAGCCAAATCCAGGCCGAACAGGATCGGCAGCGTCTGCGTGACGCCATTGAGAGTATTTCCGACGCCTTCGCCCTGTTCGATGCAGACCGCAAAATGGTAATGGTAAACAGCCGCTGCGCCGAGTTCTGGCAACAGCACAATATTACCTACGAGTTGGGCAAAACCTCTTTTCAGGAAATTACCGCGGCCTCGCTGGTACTGGTTGATCATAAAGCAAAAGCGCAGAAAAAAGTGGGCGTCTATCCCGACCCGATTGCCCAGACTATCTTTAAATTGCGCGATGGTACCTGGATCCAGATGCAGGAACGCAAAACTAACGATAACTGTCTGGTGGTGGTGTATACCGATATTACTAATATTAAATTAGCCGAGGAGGTCCGCTACGAGACCGCCATGGCTGAGCAGGCAGAGCTACTCAAAGCCACCCTGGAAAACATGACCCAGGGCGTTGTGCTGATTAACGCTGAACGACAAATCGAAACCTGGAACCAACGCTTTTTCGAGCTGTTAGGCCTGGCGGATGACGGCGTGAAGCGTGGTGATGTGTTTGCCGAACTTATGCAACAAAACGTGTTTGCCAAAGCTCTGCTTAGCGCCATTTCGTTTGATGTAGCGCCCGATAAAGACTTCCTTGAAGTCGAGATGATGCTCGATGACAATCTGGTATTACTGGTTCGGCGTAACCTTATCCCAGGCGGCGGTATACTGATAACCTTTGCCGATATTACCGAACGCAGTCGCAACCAGATTGCCCTGCGCGAGAGTGAACAGCGTATCCGCCTGATCACCGATGCTATGCCGGCACTGATTTCCTACGTTAATAAAGATCTGTGCTATGAATTCGTCAACCGCGAGTTTGAAAAGTGGTTTAACCGCTCACGCGACGAAATTATTAATCATCACCTCAGTGATGTGCTTGGCCATAAAGAGTATCAGACACTCACCATCCATATTGCGCGCGCCATGCTTGGTCAGGCCGTAAACTTTGAGCTCGAACACAGCCGCGATCCGGATAACGTGCGGATTTCGAATAAAACCTATATTCCCCACTTTGACGAGCAGCGCAACGTCATTGGTTTCTTTGCCCTGGAGCAGGATGTTACCGAGCAGCGCCGCACCGCCCGTGCCCTTAAGCATGCCTATGATTATATGGAGCAGCGGGTTAATCAGCGCACCAAAAAGATTTCTGAAATTAACCTGCAGTTACGCAACGAAATTGAAGAACGGCAACTGGCCGAAATTAAGCTGCTGGAGGCAAAACGGGAAGCCGACCAGGCCAATGAGTCGAAATCAAAATTCCTCGCTGCCACCAGCCACGATTTACTGCAACCCATGAACTCGGCTCGTTTATTTGCCGATGCCTTAAACGATCTGACATTGGGCGAAGAAGCACAGAAACTTATTCGTTCATTAAGCTACTCACTGGAAAACCTCGAGTCGCTAATCAGTGCGCTGGTAGATATTTCAAAGCTTGAGGCCGGATTGATTGAACCGGTTCTGGATGATTTTGAAATCGACGACTTAATTACCAATATGGTGAATGAGTTTACCCCTCAGGCAGAGGGTAAAGGCCTCAGGCTGAGAGTAAAGACCACTCAAACACTGGTTCATTCAGATACTTATCTGCTGGCGCGGATCCTGCGCAACCTGCTCAGCAACGCAATTCGCTACACCAACGAAGGCAGTATTTTAGTAGGCGTAAGGCGGCGCAAGGCAGGCTTACAAATTCAGATTTTTGATACCGGTATTGGTATCCCGCAGGACAAACTGAGTGAAATCTTCCACGAGTTTAATCGCCTGGATGCCAAGAAACGCCGTCATGATAAAGGCCTCGGTTTAGGCCTGGCCATTGTAGAACGGCTCGCCAGTGTGATGAACCATACCATTAATGTTCGTTCAGTAGAGGGCAAAGGCTCCTGCTTCAGCATCACCCTGCCCTATGCAGATAAGCTTGCCCAGCGGGTTAAACCGACTCCAGCACCGTTAATCGACCGCTTCAACGATCAACTCGAAGGGGCGCGAATTTTACTTATCGATAACGACGATGAAATTTGTAAAGGCATGGAAACGGTGCTGGGCAGCTGGAATTGCAACATTACCTCGGTACAAACCCTGGAAGAATTGCAAGAACCGGAGTTCTTAACCGAGCTGGACCCACAGCTGATCATCGCAGATTATCACCTCGACGATGGCGATACCGGCTTTGACGCGTTGGAAATTACTCACCAGCATTTAGATCCGCACCCACCAGTAATTATGATCACGGCAAACTACACCAACGAGCTGCGCCAGATGGTCAGGGAAAAGGGCTATTCGCTGTTAAACAAGCCCGTGAAGCCTCATAAGATGAAGCTGGCGTTATCTAACCTGTTGTCCAATGCAAAAGCCTAGTTGTTGGTACTTACTACCACCATAAACTAGACAGAGTTAGACCAAGCAAAACAACATAGGGATACATTACTGTGGGTCTGAGACACTGTTTTAAGTACTCTTTAATCAGACCCACACCGCTGTTAGCGGTTTGCTGATATTGCTGATTAAACTGGCAGCCGGTTTCATTGTGATTGGCAGCTAAAGCCGCCTCAACAATTAGCAAGCGGCTTTCAAAACGCCCCTGAAAGGTTTTCCAGATACCGTCCTGCAACCAGAATACCCCAACCATTAACACCGGCACAAAGAGGTTAAATTCAAACCCTAAGGCAAAAGACGTAGTAAAAATAGCGACCAGCTTAATGAGCAGACTGTATTTCTCATAGCTATCGAATTGGTTTTGCAGCGTCTGCCATTCCAGTGATAAATAATCCGTGGCCATTGGCTAATCCTAATTCCAAAGTGTTGATGATCATCGCTTGCTTAGCATAACCAGTGGGGGCCCTCTGCGCGACTAAAATCGTCATGCGCGATACCGGCAACGTCTGCCGTTCATGGGCACTACCACCGAACGCATAGGACTAGACGTAATCACAACTTTCCTAACTGAGCCGAAGGTCAAATAAGCGTATCTCCCTGTGAGGGTGTGAGCAGCGCAATACCAACGCCACCGCATACTACCTGAAACACCACAGCCTATGGTGAAAATGCCACGCGTTGCGAATTACTCTTAAACAGATTGTTAGCCCTCACTCCAAAAGGTTACTGTTTATTCAACAGGAACTTACGTAAATCTCTCTCCCCGCGCATAACAAACAAAATAAACACGCTGTCACCATCTTGCTTATAGAAAACACGACATGGATTCACGACAACTTCACGATAAATTAAATGTTCTAGTTCGGGTGGAATACGACCTGATTCAGGGAAAGTTTGTAAGCGTTCGACTTTGGAGAAGATCGTTTGTACTAACTGCCTTGCCGCAACAATATTTTCTAGTGCGATATATTCAGCGATATCATTAAGGTCAGATAACGCGGACTCAGTCCAGATTATTTCAGCCATTTTGACATTTTGTCTTTGGCTTCATCATGACTTACCGCTTTACCGTCAGCTAGTGCGCGTTCACCTCGCGCGATCCCCTCAAGGATAACCAATCGATTTTGCATAAACTCATAATCATCGACATCAACCAGATACGCGGATGGCTTACCATGCTCGGTAATTAGCACTGGTTCTTTAGTGTCATGAAGATCGGCAAGGATCTTAGTTGCCTGGCGTTTAAGTGATGTAACTAGTTCTACTTTCATGAGAGCCGCACCAAAGGAATACCAAAGTGATACTATTCTATCACTTTGAACATAATAAACTCTACAACGGCTAACCTCTTATTATGGGGCTTTACTTGAAGTGACGTCTAATTCTGGAAAAACTAATACGTCATAGGAACACGAGCTTCAACTGAACTTGCTGATGGTCTTGCATTGATTTCTCCTTGTCCTACAAAACGACAGTCCATAAGCGTAGGCATTAAGATTCTATTTTAAGATACTTATGTTTACCAAACGTCACGTAATAAAGCGGAAGTAAAAGCGCTTTAAGTGGGTTAGAGGCGAATGCGTTTTTGACTATGATGCGGCTATCCTGAATATCACTCACGGCAAATTCCGGGCTGTAACACCAGTCAATGCAGGCCGTGAGTATTTTACTGTCGGCCGGCAGAGTAACCCTATGTATGGTACCGCGTTCGATTAACGCCACTTCTTTGCCATCGGCAAGCAACCGATAACTGCGGGTAAAATCAGTGAATTGTTTTGGTCTGGTGACTTCGATATCCATATCAACCTTTGCAAAGCTAGCGGGCGAGGCCAAAACAATACTTAATCTTCAGTGTTTTTTAAAGCACTTGCAATAAAAGACCACGTCACAGGTGGGAAGTTGGTAGTAAGGAGCATCGAGCACACCATGGGCAACAGGATACCCATGGCTTACTAAGCACTATCAGTCGCTAACAGCTAGTTGCGCATCAGATACTGGTTAAAATCGATACTGGCGGCACACAGCGCTGCCTGGATGCGGTTATGGACATTCAGCTTTGTGAGGATGGCCGACACGTGCGCTTTTACTGTGGTTTCAGCGATATTCAGTTCATAGGCAATCTGCTTGTTAGACTTCCCTTTGGCGATACACTCAAACACCAGTAACTGGCGGCGGGTTAAAGCGCCAATCAGCTTAGGATCGATTTGCTGTTGAGCCGAATCTTCCTTGGGCTTGCTGCTACCGCCATTGCGGATGATATCCGGCGGCAGGTACACCTGACCGGAGAGTATCTGCTGGAGCGCACCAACAATCTGCTCACAGCTGGAAGACTTGGTGATAAACCCTACCGCGCCATAGGTAAATGCCTGCAGCACGACGTTTTTATCTTCTTCTGCCGACACAATAACAATGGGAATTTCAGGGAACTGATTACGAAAACGCACGATACCGTTAAGGCCATCCATGCCTGGCATATTCAGGTCGAGTAACACCAAATCAATGTTAGGGTTTTCTTCGGCTGTATTGAGTGCTTCTTCAAGGTCGATACAACTGATGGTCTTAGTGTCCGGAATATTACGCTCAACGAAATCGGTGATTGCATATTGGAATAAGGGATGGTCGTCCGCAACGAGAATTTCTACCATTTTTATCACCCTGTTAATGCTCTGTAAGTTATATTAGTGGATGTACTGTCATTCAGCTAGCCTTTATTTAACGCGGCTATCAGGATAATCCATCCGTTTGTTAAATCTGCGAGCTACCCGCCCACCTTACGTTTCACCATGCCACGTTTAGGATCGTAACCCCAAATAGCAAGACTGGTAAAAATCAGCGTACAAACACCGGTTATGAGGGCTGCCTGCCCATTAAACTGGCCATAAAGCGCAAAACGAATTAGCTCTACCGCATGAGTAAATGGATTGAACTGGCATATCCAGTACAACCATTCGCTCGACTCGCGCATTTTCCACAGCGGGTATAGCGCTGAAGAAAGGAAAAACATCGGAAATACTACAAAGTTCATTACCCCTGCGAAGTTTTCCAATTGCTTAATAAAAGACGACAACAATAATCCTAGCGCTCCCAGTAACAAAGCGGTGAGCAGTAAAGCCGGAATGACCAGCAGATAACCAATTGGTTCAGCTTCCACCTCCAGCAGCCAGGCGATGGCGAAAAAGGCATACACCTGCAACAGGGAAATACAGGCACCGGCCAACAGCTTACTGACCAGCAAAAACGGTCGTGGCATGGGGCTGGTGAGAAGCACCTTCATACTGCCCATTTCCCGATCGTAAACCATAGAAAGTGAGCTCTGCATGCCGTTAAACAGCATGATCACGCCGGCCAGGCCAGGAATAATATAAACTTCATAAGTGATGTAGGTTTCATAGGGCGGAATAATCGCTACCCCCAGCGCGGCACGAAAGCCTGCCGCAAACACCACCAGCCACAATAAAGGGCGCACCAGTGCACTAATCAGTCGCGAGCGCTGTTGCCAGAATCTCAGCAGTTCCCGTTTTAAAACACCAACAAAGCAGGTCCAGTACATTTATTGCTCCCCCTGCTGGTGAAAGTGTCGGTAAAGCGCCTGCACCGAGTCTAGTTGCAGAGCCTGCATGGCTTCTTCACAACGTTGCTGCAGTTGAATCTGGCCTTTGATCAGCACAATCAGTTCGTCATTTGGTCGTATTTCGTCGATCAGGTGGGTCGACGACAAAATCGTGATACCCGAGTCGCTGCACAACTGTCGCAGGTGCTCATTAATGGTGTCACGGGTGGACTGATCCAGGCCCACGGTGGCCTCATCCAATAACAAAATAGCCGGTTGATGCAGCAGCGCACGAGCGATCTCCACCCGGCGGCGGTGACCACCATTAAGCGAGCGGACTTTATCTTTGCGTCGTTCGCTCAACGCAAAACGCTGCAACTCTTCATTAATACGCTGTTTTGTATAGGCGTTTGATAAGCCGTGCAGACTGGCGTGATAGGCCAGGTTCTGCTCTACGCTTAAATCCAAATCCAGGGTGGGTTGCTGAAACACCATGCCAACTTGCTTTAACACCTGCCGTGGCTTTTTCGCGGCACTGATGCCGTTTACCGTTACGCTACCGGATTGTGGCTGCAATAACTGACAAAGAATCGAGAACAGCGTGCTCTTGCCCGCACCATTAGGCCCAAGCAATGCATAATAAGACCCCGCTGAGAGCGAAAATGTCACCTCAGACAGCGCCTGTTTGGCCCCGTAACTAAACCCTAATTGCTCTACAGCTAATACCGGATCACTCATGGTTTAACCACAACGCCCCATGGATAGCGGCCGGCTTTAATCGTTTTAATCACTTTCAGATCATCCACATCAATCACCGACACATCGCCGCTAACACCATTCGTGGTGAGCAATAAAGACTGTTCTTTAGCAAAAGCTAACTGCCATACGCGACGACCTACCAGCAGATAGTCGAGCACTTCATAGGTGCTGGCATCTATTACCGCCACATGGTTTGCCGGACCAAGCGCTACAAAGGCATATTTACCATCATCGGTAAGTTTAATGCCTACCGGCTGAATTTTATCACCGTGTACACCAGGAATTTTGAACCCGATTTTCTTAATCAGTTTACGGGAAGCAGTGTCGATCACATCCACCGTGCCGCCAATTTCAGCCGACGCCCAGACTTTTTCGCCAGACTTGCTGAATTCAACATGGCGCGGACGCTGATCGACCAGGGTATTGTCCACCAACTCGTGAGTACTGGCGTCGATCCAGTGCAGCATATTGGTGGTTTCCGAAGTGTTGATGACCCACTTTCCGTCAGGGCTAACCGCCATACCTTCCGGTTCTATGCCCACATCAATTTGCGCGATAACGGTACGGTCTACGGTATCGACAACGGTAACCACTGCGCTGTCTTCATTCGCGATATACAAATGACGGTTATTCGGATGCAAGGCAAACTGCTCAGGGTCTTCGCCGGATGGCAGGTTATGTATGATTTTGTGGGTCGCAAGATCCATGACCTGCACGGCATCGGATTCGCTGGCGCAAATATACAGGTATTTATAATCCTGGCTGAAGATAATGCCTCGGGGGCGCATTCCTACGTCCAGCGTATCGATGACTTCCAGTTTATCCACATCGATGAGGGTTAACGTATCGCTCTTTTCATTGGAAACGTAAGCCACCTCAGCCTGACTCACCAGTGCCGTTAACAAGCCGGCTGCTAAAACTAATAAACGCATACTTCTACCACCTTTTAGTAAGCCATATCACAGCGTGATTCTGGCTTGTCGAATCCCAGCGTATCTAAGTCAGTGCTTGGGTGAAGATACCCTTCCTGCGGCGACAGAGAGGTCAAACCTTTCGGGTGCACCAATGGAATCGGTTGCCGCAACTGGCCGTTCCAGGGCCGAAAGCTCAGCTTGCGGCCCTTAAACGCGGCCAGCTCAAAATCATTGCTCATCAGATACGAGTAAAGGGCTTTAGGGTCATTGGATTGGGTGCGGGTAACCGCTTCACTGATACTCCGCACTGCCAGCCATCCTGCATAATCTTTGTCGAGCATTTCGCGCCCAAATTGTTCGTAAAAACGGTTTTGTAACTGGGTAGCGCCCCACTGCTCAAGGGCCCAGTGCCAGGTTGTTGGGGTTAACCCATGGGTGCCCGAAACCGGTCTGGGTAACCAGGTATTGTTCGGAATATAGTTGCCGAACAAATCAGACTCATCGGCCACCAGCACAACATCATAATCTTCGCCCTGAGTGAATAGCGGCACCTCGCGCTGAGCACTACGGCGCAAATCGGTATCGAAGCTCCAGGTTTTCTGCTCGGTTATCTTTGCACCAAAGCGTTTGGCTGACCGGTTAATTGACTCAGCATAGGCTTTGTCGGTGTCAGATCCACCACTGATCACAAACCACTCCCGCCAGCGTCTGGCCATAAAGAACTGGGCCATGGCATCGGTTAACATCGCGCGACTCGCCAAAGTGTGTAACAGCCCACCACGGCACTGAGATACACGTAAATTATTGTCGGCTTCACCGGCATTTATGATCACACTGCCGTTGGCGAGTGCTAAATCAGCTACTACTTTCAGCGTAGTCGTGGGCAGGTCTGTGAGGAGGATAGCCGGCTGTCCGTTCAGACGTTGCTTAAGGGCCGCTACAATTTCCTCGCTGTTATCGCCGGTTACACCAGAAAGGCTGTATTGATGCTTTAAAAAACGTCCCGTGGTATTGCTGTCTTTTATGGCCAGTTCCGCACCAGCGATGGTGAGATTGTCGGGCGTTTTTTTAAGTAATAAGGGCTGCGCAGCCTGGTTTGATGATTGCTGAACATAAATCACATCTATATTTAGTGCCTTGGCATTAGCCACTGCAGGCATCAAAACCCCACCTACAACAAGCGCGGTCAGGACGCGAACATGCTGCAAAAATCGCGTTAAACAGGTGTAAAATTTGTAATTTATCCGTTTTTTTATGTTCAAAAACAAAACCCTTTTTTAACCTTATGGTGCAATAGTAGAGCATGATTGTACACAGTTGAAATGAGCAAAAAGGATGAAAGGTTTACTACCTAAGTACAATTGGAAGGAAACCCCAGATCTCCTAACTTTCACCCTGTGCTTTGTTGTAGACATGAAAACTTATTGATGACTATTTTTACTTTCCTGCAACATTTAACGGCATGACAACTCAATGTGGCAGCTTTTGGAGAAACCGAGATGAAGATGTATTTAACTATTTTGCGCAGCGCGATGCTGGCGGTACTGACCCTGGTAACCGCTAATGCAATGGCTCACGGTGATGTAACGCCGCAAGCAGTAGATACCAGTGAATTACCACAATTAGGTGATGAGTGGCTGAAGACTAACCCTTACACTGGCAATGAGCTGGCGATTAAAATCGGTGACTCAGCTTACAACCAGAATTGTGCCCGTTGTCACGGTCTGGAAGTTATCTCTGGCGGAATCACGCCTGATCTGCGTAAACTAAACGATGAGTTTGAATTCTTCAGCCAGGAAGAAGCCGACGGTTGGTTTATGACACGTATCCGTAACGGTGCGGTAGTTGATGGCCGTGTTTACATGCCTCCGTTTGAAGGTATTCTTTCTCAGGAAGCAATGTGGGCAATCAAAGCGTACATCGAAACTCGCGGCGTGCCAGAGTAAGCCGCATACCTGATCAAGACATAGTTAAGGGGCAGTAATGGTAGTAAGAGTTGTTCTTCTGATTTGTAGTTTAATAGCCACGTCTGTTATGGCTAAAAGTTATGAGGATATTCTTGAGCAAGGCCAGATAACCATTGCTGTCTACAACAACTTCCCCCCGTACTCCTATCTCAAGGACGGCGAACCTGCCGGTGTAGATATTGAGGTAGGTAAACGCATAGCGGCGGGACTGGGCGTTGATCTAAAGTGGATGTGGATCAACGCTGATGAAAACCTCGAGGATGACCTGCGCAACGCGATCTGGAAAGGACATATCATTACCCGCCAGAAAGCCGACTTAATGCTCCGGGTGCCTTACGATCGTAAATTTGCCTACGCCATTGACGGTTACGGCTTGCCCAAGAATGACCTGGTAGTGATGTTCGGCCCCTATCAACAGGAAAGCTGGGCACTATTGCGTGACCACGAAAAAACCAATGATATTCGCACCCTGGCCATATTCCAGTACGAACCGGTTGCCGTAGAGCTTGATTCACTACCCAGTTTCTTTCTCGGTGCAACCCTTGGTGGCCGCCTGCGTGACAAGCTGGTTCATGTGGACTCGGTTTTTGACGGCATCAAACTGCTGCAGGAAGGTAAAGTGGCTGCAGTGGCCGGAATGAAAGGTCAGTTGCAATGGGGCATGAGTACCTCGGGAGACGTTAACAAAACCGAATTTGCACCGCTTCCCGAGCAATATGACATCAGTGCTGACGGCCTGGCCGCTATGAGCATTAAGTCTTGGGATATTGGCATGGCAGTTAAGACAGATTATCGGGAGCTGGCTTATGCAATCCAGGCAATCACCGAACCGATGATTAAAAACGGCGAAATGGAAGCACTGTTTTTAGAGTACGGCCTGAGCTACGAAATCCCCGATTACCATCGCACCGAATAAGCATTACATTTTTTTTACAAGATTTCGAAAGGCCGCTATTTTTCACTTTAAAATTCGGCCTTTTTTATTATTTATCGCTCCTCTCATACACCGCCAAAGCCACGAGATATAAGCCCTTCAGCGAAGTATTACTACCAACGAACTAAAAATGATAACCCAAGGTTTAATGGTTGTTAACAAAATGATGACTGATACTAATTCTGAGGACTCTTAGGTAAGTATGGTGTTCTATACTCACCTAGTGGACGAAAACAACACTCAACAGTCGCATGCTTTTTGATGAACAAGCCGCGGACGTTGTAACAAAGGGTACCAAACCCCGTTGAAACACTGGAGAAATCTGATGAAAAGTAAAAGAGTTTCAGGCCGCTTACTCAGCTCTGCGTTCTGTTTAACCCTGTCACTAGGTGCTATGACTGGCATGGCCCAGGCCAAAGTGACAGATAAAGATATCGTCAATGACCAGGCAACCCCAGGTGACGTGGTCAGCTATGGCCTTGGTCCACGTGGACAGCGCTTTAGTCCAATCGACACAATGAACACTAGCAACGTTAAGAAGTTGAGTCCGGTTTGGGCCTTTTCTTTCGGTGGTGAGAAACAACGTGGTCAGGAATCACAGCCACTGGTTAAAGACGGCATTATGTTCGTTACCGCTTCTTACTCTCGTATCTACGCTATCGACGTAGAAACCGGTGACGAATTATGGCAATGGGAAGCTCGTTTACCCGACGGTATTATGCCTTGCTGTGACGTAATCAACCGTGGTGCGGCGTTATATGATGACGTAGTTATCTTCGGTACTCTGGATGCCAAACTGGTAGCACTTGACCAGAAAACCGGTAAGCCAAGATGGCGCAAAACTCTGGGCGATTACAAGGCGGGTTATTCATTTACTGCTGCGCCTATGATTGTTAAAGGCATGGTAGTAACCGGTATTTCCGGTGGTGAATTCGGTATCGTGGGTAAAGTTGAAGCCCGTGATGCAGTAACCGGTGAACTGGTATGGTCGCGCCCTACTGTTGAAGGTCACATGGGTTACCTGAACGGTAAAGAAAACGGCATCACTGGTGGTGAAGCAAACAAAACCTGGACTGGCGACCTGTGGAAAACCGGTGGTGCAGCAACCTGGTTAGGCGGCACTTACGACCCGGATCAGGACCTGATCTTTATGGGTACTGGTAACCCTGCGCCGTGGAACTCTCACTTACGTCCTGGTGATAACCTGTACAGCTCTTCGCGTCTGGCTATCGACCCTGACACCGGTAAGATCGTATGGCACTTCCAGACCACACCACACGATGGTTGGGATTTCGACGGTGTTAACGAATTAATCGCGTTTGACTACAAAGATCGTGGCAAAACCGTAAAAGCAGCAGCAACGGCTGACCGTAACGGCTTCTTCTATGTTCTGAACCGTGAAAATGGCGACTTCATTCGTGGCTTCCCATTTGTAAGCGGCATCACCTGGGCCAAAGGTCTGGACAAAAATGGTCGTCCGATTTACGACGAAGCAATGCGTCCTGGCAACCCGGCTGAAAGTGAAGACGGTAAAAAAGGTAAAACCGTATGGGCCGTACCTTCATTCTTAGGTGGTAAAAACTGGATGCCTATGGCCTATAGCCAGGACACTGGTCTGTTCTACGTGCCTTCAAACGAATGGGGCATGGTCATCTGGAATGAGCCAGTTAACTACAAAAAAGGTGCTGCGTACATGGGTTCTGGTTTCACTATCAAACCTATCTACGACCACATCGGTTCACTTAAAGCCGTTGACCCTAAAACCGGTGAAATTGTTTGGGAATTCAAAAACAACGCGCCTCTGTGGGGCGGTGTGTTAGCCACTGCAGGTAACCTGGTATTTACTGGTACACCTGAAGGCTACCTGTACGGCTTCAACGCCAAAACTGGTGAAGTGGTTTACAAGTTCAATACTGGTTCAGGCATCGTTGGCTCACCTATTACCTGGGAACAGGATGGTGAACAATACCTGAGCATCGTATCTGGATGGGGTGGCGCCGTTCCTCTGTGGGGTGGTGAAGTTGCCAAGAAAGTTAAAGACATTAACCAGGGTGGTACTGTCTGGACGTTCAAATTGCCTCGTAGTTAAGAGGCACCGCGACAAGCCGTTATAGTCCCACCGGGTTTGTCGCGTTTTTTCTCCTCGGGGCAGGTAGTTTAGTCATCGCTACTTGCCCCACCCACTGCAGGGAGCCCAATGAAACGTTTCGCATTTGTTCTCGGTATCTGGTTACTTACCTGCTTAGGCATTACTGTTGAAAGCCGGGCTGATGAAAATATTACTCCCGAGCGAATTCAACAACTGTTCCCCAAAGCCACCGTGATTGGCGACAAGCAAGCTGACTACCCCGTCTATCCCGTTTATCAGTTACAAGAATTGCTTGGTTACGCGTTTCAAAGCAACGATCTGGTAGAGCTCCCCGGATTCTCCGGTGACCGAATTAACCTGCTTATTGGCATCGATGTGGAAGGCAATATTGTCGGCATCGATATTCTTCATCATCACGAACCCATTTTCTTACACGGTCTGGGTCCTGAGCCCATGCGGCAGTTTCTCGACCAGTACATTGGTCAGAACGTGTCTAACCGCGTTATCGTCGACAGCGCGAGCAACGACACCAACCCCAACGACAATACCGTCCATGTAGACGGTGTTACCAAAGCGACCGTATCGGTAATTGTAATGAGCGATACGGTGTTACTCTCGGCTCTGCAAGTTGCCAGAAACAAACTCACCGGTTTTGCCAGTGCGCCGGCGGCCACGGCGAAACAGAATAACTACCAACCGCTTTCAACCTCTGAACTGCTTGACAAAGGTTACCTGAAACAGTGGCAAATCAGCCGCGAAACCTTCGAGAAAGCGTTGGGCAGTGACCTGGACGATTATCCGTCGGACACCTTCGATACCGATTTTAATGATAACTTCACCGTTTATTACGCCTATCTGAATTCTCCCCTAATCGGTCGTAACCTGTTAGGAGAAGCAGCCTTTAACCGTCTGCAGGCGATGCTTAAGCCCAATGAACAGGCCTTTATGGTGATGTCGGAGGGCTATTTCAGCTATCTCGACGACGACTTTAAGCCCGGCACCGTGCCCAGCCAGGTAAGCCTGACGCAAAATGAACTGCCCTTCGCTATGCGCGACCTTAACTTTTTTAGTTTTGAGCCCCAGGCGCTACAGGGCGATATTGCCGCCACTGAAGATTTACAGCTGTTTGCGGTCAATACACAGTCGGGGTTTAACCCCAGTGTGCCCATGCAGTTAAACCTGAATATCGAAGTGGCTAAAAATCATCTCATCAAGCAACAGGCCCAGTTTGCCAATGAGTACGCGCTGCCAGAGGGGCTGTTTGATATCGCCGAAGTGGAAGTGATGGAAAAACCGCTGCCAGCCTGGGTAAGAGTATGGAAAATGCGCTGGCTCTCCATCACCATTCTGGTACTGAGTTTAATCGCAGTGACCGCCATTTTTGTGTGGCAGCATAAGCTTTCCGCCAACGAGTCTTTATTTCGTAAGATTCGTTGGGGCTTTATGTTCTTCACGCTGTTCTTTATTGGCTGGTACGCCCAGGGACAGCTCTCCATTGTCAACATATTCCCCATTTTACAAACGGTCTATCAAGGGTTTGATTTACAGGTATACCTGATGGATCCGGTGTTATTTATTCTCTGGTTATACGTTTTTATCAGCCTGTTTATTGTTGGTCGCGGTATTTTTTGCGGCTGGCTGTGCCCCTTCGGCGCACTCCAGGAAATGGTCGGCTGGGTGGCGAAGCGCTTCCGTATTCGCCAGTACAAGATTAGTTTCTCCCTCCACCGGCGCTTATGGTGGATTAAGTACGCTATTTTAATTGGGTTGGCCGGCACCTCGTATTATTCGCTGTCGGCAGCCGAGGTACTCTCCGAGGTAGAACCGTTTAAAACTGCCATTACCTTACATTTTGTGCGCTACTGGCCGTTTGTACTCTACACCCTGGTGCTGCTGGGGCTCGGCCTGTTTATCAATAAATTCTATTGCCGTTATGTGTGCCCGTTAGGTGCCGGACTGGCAGTACTTGGCTATTTCCACAAATTTGAATGGTTAACCCGTCGCAAGGAGTGCGGAAAACCCTGTACCATGTGCTATCACAAGTGTGATATTAAGGCGATTACGCCGGCAGGAAAGGTAGACTATAACGAATGTGTGCAGTGTCTTGAGTGTATTGTTTATTACAATAATGACGACTTGTGCCCGCCACTGAAAAAAGCCAAGAAGACCAAACGAGCCAAACCTGATATCGCAGACTCGCTGGCTACAGAGGTAAAGTAGCTCCCTGAAAGGAGCTACCTCAAAGCATTACTGACCAACCTCAGCTCCGCTGTTTAAGTACTTAACCGTGATGGTATGGGTATCTTCCAGCGCGCCCAGGAAAGCCACAATTTCAGAGACTTCCTGATCACTCAGCTTACGGCCTAGCTGCATCCATGCCATTTGTGCAACCGCCTCATCCAGTTCGGCTACCGCACCATCATGAAAATAAGGCGCGGTTTTAGTAATATTACGCAGGCTTGGCACCTTGAATACATATTTGTCAGCCGGGTTATTGGTTACGGCAAATCGCCCTAGATCGTGGCTGTTTTCATAAGCGTTGATCAGACCCATTTTCATGTACATGGCACCGCCAAACAATGCGCCGTTGTGACAGGATGCACAGCCCGACTGAACGAAGGTCTGGTAGCCTTTGAGTTCCGTTTCAGTCATGGCACTGTCGTCACCAGCGAGAAACTCATCAAAGCGGTCTACGGTGATCAGCGTACGTTCAAAGGCACCAATCGCTTTCGCCAGATTGTCGTAATTGAGCGGCTCAGCCTGGCCTTTAAAAACGTCGGCAAAGAGGGCTTCATAGCCTGCTGCCTTAAGATTATTAATCGCTGTTTGCTTGTCTGGCACCGCCATTTCTACCGGATTCAGGATAGGGCCTTTGGCTTGTGCCGCCAGGTCCTCAGCACGGCCATCCCAAAACTGAGCGACATGGAAACCGGCATTCCACACAGATGGTGAATTCCGGTCGCCACGGGACCCTTTCACTCCAAGCGACGTTGCCTCGTTATCGACACCGCCAAGGCCACCATCAATACGGTGACAGGTGTTACACGACTGGCTGCCGTCGGCCGATAAAGCCGTTTCAAAGTACAAACGCTCACCAAGGTCGATCAATGCCGGCGTATCGCTTTCTGCACCCGGCATAATCTCAGGAATAGGCCCGTGCATCATTTTAGCCTGTGTGCGCAGGGCATTTTTATCCACCGCCATTGCTGTGGAGGTCACGCCGCCTATGATGACGGCCAGGACGAGTTTTTTAATATCCATAGTATGAGTATCCGAAAAGTAAGAAGAAGAAAAACCTCTACTACAAAGCAACCTTTATGCCTGTTCAAGAAAAACTTAACTCAGCTTCCACTTTTGGTACAAAGCCCTTATTTTCCCTGCCTGGTTAGCAAAAGTTGCTGACATATCAACATTTTATTTACATTGCAGCGGAAGGTAGCCTGCCAACTCTGGCAACTAAGGTGACAATTTTGTCAGCTTACATTGGCCTATGCTTTGGTACGGCTTCATTTTAATTCTCAGTCAGCACATCTTTTGTATTACGCTCTATACTGTAATGAGCATCAGGCATGAATGATTCAGGGCAGTTTCGTGACGAGAAGACTTCAAAAAAGACTATTAGCCTCCTTTCTGGGTGGGATAAGTTTTGTTTTAATTCTTTTCGCTTTCATCTCCATGATTGTGTCGAATGTTGAAATGCAACAGCAGGATATTGCTCAGAAAATGATAACCCGTCTTGAAGGCGCGGTGGATGACGCAAAGACCGTATTGGATGCACTGCATAATGAACAGCTAAGTGAGTGCAATAAAGAAGCGTTGTTTATCATGCGACAATGGTTGTTGCGCTCCCGCTACATTAAGCATATTTCGATTGTTAATGGCAAAACCCTTACCTGCACCACGAGCTATGATGACAGAGCCATTCCCTCAACGTTAACCGAGCACACAATAACAACCCGTGATGGCGTCTCCATCTGGGTGAATTACCCCATTGAATTGTCTATCTGGCCAGGCAGAATTTCTCATATCACGGTATACCGTAAGTACCATTACAGTATTTATTCTATTGCCGCAGATTTTACCGAGTACCTTAAACCCGGCTACAGTTTAGCGATCACCTGGGGACTCCCTTCCAGTGCCGATGCCCGGCATCTGCGTGGTGAAAAAGGCTTGTGGCAAAAGCATCATAACCTGACCCCAGTATTACAGGCCTTTTCCCCCTCCACTCAAGCTTGTTCAAAAGACACCCCCGATCTGTGTATTTTCTTTTCGCTGTCTGCCACTAAGTTTTTCAAGCAATACCGTGAACTCTGGCTATTCGGTTTTATCCTGAGCCCCTTACTGGGTGCATTAGTGTATTAGTGTATTAGTGTATTAGTGTATTTTTTCACTAATCAGATGTGGGAGCGCTACTTTTCTATAGAAAGACGTTTGCAGCGGGGTATCCATCACGGACACTTTTACTGGCTGTATCAGCCAATAGTCGAACTGGATACCGGCGCGGTTATCGGTTGTGAAGCACTGGTCAGATTCAAAGATGGATCGGGCACATTATACCCTGATGAGTTTTTGCCAACGCTAAAGGCCACCAATCTCACCTGGCCTTTTACCGAGATGATGTTTAAACACATTCTCAACGAATTCAATAACTCATCGCAATTTCCGGACGATTTCAAAATCAGCTGTAATATCTTTCCCCGTGACATTGAAAATGCCAACATTCAGAAGCTGATTAACAACAACCAACTGGTAAACAGTCGCTTTAAATTTACGCTGGAGATCATTGAAGACGAGTATCTTGAACATACCAAGGTCCAGGAAGCGCTACGCGAGTTAAGAGAGGCCGGATTCGACCTCGCCATTGATGATTTTGGTACGGGTTACTCAAACCTCAAGGAACTGAGTAATAACACTTTTGACTTCCTGAAGATTGACCGCGCCTTTGTAAAGGATATTGAAAGTGACGGCGTCAAACTGTCTATCGTGCCACTGATTGCTGAAATTGCAGCTAAACACCATATGAAAGTCATCGCCGAAGGCATTGAAGAGACCCATCAGGCCAAAGAACTGTTAAAGTTTGGCATCCAGTCTGGGCAAGGATGGCTGTTTGGTCGACCGGAGTCTTTTGCAAAGCTATCCCAACAGGTTGCTAAATAGCGCCAGCCTTGCTGCTTTCAGGCACCATTAGCCATTACGATAAAGTGTTTTAATCAGGTGATAACCAAACTTGGTTTTGACCGGGCCATGAATGGTAAGCAGGTCTTTTTTAAATACCACGTCATCAAACTGTTTCACCATCTGACCGCGACGAAATTCTCCTAAATCACCGCCGCGCCGTGCGGATGGGCAAATAGAAAACTTTTTTGCCAGGGCAGCAAAATTTTTACCATTGGCTTTTTTCAATTGTGCTAACAATAGCAACGCTTCTTTTTCAGTTCTTACCAGAATATGTAATGCGGCTGCGGTGGCCATAGGATGTCCTTTGAAACGTGTTTGTCTGATTATACCTGTTAGCAACAACAAATTGGATATGCAGTGTGTTAAACACCTTACAAACTGCTAACTCGTTTAGTCCACCAGCTCTATTCCCAGGGACTCCAGTAAGTGGATAGCTTCATAACGGGAAAACCGGGCGCCTTTAAGTTCGTTAGCCAGCACATCGATTGAGCACCCGGTGGAATCGGTAAAATCGACGCGCTCAAGGTTAGTGTGCATAAATAAACTGCGATCAAAAGTGCAGTGGGTCATCTTGCTGTCGATAAAATTGCCTTCCCGGAAATCGGCGTCGTGTAGCTTACACTCATCCAGTATGAGTTCATTGAGGGTGAGGCCATAAAAGGACGCATCATTAAGCAAACAGCGCACAAATTTAAGTTCAAAATCCCGATAATATTGCGGCCAGTCTGCTTTGGTCCAGTCGACGCCTACCAGTTTGCAGTCTTTAAACGATACGGCAAATAACTGGCTGCTAGAAAAATCAGCTAAACTTAAATTACAGCGTTTAAAATCACAGTTAGTGAACTTGCAGCGCCGAAACCGGCTTTCGGAAAAGTCACAATCCAGAAATTCGCATTCTTCAAACTCTGTGCCGCTGATCTGGCTTTGACCACTGTCGAGCCCCTTAAAGGTTTCCTCAAAATAACTTTCGGCGTCCGTTAACTTATTCATATTATCCTGTGTTCATTTTACTGCGGTTCGGTGCTCGGGGGCCTAAACACCCCAGGCTACAGGATAACATTATGACGGCTGGGCTACGCTAATCAAAGCCTAATCCCTTCCTTTAACATATCCTCCATCCGCCGGATTAACTGTGGTATAACAGCAAGCCTGTGCGCTCAACAATAAGAAAAAGATGGAAGCTCTGATCCCCTCGCTCTCAACGCTGATTGAAATCGCCGTTGCGCCGGTGTTTTTACTGGCCGGCATTGCCGGCTTCTTGAATGTTATGTCCGGACGGCTGGGGCGTATTACCGATAGAGTGCGTTCTGCCGAAAAAGAAATGCACAGTCAGACAGAGTCAGAACAAAGTGCCCGGTTACGCCGTGAAATCATTTTATTGTGGCGAAGGGTTAAGCTAATCAACTGGTCGATCGGTTTTTGTACCGCGTCGGCGGTAATGGTGTGTGGCGTAATAATGAGTTTATTTGCCGGTGAGTTATGGCAGGTTAAACTTAATGTGCTGGTAGTCACCCTTTTTATTCTGACAATGCTATTGTTAATTTCAGCACTGACGTTGTTTCTTGCAGAAGTAAAACTGGCTACTGCAACCATAAGAGTGATTAGGACTATTAAGTAAACAGTACCCAACGGAGAAAGCTTTGTTGCGATTTGGTGGTTTTGTTTTTGCTGCACTGGCACTGCTGCTTAGCAATCAGGCTGCAGCCCAGTCAGCTTCTCCCCGCTGTTTGCCCGAATCAGATTACGCAGCTCGCTTAACGGCTGCGTTAGAAAGTTTGCACATCACCCAGGTACAGGCCGTCAGCGATGAAATCAACCAGCGCTGCGCCGCCGCCCGAACGCAGGGGATGTTGGTTCTTCTTGATGCCGCCACCCTGTTTGATTTTATTCATCGCCGTACCGGTGTTGAAGCCGCCCACCAGGCGTTTAGCCGGTTACTCCAGCAGGATTTCAGCCAGCTTTCATGGCCTCAACAGGTTGCCTGCTACCACCTGATGGCGCTTTATTCACTCCACACCGGCGAATATAAACAAGCGCTGTCGATTAGTCATATACTCACCTCAGAACTCTTGCCCGGGGCCCTTGATGCCAATGAGGATATCGCGGCTATCAGCCTGGCCATTGCTGACAGTCATTATGAGATAGAGTTTTATCAGTCGGTAAGGGAATTACTGCTCCCTTTGCTCGGGCATTCTGCCCCACACATTCGTGTGCGCGCAGCCTCGCTGTTATGGCATGTTCCGCAAACCCAGCGCCAGCTTGACGACGTACTTGCCGTGCTCAACGACTACCGCACCCTGCCGGACACACTCGTAAGGCTGCATGCCACGGAGGCGTTAATTCGCCAGGCAATAGAAGAGAACGAGCAGGCCAAAGCACAGGCTTTGTTTGAGGACGCCTACCAACTTGCCGACACATTGAATGCCAGGGCAGTGTTAATACGGTTATATCTGCTGGAAACAAAAACCCGTTCATCAACCCCGGTCGTCGGGCAGTTACTGGCCTTTTCGTCACAACAACTCAGTATTAAAGAGCAGTTGCCCGTGTTGGAGCTGGACATAGAGCAGGCTACTGCCGAGCAGAACTGGCAACAGGCGGCAGTTAAATTGCAGCAGGCGGTTAACTTAAACACCGAAATCGCCCGCAATAATGCACTGGCCAGAGAATATGCCAGTTTTCAGTTGGTTAGCCAGGCACGTGAACTGGAACAGGCTCGCCAGCAATCACGTTTACAGGCTCTGGCTGCAGCGCAGCAAAATCAGCAACGGGTAATTTACCTTCTGGCACTGATATCGGCCATTCTGGCATTGCTGGTATTAACCTTGTTATTTATGAAGAAGCGCAAGGCTGCGGTGCATTTCGAAAAGCTGGCGAATACCGACGGACTTACCCAGGTACTCAACCGGCGGGCGATACAACAATTTGCCGAACAGGTTGCCACGCGCAGTCAACAACTTAATCAGCCATTTGTGGTCGCGCTGGCCGATATCGACCATTTTAAGTCAATCAACGATACCTACGGCCATGATGCCGGCGATAGTGTATTAACCGAATTTGCCCGGCGGACCAATGCGCTGATCCGCCAACAGGATCGGCTGGGGCGCTGGGGCGGCGAAGAATGGCTAATCGTTATGACCGACACTGGTCTGGATGCTATTAGCGGCTTGTTTAAGCGCATGCAGGAAGAAATTCGTTCAATTGATGCCGGTGAGCATCATCTCACCGTGACCTTTAGTATGGGCGCTGTGGCCGGTGACGGCGGACAATCCATTGAGGCGCTGGTTCAGGCCGCCGATGACTTGCTTTACCAGGCTAAACACAGCGGCCGTAACCGCTTATGCAAAGCTAACGATTAAGGCCGCCCCATAAAAAACTTTGACTCGGCTGACACCCCAAAGTAGTCGCCCGGTCCGCCGGCCCGCATAATCGAATTGGCGGCCGCCGTATCAAATACACCGTTGTTGAGGTACGCCTTCTGCAGATGCACCGCCACCACCTGACCAAGTACCAGCCAGGTATCGCAAGGCTCACCGTGCATGTCATTGAGTTGAATGATTTGGGTCACCTTACACTCCATTGAAGCCGGGCTGGCGGCAACATGGGGCACCTTTACCAATGTGGATGAACGCTTTTGTAAGCCAGCCAGCTCAAATTCATCTACCTCAGGATCCACGCCAGCGCTGGAGGCATTCATGGCATCTGCCAGCTCCCGGGTTGCCAGACTCCAGCAAAACTCGCCATTCGCCTGAATATTACGCACGCTGTCTTTAAAGCCAACGCTGGCAAAACCAATGATCGGTGGCGCACCATTGAAGGCATTAAAGAAGCTGTAAGGTGCCAGATTAGCAATACCGCTGTCATTCTCAGAGGCAATCCAGCCAATCGGACGCGGCGCAATAATGGCTTTAAACGGGTCGTGAGGCAGCCCATGCCCCTGACTTAACTGATAGGAATAAAAGGTTTCTGACATGTTTATGGCTCCTTTAATAAACCCAGCCGTCCAGACAATTTGTTGGTTCGCCCAGTTCCGTTATCTCGCTTATGATATCGTCGATATACGGCGCTTCATCAGGCTCAGTTAGCTTGGCCTTGTTGAGCCAGTGCAGCGCTTTATCGTGATTACCCACACACGCCTGGTAATTGCCATACCACCGCTGTGCAAAAAAACTGCCCTGCTCGGCTGCTTTGCCAAATAAGGCGACTGCGCGTTCGCGATCGGTAAAGCGCAGACTGTCGGCCAGTTCATAAAGATCGCTGGCGCTGTTCGTCTGGTTATAGACATACTCCCGCAGCACTACGGATTGAGGGTAGTCCTTGCGAATCTGATTGGTAAAGGCAACCATACTGTAGCGGTACATACCGCCTTCCAGCGCCATGGCTAACCCCCTTACTTCAGCCACCGACAACTCCTGGTAGCGGGCTAACTGATGAATAAACACTCTGGCAAGTTGCTCATCGTCCGGTTTATCCCGGGATATGCCCAACAAATCGGGCAATTCGGTTAATTGCTCAATGGAGGGCTGCAACATATTTTGCCGCATCCCGGCAAACCACCGCTGAACCGCACTCTCTTCACAGCCGCCAATATCGGTAAGCGTACTGGTTATCAGTTGCTCCACCAGCTTCGCTTCCTTAGCAGGGTTGCTGAACTGTTTGCGCCATTGGAAAAAGCTCATGTTGGTTTGCATCCGCAAGGCGTAATCGATAGCCGAATAAGACTGGCTGGGCATGGCCACTTTGGTATCACACTGCTCTGTCATCGCCGCGAATAACTTATCGGTTAATGCCAGCCGACCGACAATTTCGGCGTAACTGCGGGCCAACACCTGTCTTTGTGATGGTTCGCCAACCGGTTCGCCAACTGGTTCGCCGACCGGATCGATGGTTTGTGCATTTAGTGTCAGCGGCACAATCAAACCAATCCATACCAGCAACAGGCATATATTACGCAGCATTATCGGGTCGCCAACTCATCCATTACGGCAAACAACACATTGGCGCCCACACGTGACACTTCTTTGTCGTAAATGTGTTCCACGTTAACACCTTCCTGGCCACCAGCCAGATCGCTGATAGCGCGAATAATCACCCAGTCAACGTCATTCACTGTGCACACCTGGCCAACTGCGGTTGATTCCATTTCAGTGACTTCAGCGTTAAATACCTCGCGAGTCCATTTGCGGTATTCGCGGTTATCCAGGAAAACCGAGCCGGTAACACCGTTGCCACCCACACTTAATTTGGCCTTGCGTTCACCTAAAATCATCTGGGCGGGCATATTGGCCATGGCATTTTCTGCGGCGGCTAACAGTCGCGGCGATGCCGAAAAGTACGCCGTATCCTGTGGCTTATCCATGCTATCCTTAATAATTAACACTTCATCCGGATGCACAAAGTGAAAGGGCTTATAGTTCGGATAATGAGGATCAGCCGCTTTGCGAGCCGGTTGCTCTGCCATAAACCGCGCATAATAGGCAGGTAATACCGACAGGCCGGGCTGGTTTGGATCTGGGTTCGCATACACGCTTTCATCATGATAATACCAACGCTCCGGAACAATTACGTCGCCCGGCTGCCACTGCGGGTTAACTGCGCCGGCAATGCCCATATACACCACCTGTTTTACCGGAAAGTAGTCAAACGCCATTTGCATACTCATGGCCGCATTGGCAATGCTCATGCCGGTAGCAAAGACCAAAATCGGCTCATCATGGTATTTCCCAATGCGGTATTTAATGCCTTTGTAGGTCACCATTTTGGTAATACTGGCGTCAGGGTCTGCCTCAATCCGACCTAAAATACCTTCCATCTCCGGGGCATAAGCAACCACTACAGCGGTGAAGCCCTGATTGTGTTCAGCGTATTTGGGACCGTAATTTTCAGTACCGGTAGAAGAGGTAGTCTGGCAGGCCGTAGTAAAAACCAGCAGTACCGCAACAATAATCAGGCGCATCGATGGGGCCTGGCGCGTAAAAGGTCGGTAAGACATTCAATATCCCTTAAACAAAACGACGACGATAAGTTAATTATTACCATGCTATCAGGCTTTGACCCAAAGCGGTGAGCCTCTTGCTCGTGGGGTTTGGCAATCTGGTCGAAAAAAAAATAAATTTTTGCCTTGAATAAACTCAGGCCGTCCCTACTTCTACATTGTTGGTGCTTAACAGTAAGGCCGACATCACCGCCGCCGACTATCGGGGCAATTAATTTTTAAACATATTGCTTAATAAAGGATATGACTATGCGTTCTATCGATCTATCTCCACTTTACCGTTCATTCATTGGTTCAGACCACCTTGCCTCATTAGTGGATGCTGCCAGCCGTGCTGAGAAGCAAAGCACTTACCCGCCTTACAACATTGAATTACTGGCGGAAGATAAATACCGAATTACCATGGCGATTGCTGGGTTTAGCAAAGACGACATCAATATTGTTGTAGAAGACAACACTTTGGCGATCACTGGCACTAAAAACAGCGAAGCTGATAAACAAGAACGGAAGTTCCTGCATAAAGGCATTTCCGAGCGCAATTTCGAGCGCAAATTCCAGCTAGGCGACCACGTAAAGGTACTGGCAGCCGACCTGGAAAACGGCTTACTGCATGTTGATCTGGAAAGAGTGATCCCAGAAGCTAAGAAGCCACGTAAGATAGAAATAGGCGGGCGCTTATTCGATAGCGAATAGCACCTCCCTCACCTTGTGTTTTCATGTTCGGCGCCCTATGGGCGCCGTTTTTTTAAGTGGCTTACTACTGGCTTTCACAGCCGTCATCTCATTTCGCGAATAACCGCCATCGCCATTCGTTATTTTACTTTTTTTTTACAATAAATGTACGATACTCAATCTTAAGCATTGTGCTTTTTTTGGAGTTAGAAAAATGAAAAAAACAGTATCACTTAGCGCTTTAGCCTTTACTCTGACGCTAGCCAACTTTTCTGTTGCGGCAGCCGATATTGAAAAAGGTAAAGCACTGTCAGGACAATGTGCCGCCTGTCATGGTCCGGCGGGAATAAGTCCCAGCCCGATGTGGCCGAATTTGGCTGGCCAGAAAGCCGCGTATCTGGAAAAACAGCTTAAGGATTTTCGCGCTGATGTACGCAAAGATCCAATGATGGGCATGATGGCAAAACCTCTCTCCGACGAGGATATCGCCAACCTGGCGGCGTATTTCGCCTCACTGTAATTATGCTTAGCGGGTCACAGCAGTATGGCTGCGACCCAACCTTTTATTGTCCTGCCTGCACTTATGTCAGCGATCATTCTGAACCACTTTCCACCTTACCCGTACAAACCTGAGGATACTCAGACGGAACCAAAGGACGAATGCATAATCGAGCAACGCCAGTCAACGTTAAGCAATACTGTTGCGCTGTGACCAGCAACGTTAGCGAAGAAATTCACGAGTGTGACAGTTTTCATATTACCCGGCGCAAACGCGGGCGTGGTTTCCAGTACCTGCAAACAGATAACGAAAAGGTCACCGAACAAGCGTTGCTCAAACGCTTCAAGGCTATGGTTATTCCTCCTATGTGGCAGGACGTTCGCATTAGCTTGTGCGAGCTGTCTAAGGTGCAGGCGTATGGTTACGACCAGCGCCAGCGTAAACAGTATATTTATCACCAGCAATGGGAAGTCCGGCAGCAGGCAGAGAAATTCGCCCGGTTGGCTGAGTTTGCGCAACAACTGCCGGCTATTCGACGCACTTACACCCAGCACTTAGACCATGAAAAATGGGATTTACAGCGCTCATGTGCGCTGGCCACGATGCTTCTCGACCGCACCGGGATCCGCATTGGCAATCGCTCCTATCAACAGGAGAATGGCACCGTTGGCCTGACGACATTGCGCCGTAAACATATGGAGCGAGCAGGTGAAGAACTCGCCTTTCACTTTACCGGTAAGCATGGCAAAGCGCGTCATATCGATATCACCGACCCGGCCGCCTGCCGGCTTATTTGTGAAAGTGCCGCCAGGCCGGGTTACCCCGTTTTGCGTTACAAACAAGCTGGCCGATGGCGGGATTTACTCAGTGACGATGTGAATGAGTATCTGCACTCACTGACTGATCTTGAGGTATCGGCAAAGGATTTTCGCACCTGGACAGGCACCAGGCTGGCTGTTGAGCACGCCCATGAAGCCGCGCGGCTGGTTAAGGCACACCCACGCCGCCAATTCTCATCAACCCTGGTAAAACAAGTAGCCGGTACGTTGGGGAATACCCCTGCGGTATGTGAAAAATACTATATTCACCCTAATGTGCTGGGAGCACTGACAGAGCGTTTTGCACAATCAGGCAAACTACCACGTTTTGCCGATGACACAGACTGGCTCTCGCCCGGCCACTCAGACTGTGAGAAAGCCACCTTAGCGTTGTTGTGAGACCGCCCGGGTAAATTACCTCTGGGCCAGCATGAATTTTATCCCTGATTTTCGGCAACTGAACGCTTTCTGCACGGTTTTTCACTTCCAGTCACTTGCCTGATTCTCCACGCGCAAAAGCCTGAAAACCGGTGCGCCTACTGCATTTTTTTTGTTTTTTGTTCACAACAGGTTTGTTACTTAAACCATTCAGATCGCTCAACCCCCTGATTTACTCGTCGAAATTACCCTATTGCATCAACCCCCAATACCCTTTAATGTGGATACTCCGTATACTTTATATATTGAAGACAGAGTGACCTGACCTATGAAATCTGATATCCAAAACATGCCACCAGTGGATTCCTCACGCCGTAAATGGTTGAAAGCAGTTGGACTTGGAGCCGGTGCGACAGCCCTGGCCGCCTGCGTAGATTCCGGGGTTAAAGAACTCAACGCAGCGGGCATGAAAACCGAACATTTTCCGTCTGCCACGCCCAATCTGAATGATGGATTAATCAGATTATCGTCGAATGAAAATGCCTTTGGCCCGTCCGCCAAGGCAGTAGAAGCCATGCAAGGCGAATTATACAACCTGTGCCGCTATGCCGATCCCACGACCTCAGTCCTAAAAGAAAAAATTGCCAAACAAGAAGGCGTGTCGGTGGATCAAATTGTGGTAACCAACGGCTCTTCACCTATTCTGTTTGGCTATGCCGACTGGATCACTCAAAATGGTGGCAAGCTGGTTACCTCTATGGCCACATATGAAGGCGTACCGCGCGGTGCAGAGTTTATGGGTGCTGACGTGACTTACGTTCCCCTGGATGCCAACATGGACTTCGATCTGGATGCCATCGAAGCCGCCGTAACTGAAGATACCACTGCGGTTTATATCTGTAACCCGAATAACCCAACCGGTCGCGAGCTGGACCCGGCTAAACTAACCGCTTTTGCCAAACGTGTATCGCAAAAAACTCAGGTCTTTATCGATGAAGCCTATATCGAAATGTCAGCGGGTTATCCGGGGAATGTTCAGTCGAGCCTGGCTGCAGAAGGCTACAACGTAGTAATTTGCCGCACCTTCTCTAAAATTCATGCCATGGCTGGTCAACGTCTTGGCTATGCTATTATGCCTGCCGAGCAAGCTCAGCTGATTGGCCGTAAACTGCGTATGGGTGGGGTTAACTACCTTGGTCTGGTTGCCGGTATGGCAAGTATGGACGACCACGAAAACCTTAACACCATGCGTAAGCGCGTCGCTACCGAACGCGCCAAACTGACTTCAACAGCAGAAGCGTTAGGCCGCCCGTATGCCAAAAATCCACAGGGCAACTTTATCTACGTAGATACTGGCATGCCGCACGATCAGTTTGCTGCCAAAATGCGCGAGCAGGGAGTAAAAGTCGTGGGCAGAACCTGGCCTGGTTATGATTCATGGTCACGCATCAGCGTGGGTACCCCTGAAGAAACCGATGCCTGCGTCAGTGCGCTGAAAACCGTTTTAGCTTAAACCTTTAGGCTACGCCGACTCTGCTCTCCAGGTCAGAGTCGGCCTCCCCTACCCATCGCTGTAATTCCCCGCTTTCTTAAAATTATGCTTTAATGAGCTTTATTATCTTTCTCAGGCTAAACACATGGCGATACAAGGCAGTTGTTTATGCACAGCAGTGACCTTTTCGGTTACCGATAATTTTACTCACTTTTTTATTTGTCATTGCACCCATTGCCAAAAAAATACCGGCTCAGCCTTTGCCGCTAACCTTTTTATCCACAAAAACGCCGTGACCTGGCTAAGCGGTGAGGATAAGGTTTGCCATTATCAGCTCCCTTCAACACGACACGTCCGAAGTTTCTGCGCGACCTGCGGCTCAGCGGTTCCGAATACCAAATCCGACGACAACATGGCACTGATACCGGCTGGTAGCCTTAACTCTGCCCCGACCAGGCAGCCCGATGCGCATATTTTCACATCCAGTGCCTGCCTCTGGGAGCAGTCGCTGGACAGTATTACCGCCTTTGAACAGTTCCCCGGTGAACAGCCATAGTTGATCTGACAGCCCCCTTATAGCAGTACAAAGTAAAGGAAATCACTTATTTTTAACCCTAATGGACACCGTTTATGACACTGAATGATATCGACATCTTTAAACAAGCCTGCCTAATCAATGGAGAGTGGGTGACGACATCAGACAGTCTGGAAGTGGACAACCCGGCAACGGGAGAAGTGATAGCAACCATTCCACAGCTGGACGCCGATGCAGTTAACCAGGCTGTCGAAGCGGCAAACGAAGCCTTTAAATTGTGGCGCAAGAAAACGCCTGCCGAGCGGGGCGAACTGGTACGCAAATGGTATGACCTAATGGTAGAAAATACCGATGCCCTGGCCACTATTATGACTACTGAACAAGGCAAGCCATTAGCCGAAGCAAAAGGCGAGATAGCCTATGCCGCAAGTTATGTGAAATGGTTTGCCGAAGAAGCCATGCGCATTAATGGCGAAATCCTGCCAGCCGCAACGCCGGATACGCAAATCCGGGTTTCCCGCGATCCGGTGGGCGTGTGTGCAGCCATTACTCCCTGGAATTTTCCCGCTGCCATGATTACCCGTAAAGTTGCGCCAGCTTTAGCGGCCGGCTGTACGATTATTGTCAAACCGGCCAGTCAAACACCATTAACCGCATTGGCATTGGGTGAACTGGCCATTCAGGCTGGTATCCCCAAAGGGGTAATTCAAGTGATAACCGGTAAAGCCAGTATCATTGGCGACGCACTTTGCGAAAACAGTACGGTTCGTAAGTTAACGTTTACCGGTTCTACCGAGATTGGTTCGCAGCTTATGAGCAAGTGCGCACCTGACGTGAAAAAACTGTCACTGGAGCTGGGCGGTAATGCACCGTTCATTGTATTTGACGATGCCGACATTGACCTTGCTGTAGAAGGTCTGATGAAAGGTAAATTCCGCAACGCCGGCCAAACCTGTATCTCACCCAACCGGGTTTATGTGCAGCGCAGCGTGCTGGAAGAGTTTCAGACCAAACTGGTCAAAAAAGTAGAAGCACTCAAAGTAGGTAACGGGCTCGACGATGGCGTTGAAATTGGCCCTCTTATAGACGCCCCGGGGGCCGATAAGGTCACTGAACATGTTGAGAATGCCCTGAGTGAGGGAGCGACGCTGCTAACCGGTGGCAAGCGGTTATCCTATGGGGACAATTGGTATGCCCCCACCGTACTGACTAATGTGCCGGCCTCGGCGCAGTGTACAACTGAAGAAACCTTCGGCCCACTGGTACCCATTATCCCGTTCGACACCGAAGAAGAGGTTATCGAATACGCCAACAACACCCCCTTTGGTCTGGCCGCCTATTTCTTTAGTGACGATTTGCACCGGGCTCAGCGTGTTGTGGATGCAATTGAGTCGGGCATGGTTGGCATAAATACCGGCGCCATCTCAGCGGCTAACGCACCGTTTGGTGGTGTTAAAGCCAGTGGTATCGGCCGCGAAGGCGCCCACGCCGGCATCGAAGAATACCTGGAAATGAAATATCAGTGTTATGCAATTAAACAGGCCTGAGCCTGTTTAATTGTCCCGGAAAGTCCAAAGGACTTATCCGGGACCTCCATAACAGTCTGACTACTCTTCTACCGTCACCACCGGAAAGCCCGAAGGGCTTATCCGGGACCTCCATAACAGGCTGACTACTCATCTACCGTCACAACACACAGGAATAGCGAGGAGATCCCGGATAGTTTCTCCGAAACTTCCGGGATGACGTATTTTTACTTTCTGT
>NZ_CAJXQY010000033.1 GCF_913058315.1 uncultured Alteromonas sp. | reverse complement strand
GCTGCAGCGCGAGCTCTTCTTGCACTTGTCGCAGGATGAGGCGCTGGCCTACACCGCGCAACTGATAGATGCTTTCAAACAAACCGGCATGTTGCAGCAAAAAGGGCGTTATCTGGCGTTGCCGGAAGCCGACAGCGAACAATTCCATTCAAGCTGGTTGCTGAGTCGCTGCATGCAGGAAACCCTGCAGCGTTACGCGGTAGTGCTGACCATTCTTAAACGCGACAAATCGATTAGCCGCAATGCCCTGGAGCGGGAAAGTAAAACCGTGGCCGAGCGTTTATCCAAACTGTATGGCATGCACTCACCGGAGTTTTACGATAAAAATGTGCTGTCGAGTTTTATCAGCGCGCTTCGCGACAACCACTGGCTGGACGCCGACGAAGACGGCAGCCTGAAGTATTCCGAGGAAGCCTCGGCCCTGCGTAAAGACATTATGGCGTTAGTCTGGCCGGAGATTGTGCAGCATTTACAGCAGGATATTCTTCAGGCCGACAGGGAAGCAGGCGCCGATGAAAAAGTTTGATGTTGAGTTACTCAGCGAACTAAGAGCCCAGGCGGAAGCCAGCCCACGCCGCCGCGCACACTACAATGTGCATGATGACTACCGGCAGCCGGTACAGCGCCTGTTTGTCTGCATGCTGCCCGACTCTTATGTCAGGCCTCATCGTCATAGCCAACCGCATAAATGGGAATTCTTCATGGTGGTGGATGGCTGCCTTGAGCTGCTGTTTTTTGATGATTACGGCGTGCTCACAGAGCGCCTTGCTTTGGGCCCGGGCAGTGACTGCCTGGGGGTGGAAATCCCTCCCCACACCTGGCACGCCACCGTATGCAATCAGCCGGTAACTTTTGTTGAGGTAAAACAAGGCCCCTACGAAGTGACCGACGATAAAGACTTTGCCGACTGGGCGCCGGCTGAGGGCGACGATAACGTTGCGGCTTTTCTGACCGGTATGAAAACACTGCGGCCGGGGAACGCCTTAAACTGAATAACATCAGCAATCACACTTTGTATCCGTGTAATGCGACTGATGCTGACGATGGCGATAGCCCCCTTTAACCGGTTACTCTTCGCCAGGGGAAATTCCACGGCCCGAAGCAATCCGAGCTTCTTTAAAGGACGATTCAGCTTTCCAGCCCGGCCAGTCGCCATTGTTGGCAAGCTCAGCCATAATCTGCCCAATCAGGTCCAGATCCTGAACCACTCCGCCTAATGTCCAGCTATCAAAGTAATCATCACCAGATTTATGATAACGACTGGCGATAAATTGCGGATCGGTATCCCCCAGACTCATAAATAAATACGACGGGATCCCCTGGCGGGCTGCGGCAAAATGATCGGAGCGAAAAAACAGGCCGTTCTGAGGCCGCGGATCCGGTTTAACAAAGCGCCCCTGACGTTTAGCCACCCGGGCAACATAGTCTTCCAGATCAGATACATTCTCTCCGTATTGCAGCGTATAAGGGGTCGCATCATTTACGTTCATGCCGTCTATGTTTAAAAATGCGACGATATCCTTAGCCGGCACCGGCGGATGCTTAGCAAAATGCTCCGCACCAATTAAGCCGGTTTCCTCGGCAGTAAAGGCAGCAAACATCAGCGTACGTTTAAGGGGTGTTGTTGCGTTCTTTTGCTTAAATACCCTGGCGAGCTCCAACACTCCGGCCACACCAGAGGCATTATCCACCGCACCGTTCAGGATCACTTCCTGACCATTCTCTGTGCCTTTACCCAGACCATCCCAATGAGCATGCAAAGCTACCCATTCATCCTGCGCCTCGCTACCGGGCAGCATCGCGGCAACGTTTTGTGAAGCCTTGTGTTCAATGGTGTTGCGCAGCTTAAGCTTGGCGTGCTGCTGCAGCTCGATGGCGGCAAAGCTTGGCTTACCCGCCTGCGTTTTTAACTGCCGGTAATCCAAACCCGATGCGGCAAACATTTTTTCGGCCGCGCGCAGTGTCATCCAGCCCATCACACCGACTTTCGACAGGTTATTGTTGTTGTCGACCAGAGTGTATTTTGCGGTGGTGCCACCGGCTTTTACCACGCCCCAACCATAACCGGCCGCCATGGTTTCGTGAACAATAAACACCGCTTTTGCACCCTGACGGGCGGCCTCCTCATATTTGTAAGTCCAGCGACCGTAATAGGTCATGGCCTGGCCGTTGAAAAACGCCTTGTCGCCAGAGGTAAAGCCCGGATCGTTAACCAGTACGATCACGGTTTTTCCCTTAACATCAACCCCGGCATAATCATTCCAGTGATACTCCGGCGCATTGATACCATAGCCGACAAACACCACTTCGTTATCCAGCGTAAGTTGCTCTATGATGCGCTCAGTACGAGCCACGAAGTCGTCGCCATTGGTAAAAGTGACGCCTCCAACAGATAGCGACATGTCCTGACTGGCGGTAATTTTGGCCAGCGGCACTGGCTGGATATAGCTATCACCAAATGCCGGCCGCAGGCCCATCTCGCGAAACTGTTTTACCAGATACGCCACGGTTTTTGTTTCACCGTCGGAAAGCGGCGCACGCCCCTCGAATTCATCACTGGCAAGGGTTTTCACATCCTGCCGGTAATTATCCAGATTGATGCTGTTACCGATATCCGCTGAGAAAGCCGCGAGGCTGGCAAACGTACAAAGCAGTGCGCTGCTCAAAATGAGAGTTTTTATCATGCTGTTCATAAGTAAAATTGAATTAACCAGAGACTACCCAATAACGCCGGGTCGCTCAAACCATTAAACTTGCCGTAGCTGTTGTCGCCTGCATAAAAAGCGTATTTTTTGCGCTCGGAATACTGGCGAAATGATCGGGTTTTAGACTATATTTAATCAGCGGCATGGTTGGCCGCTTTCGGCTCAGGAACGGAGCAACAAGCCTATTAAGCAGTGCAAGGAGGCACTATGATGAACCTGACTATTAGCACCAAAGGGATCAGTACTTTCTTTTTCGCCGCCGGTTTTTTACTTTTCGTGCAGGCGTTTTATGTTTCTTCCATGACCACAGGTACGTCTGATTACCTGTTTAATCTGCACGATATTCAAAACGAGCAATATACCCGCCTCGGCTTAAAGCAAAGTAAAGTAGTGCTGCGCAGTGAAGTGATAAGAGAAGTTACCGAGCGCTTCACCAGCCATAATTTTCATGCGGTAGTCGCCATGAGTATCGCAGGCGTTATCTTCCTGTTGCTCGGATTGTTACTCAGTCGCTACCATGTAAATATCAGCGAGCTGCCAGCGAATGAACGAAAACCCTAAGCACCCAGGCGTTTTTCCGATAACTGATAAGTATCGCGATAAATGCCCCGGGCTGCTTCCTTAGCAAATTCAGCCACTGCCGGAATTTGTGACTTAGGGAAGGTCACCGCAGGTGCGGTAACGCCGACAGAAGCCACCACTACGCCGCGGTTGTCTCTTACCGGTACTGCCAGACAACGTACGTCTTTATTGTATTCACGCTCGTCTACCGCATAACCTAAGGCTTCTACCCGTTTGAGTTCTTCACGAAGTTTATCAGTGTCGGTAATGGTGTATTCGGTGTGTTTCTCCATGGGGTGTTCCTGCAGGATCAACTCGAGGTTGTCATAATACAGAAACGCCAGAAACACTTTGCCGCCGGCCGAACAATGCAGCTGAGCCTGCACGCCGGGGCGCTTAGACACCATCAGGGGGTTAGGACTATCCACCACTTCAACAATCAGAATACTGCCGTTATTGGGCACTGCCAGGTGGGCCGTGTGACCGCTTTTCAGCGCTAGGCGTTGAATGTGCGGGATCGCCAGTTGGTGCATTCGATCGGAGTTGATAATGTGTAACCCGAGCTTCATCAAATCGGTGCCGCAAAAGTAGCGTTTGCCCCGTTTTTCCAGCATCTGTTCATTGCACAGGGTGCGCAGCAACCTGAATAAGGTAGTACGAGGTAACTCCAGCGCCACCTCCATCTCGTGCATGGTCATCCCCTCCGGCGCATTGGCCAGGGTTCTGAAAATCTGACAGGCATGGTTAACACTGGGGATCAGATAACGTTCCATAATCACTTCCGGGTTACATCATTAATCATAGTATAGGACTCAGGCGAAATAGCTACTAACGAAGTTGATCCGGCGGGTAGCTGTCCATGTCGCCGTAATCGAGGTTTTCGCCTGCCATCCCCCAGATAAAGGCATAGTTTGACGTGCCCACACCGCAGTGAATAGACCAGGGTGGAGACAACACGGCCTGCTCGTTCTGCACAAAGATATGCCGTGTTTCGTGGGGTTCACCCATGATGTGGCAGACGGCCTGTCCCTCGTCGAGATCAAGGTAAAAATACACTTCGTTGCGGCGATCGTGCTGATGGGCAGGCATGGTATTCCACACGCTGCCCGGCATAAGACGGGTGAGTCCCATTTGTAACTGGCAGGTTTCCACCACGGTGTTAATCATTAACTGATTAATGTCCCGTTCGTTAGAGGTATCCTGGCCGCCGAGATGTAATACCTTAGCATCACCCTTCGCAATTTTTTTGTTGCTATAAGCATGATGGGCAGGCGCTGAGTTTAGATAAAACTTGGCTGGTTTAGCAGGATCGTTGGAATAAAAGGTTACCGTTTTATTCCCTTTAGCGATATACAGCGCTTCTTCGCGGGCCAGGTTGAACTCTTCGCCATCGGCTACTACTGTGCCGTCGCCGCCAATGTTAATAATGCCCAGTTCACGACGATCAAGAAAATGCTCGGCCTTGAGCGCATCCAGCGTTTCCAGCACCAACGGCGAGTCGGTGGGTACCGCGCTGCCCAGCATAAAGCGTTCGTAATGGCTGTACACCCAGTAAACCTTGCCGGGTGACATCAGCTTGTCGACCAGAAAGGTGTTGCGCAGCTCGGTAGTGTCGTAACCTTTTACCTCGCGCTGCCCTACTGCATACCTGACTTCATATTCAGTTTTGTTAGACATCATAGTAATCCCTTAAATGAATTCGAGACTATCGGGCCAGAAATCCACCATCAACAGCGAGTACATGCCCATTAATGTAGTTACTGGCGGCACTGGCCAAAAATACCGCCGCCCCCTGTAAATCAGAAGTTTCGCCCCAGCGGGCAGCCGGGATACGCTTGAGAATTTCAGTACTGCGTTCAGGATCATCCTGAAGTGCCTGGGTGTTATCAGTACGGATATAACCCGGCGCGATGGCATTGACCTGCACGTTGTGCTGGCCCCATTCGTTTGCCAGCGCTTTGGTAAGCCCGGCAACGGCGTGTTTACTGGCAGTGTAGGCGGGTACTGTAATGCCACCGCTGTAGCTCAGCATCGACGCAATATTGATGATTTTGCCGTGTTTACGCGCAACCATTTTTTTACCTATTTGCTGACATAACAAAAAAGTGGCATCCAGATTTACCTGCAACACGTGCTGCCATTGGTCTAACGGAAACTCTACTGCCGGGCTGCGATAAATCGTGCCGCCGTTATTGACCAGAATATCAATTTCACCGAACACGCCCTGAGCGCTCTCGGCCAGCGCCATCACAGCATCGGTATCAGACAGATCGGCCGCCAGTTCCACCGCTTCACCACCGGTTTTTTTAATTTGGCTAACGGTTTCTTCGCTGCCGCCAATACGGCTGCTGGCACAAACCACTTTGGCGCCAGCCTGAGCTAACCCCATCGCCAATGCCCGGCCAATACCACGACTGGCGCCGGTCACCAGCGCAACTTTACCAGCTAAACCAAAATCTGGCTGACTCATAGGTGCTGTCTCCTGTTTGTTGATGACTTTGCCTCGCTCGTGCCGCGAGGCTGTTAGTTAAGTAGTGTGGTCACTGTCCCATATATGAACAAGTAATCACCATTACCGCGGCTGAATACCCGCCATTTATTTCATATCTGAAACAAAGTCGAACTGAGCGCTACTTGTAACGCATAATCTGTGCCTTATTCGGTTTCCGGGGCAACGGCAACCGCGTAAACATGCACCGGGCCATGCATGTTAGAACGAAATACCACCCACTTTCCGTCCGGCGTAAATGTCACATTGGGTTCAAGGCGGTAATCATGGTTTTGCATATTTACCAAACGTGTTGCCTTTAATACACCGGGCTTTATGAGATCAGCCGCATTGGGCGCGCTGATCCCGGCTACGTCATTGATAGGTTGCGACTCAAATAAGTAAATCCATTTACCCTCTTGGGCCCGGGCCACCATTTCCGCATCACCGCCGTCGCCAGCAAACAGGTTGCCATCCGGTGAAATATTAAAATGCACCGACCAGTAGTCCCGTGGCATGTGTCGCCAGACCCGTTCTTTGGTCTTCATGTTGTAGCTGGCCAGCCAGAACACCTCGCCACGCGGGGTTTGCAAATCATAAAAAATGCGCTCACCAGTGGCGTCAAAAAACTCATGACCGGCAATTTCCATATTCATGGTTCGGTGGTGCACTTTTTGATTGTCACTGCCGTCAACGCGCATGGTCCAGATGCGGTCGACCTTATGCCATGGGCCTTCATGGCAATACATCAACTGACCCGGATCGCCAGGTGAGAACTGAATATGATTTAACCAGTCGGTCGCTTCGTGCACTGTTTGTTGCTCACCGGTGGCGATGTTAAAGGTAAACATTTGCATGGGAATACGGGCTTCCAGACGCTCGTTTATACGCACTTCTTTAGCCTCGGCGAAACTGAGAGGCTTACCGTCCGGCCCAAGGGCTTCATAGCGCGCTTCAAAACGGCTGTTGCGAGGACCGGATTCCAAATTGTGCTCGCGCTCGGCCACTGCGCCCGCTAAAAGCGTTTCATTACTGTTGATGGTGTGAATTTTACCGGCCGGGATCGCGCCAAGCTCTTCAACGGCACCGGTATCTATATTTACCCGTAATAGTTCGGTAGGCTGCTGCAATTCATTTTGCGGATGCACTTTCTGGCCGTTATCACCAGTAATGCGGGTGAGATACACATTGCGGGTTTGTTTGCCAACAAACAAAATACCCACATCAGGGTGTTCATACAGGCGCTTTACCGACCAGTCGCTTAAATCTACTACGGCTACCCCATTTGGATTGGTCACCGATATGACCATTTTGTCGCCCTCTGCGGTGTAGGCATTCTGATGGAAATATAGCGACCGTGAACCGGGCTCTTCTGACACCCTAACAATCCGGTGACCGGTGTCCTTGTCGATCCATGATTTGGCGATACCGGCCTCGCTGTTGCTTTGAGTAGATGCTGAACAGGCCGTCAATAAAAGGGTGGCGCCTGCCACTATTGTGATGAGTTCTTTCATTTATCGACCCACCGTGTTATTGCCCCACAGCTTGTCATACGACCAGCCCGACAAATCTTCTACGATGGCACGGTTTTCGTTACTGAGCGGCGCGTCCTGCCCATTTTTAAAGCGCTCAATTTCGGTCATGAGCACCTCATGGGTTTCTTTACTGAGCTTAAACTTGGTGGACACCCAAAAACCAAATAACAACACCACCAGCGGACCCGCGGCCAACATAATTACGATGGTTGAGATGGCTTCATTGCTTTGTAATTCCTCACCCGAGGCAAATCCGCCAGCCTCAAGAATAACCCCCACCGACATTACTGCAATGGCCTGCGTAGCCTTGCGGATAAACGTCATAACACCGGCAAAGCTACCTTCACGACGACGGGCGGTGACAATCTGATCCACGTCGGCCATATAGTTATAGGTATTCCACGGAATGTAATTTAACGCCCCCCGGCCAAAGCCGGCCACAACCACCCCGGCGCCCAACCACAGCAAGCTGAATTCGTTGGTCATAAAGAACATTGCCAGCAGCAGTAAGATCCCCACAAAGTAAAATACAATAGCGACCCGGTAGCTGGGGGCAGGGCCAAAGCGCATCACCAGCGGAATGGCCAGGGCCACCGCCACTAATTGTGCTATGTAGGTCACGGCCATCATTTCTGAAGCAATTACCACCGTACCGCCAATCGCAAATACCACAAAATAGGTAAACACGGCATTAAACACATCCTGACTAATATAACCACCCAGGTACATGCCCAAATGCAAGCGGAAGGCACGGATACGCATTGTCGAAGACAGATTTCTAAACAGGGTTTTAAGAGTGCCGGTAACGGTCCAGTTCTCATCTTTGGTGAGCTCCTCTTCGCTCAGCTCGCTGGCGTCACGCTCCCACGTAAAGAACCACACGCCAAAGACCACCAGCATGAAGACAACGGAGAAAATCGACCCCATGATTAAAAACGTTGATGCGGACTCTTTACCGCCGGCAATGCTGACAATCCAGCTGGGCAAAATGCCGGCGAAAATAGCCGACACCTGACCGGTAAGAATGCGCGCGCCAGCCAGTTTGGCCTTTTTTTTGTAGTCATCGGTCATCTCGGCAGCCAGTGTCTCATAAGGGATGAGCACCGAGGCATACACCAGCTCGAAAAACACATAGGTGACTAAGTAGTACCAGTATTCCTGGCCGCTTACCCACATCAGGGCAAAACTGGGCAGGAGCGGAATAGCGCCGATTAAGAACACCCGTCGGCGTCCAAACCTGCGACCAATTTTAGTCCGCCCGAGGCCATCTGAAATGTGCCCAATCAGGGGACTCGCCACGGCATCAAGAATGCGCGCAATGGCAAAAATAGACGCAGCCTGAACGGCGGATAGGCCACAAAAGCTGGTATAGAAAAACAGGATCCAGCCGCTGATCACGGCCATCGAGCCTGCACCTAAAATATCGTTAAGCCCGTAGGCAATATAATTGACAGGCTTAAGTTCACGACGGGTCATAGCACACCCTCCCAGTTAACAGATTAATGACTGATTAGATGTAGCTGTTCATAAACTCAACGAGCGCAAAAATAGCCATCGATTGCCCGTAGGGCATGGAGGTGAGCGGGATATCACGATAGCCTTGCAAGTCATCAAATACCGGCGTACCAAAAGACACCTGCTGTAATTCTCCGCTGTCGTCAATGTTTGCCAGTACCGCTTTGATGGCTTTAATAGCACAGGGTTGGTACTCGGCACTGATGTACCCTTTGCGCACTGCTTTTAAAATGCCATAGGCAAACCCGGCTGCCGCGGAAGCTTCCAGGTAAGAGTCAGTATCGTCCAGTAAGGTATGCCACAGGCCATCTTCGTGCTGCGTTTTCACCAGTGCTTTTACCTGCGCTTCGAGCGTTTCAATCAGGAACATACGCAGCCCGTCTGTCGCCGGCAGGTCGAGCAATTCAATGAATTCAGGAATGGCAATGGTCACCCAGCAATTACCCCGGGCCCACAGGGCATCAGCAAAATTATGACGACCATCAAACGTCCAGCCGTGAAACCATAAGCCGGTCTTACGGTCGGCCAGGTATTTAATATGCAGCATAAACTGGCGCTTGGCTTCTTCTACGTAGTGCGGACGGTTGAGCAACAAGCCAATTTTGGCCAGCGGCATAACCGACATCATGAGCGTGTCGTCCCATAACTGCTGATAGTTTTCAGAGTTAAACACGATGTGCTGTATGCCATTTTCTTCGGTTCGCGGGATACCATCCATGATCCACTCGGCCCATACATCCAGGTAGGGCAGATAGCTGCGATTGCCGCTGCGCTCCTGCATGTAAGCCAGGGTTAAAAACGGCGACATCGTGTTAACGTTTTTAGTAGGCGTGCCTTCGGCAAAGCGATTGGCAAACCACTCCTCAATGATCACCCTGGCTTTTTCGTCACCGGTGATATCCCAGTATTTCAATAAACCGTAAAGGCCAATGCCATGCGTCCATTCCCAGTCGTTCCAGCCTTTAGTGTCGATTACCCGGCCATCATCGAGCTTAAGCAGAAATTCACCGGTATCGTCAGTTATGTTGACCAGGTTATCAATAAGCTTATCAATGCTTTGCGTAACGGTGGCGAAGTCAATGTCGTGAGCAATTGCAGGCATGTTAAATCCTTCTACTTGTATTGGTTTCAAAATAAACCGGGCGAGGGTCTTAACCCTTGAAAAAAACGACTGTCGCCAACGGTTTCAAATAAGATTGCGCTGAATAATTGACGTCACTGTACATCAATTTACATAATATTAACGCGATTTAACGTTTTTGTTTCAAATGCGAAATAGACGTTCAAATATGAAATGACGCAAAAAGAATAGAGCGTAAATTCAATACCTTACCTCTGTATGATCCGAACCACCTCGCGGCGGTTCGGATCCTTTTTGCAGACTAGTCGAGGGCGTCGGGTACCAACGCCAGATTCTGAATAGCGGCCAATCCCCACTGTGAGGCATCGTTTGTCGACACCCAGGGCGCTTCATCAATCGGGTTCAGCACAGCCGGTCCGGTGACGTGGGTAGTACTGAGACGGTCCTGTTGACCAATGATGCTGGCAAATTCCTGGGTGCGGCCAAACTCTTGCCAGGCCCGGCGGGCCAATTCAGGATCGCCCGTTTGGTATGCTGTATAAGCAGTCAACCGCGAATGCGCCGCAGACAGGTTCGGCCGCTTAGACATTCCCAGCGCCGCTTCCTGAGTGGCTTGATCGGCATTATAAAGCCTGCCGTACTCTAACCAGGCGGCTTTATAGGCCGGCACATCCAGCAATTGATTCAATTCGGTATTCACTTCAATTAAGCCAAATACCGCGCTTAAATGGGAGATCCCCGGCTTAACATTGTCGTAGGGCAACAGTTTTTGCTTATCGACATCGTAACCAAATGCGCCGGCGAAAAAGCCCAGCGGATGCTCGCCAATGACTCGCATGGCATCGAGCAGACGATCGCGATATTTGACATCGCCGGTGCGCTCCCAGGCCGTCAGCCAGTTAGCGGCGGTAGCACTCCAATCGGTACCAGCACCAATTTTAGCCATGCCGGGCATAGGATTCTTGCGCGCTACTTTGCGGGTCGGATTGAGCACGCCCAGCGCTTTGTCGGCATCCACCACCTCGTTAAGTACGTCGCCGGTACGATCGTCACCAGTAATATAATAATGGAAACGACGGTAGGCAGCGGTACTAATCCGTAGTTGCTTGGCACTACAGCCCCAGTGTTGCACATTGTGGCGGGTACCCAGCCCCTTAAAGCGACCGGCATGGTAAATATCTACATCGCGATTATGCCGGGTCATGTTTTCTGCCAGATGGAATGTAGTGGGATCACCACTGCGCAAAAATGAATACCACAGCCATAAATCCGGTGACAACTCTGAATTATCCCAGGCGTAACCGCCAATATCGTAGCGCCACACATGACGGTCGACATCATAGGTGTGCATCACATCACCGAAGTTCCAGAAACCATACCAGTGGCGCTGCTCTACCTGGCTGCAATAATATTTGACCTGAAAATCGAGCCGGTCCTCAATTCCTGCTTTCGCGGGTGTTGAGCGGTCGGGCAGTGTCCATAAACCACCAAATACATTGGTTGCCAGATAATCGGCCGGAGCCGCCACAACCTGAGGCGGCTGCGCAATACTACTGGCCATCTCCACGGTTTTCTGGCGGCTGGGCGTTGTATCCATAATGCCCAAGGTAAAATCGGTGGTGCGGGCTACGCCATAGGCAGAGCCGAATCCCGGCTCGTAGTCTTCATAGATAATATTCAGTGCATCGAGCTGTTCATCGTAGGTGTCCTGACCCATGCCATCGTGGTAAAAGCGAACATCCATGGCGGGCGCTTCAGGCGAATAAAACCAAAGGGTGGCCTCAGCCACCTCTGCGCCGGCATTGCGTATGTCGACCTGAACCGGGTGTAACTGCCAGAAATCCCGCATGCCAAACACAATGCCACCCGATGTCCCACCAAGGTAACTCACACCTGACGCGCGCTGGCCCTGATCAGAATCAATCCAAGCATGGCCAGGTTTGGTGCGCTTTTTAATGGCAAAGCCATTGGCCGATAATTGCGACAGGGTAAAGTCGTTCCACACCGGTATCCAGTGCATACGACTGCTTACCCGTTCATCCCATTCACTTAACGGCGGGGTTGCCACGCCGGCAATTTGGGCATCGCGCACGGCCTGACCCGGATCGCGTCGCAAGCCGGTTATCCCTTTAACACCCTCTCCCCACAGGCCATCATCCTGCCCCACAAAGCGAATATGACGGTTATACAACTCATCACGCTGAACCACGTTAAAGCGCAAGCCTAAACCGCGAATGAAATCGCTTTGATCGTCGCCATCGTAAATAAACGTATGACTCAACCTGATTGATTCCCCCCCCGCATATCCATAAACACGCAGTGTGAACGGTAACCAGCTGCGCCCGTTGGGCAATTTGTGTTTACCGGTTATTTTCACCACACTGCGTACCGGACCACTTTGCTCAACCGTCACGCTCTCAACGCTCGACGCAAAGGCAGTTACCGCCGCTGGTTGCTCTGGTTCATTAACCGGCGCATCCTGCACCAGCCCAACCAACCGTGCCGACTGACCTATGGTTTTTCCATTGCGACGCATTAGCCGGATAATATCCCGGCCCTGCTTACCTATATGCAGCTCTACAACACCGGTATCCAGCACAAAGTGATCCGACTGTTCAGTCACAAACGTGGCGGCCGCTGGCTGCGGGCCATTGCCTGGCAGTATCTTAAAATGGTTGCCTGGCTGAGCTCCGGCGGGGATTGCGTGAGCTGTCCACTTTACGCTGCCGTCGGGCCAGTAGGCCGTTGGCCAGCTTTGCAGTGGAATAGCCGTGCCGTCTTCAGCGATGAGCCTGAGTGCATCCGAAGGTTTTTGCTCGCCTTGTTTCCATGGGTAGCCCCAGGTAGCGCCGCTTTGATAATCGGGTGCATTACCATCAACCCAACTTAGTGTGCCCGGAACGCGTTTTACGTGGGGTGTTTCTGCCACCTTACTGGCCGTGGTACTACACCCGCTTGCTGATAATGCCAACGGCAATGACGCCGCCATGCTGCCCTGTTTTAAAAAAGTGCGTCTGTCCATTGTGTACTCCAGCGCTGTATTACATCCACTCAAATTATGATTGACATTGAGCGATTTGTTTAACATTTTGTTAATTTATGATTAATTAGTATCATAAATTAATCAAATTGCGATAAATAAGCCGAAGATTATTGGTTTAATTGATTCACATATGAAACTCGCGCAGTAGTTTGGATTTTCAACCCAGAGGAACTCATCGTCATGAACACTCGTTACCCGCGTTGGCTTGTTTGCCTGTTATTGGTGACTGCCGCTGCAGGTTGTTCAAAGCAGCCGGCAACAAGCAGCAACAACACACCCACCGCCACCGAATCAGCGTTAACCGGTACGGTGGAAAAAGGTGCTCTGCTATACAGCAATCCTTTGTCCAGTCCTGCCAGCATTGCCGATTGGGTGATGGAAGGCCCTGGTGAGCTGACCTTTAAGGATGGTTGGATGCAGATGTATTCACCGGATGAAGCCATGCACCATGTGTTTTGGTGCCCTGTAGAGTTTCCGGATAGCTTTATTGCAGAATGGCAGGCACAACCACTAACAACCGATGCCGGCCTGACCATTGTATTTTTCGCCGCCAAAGGGGTCGATGGCGAAAGCATTTTTGACCCGTCGTTACCCGCCCGTGACGGTACTTTTAGCCAGTACACTGAAGGCCGGATCAACAGTTATCACATTTCTTATTACGCTAATGCCGCACATAACCCGGACCGCGGCCATGCCAATTTACGCAAAAACAACACGTTTACCTTGTTACAAGAGGGCAAGGTAGGGATCCCGACCTACTCAGATAAAGTGCATCAGGTTAGATTGGTTAAGCACCATAACCACATTCAGCTCTTTGTTGATGACAACAAAGTGATTGATTACACCGACAACCAACCGGTTATCGACGGAGTCAATACCGGGGCGCCCTATACCAGCGGCCACATTGGTTTCAGACAAATGCAATGGACACACTTTCAGTATCGCAACTTTAGTGTCTGGGCAATTGAATAATAACGAAGGATATGCCGAAAGGGTGGTAATTAGACGTAAGCGGGCGTCACCACGCCCGCTGCAATAGCTTACGCGACCAGACTTTTAACGTATTGATTAAGCTCGTCATCCTGGCTGTTATCAAAAAGACAGCGCTGAAAACGTTCACCGGTGAAGGCAACTTTAACCAGCTCCTGGTCTATTTTACGCAAGGTATCAACATAGCTGTCTGCCGCTAATGCGGTCTTTAACTCGGCAAGAATACCTGCATTCTTAACTTGCGGTTCACGTCTTTCAACAGGATACCCCTCACCGCGGCCGCCGGTCAGTGACTTTTCAAAAATGTACCGCGCGTTAAGTTCAGCACCCCAGCCAAATCCCTTAGCAAAAGGCAGGGCTAATGCATTGCCGTTATTCACCTGATTAAACAAAAAAGCATCAGACGGATCGATACAATAACCACAATACACACCAGGCTGAGCATTGAGCGACATCAGAGCTCCCTGACCTGTACCACAACCAGCAAAAACAAAATCGACTGCATTAGCGTTCAGCAACGCGCCGGCCATAATGCCTAAATGGACATAGGTAAGATGATGATCATCTTCGCTGTTCATCCCTACGTTGTAAACTTCATGACCTAACTCATCTGCAACACTTTGCAGCTCGTTTAGCACTATTGAATTTTTTGACGCCTGGCTATTTTCCATCATCAACGCTACTTTCATGGCAACCCTCAAGCTTGTATAACTTTAAAGCACGGACGCTATCATCATTGTTCAGCAAATAATACGCGAACAGGGCTTTAACGCTTTTAATTTTCATATCTGAAATACCGGCAGCGTAAAATGCAAACTTCACTACTCCCGGCGTTGATTGGTACCCGCTTCACCCGCTAGGGTGCCGGGCAAACCGAGGAAGGGCGAAAGGGTTAAACAGGCTTTACTCCTTATGCACATTGAGTGTTAATACTAATCCGCATAGCAGTGCGCTGTTCCAGTCACCCATTTTTCAAACCGCTCTGTCAGGGTAAATGAAATACCCGGGTGAGCGGTTGCGTTACCGGGCTGTTATCACTGTTATGAGCCATAATATCGCCCATATACGCCCACCATTTTTGCATTATCCCGGTGGCGGGTAAATCATCCATACCATGCTCATCACTACGCCACAAAACACCAAACAGCTGTAGTGTTTCGGGGTGCAAAAAAATGGAGTAATCCTCTATACCCGCGGCTTTGAGTTCGGTTACCAGTTCCGGCCAAATCTCATCGTGGCGACGCTCGTACTCTTTTTCACAGCCAGGGTTAAGCTGCATAACAAAAGCAATTTTTTCCATCAGGCCTCCTGATTGGTGTTAACAATTAATCGGGCGTAAGGGCTCAGCAACGTGGAGGGGCCCAGTGTTTGACCACTGAGCATATCGGTAGCCCCACCGGGTAGCGAAACGGTTTTGCTCTCATTGAGCATATTCAGCACTATCCACAGCAGTTTACCCTGCGAGCTTTTTCGCGGCACTATGACTATGCCCTCAGGTACGTCAAAGCGCATTTTCACCCCGGCCTGCTGAGCATAATGCCTAATCAGCCGGTTGAGCATTGCATCGCTGTTATCCCCGTGAGGTTGCGCGCCTAACATTACCAGCTTGCCTTTACCTATTGGGCGCTCGGTGGCAAAGGCGAGTCCTGTGGCACGACCTTTGGTGATGGTACCTACAATACTCGTGCCTGCTTTCGCTTTTACCGCGGCGCACCAACCACTCAGCTCACTTTCCACACCCAGCAATTCACCTTGGGCTTTGGTGTCAGTAAGTGGTAGTACATACTGGGTGCTCACACCGGCCATTTTCTCCAGTAAGCCAAGACCCGCCTCTACCGGCACCGTATGTTCTTTGCCGCGCGTGCCGGTAACAGGTCCGGCAATCCAAATCCCGCCGCGCTGCATAAAGGCCTCAGCACGAATTAAAAATGCCTCACTCACATAGGGCATGGCAGGGGTAATCAGTAGCTTTAATCCGTCTAAGGATGCGCCCTCAAAACGGGCCTCGCGATGTAAGCCTGCATCCAGTAACTGTTTATGCCACATTTCGATAATGCCACGATAACGGTTAGGGAAACCGGCACGCTTATCCAAAGGTTCGGTTTCAAACATGGCGCGGGCATGATCCGAGTACGTCACCGCTACTTCAGGGGTAATCAGTGTTGAACTGAGCAATGTTGGTTCAAGTTGCTGTTTAGCTTCACTGACTTTTTTCACTTCGTGATAGCCGATAGATGGAGCGTTCCAGGCACTTTTTACGGCGCTATGGGGAAGCTCCGCGCCGCTGCGTTGCTGACGCCATAACCAGTAGCAAAACCCTTCTCCACCAAGGGCATAAATCAAACTCGCCTCGGCGGCTAAAAAGCCCTCCGGGTGAATAGGCTGATGATTGCCCAACCAGCCATTGTGGGCCACGCTGGTTTCCATGAGCCAGAATGGCCGGCCGGGAATAGCGGCTCGATACAGGTCAGAACGAAATACCAGTGTCGACCATTGCTCAGCGGTTGGATAGGCATCATAGGCGGCAAAATCCAGCGCCTGCATGGAGCGTTCATGATGAATATTAAATGCCGGGTTGTCGTTGTGCGTAATCGGTAAATCCGAAAACTCGCGGATGACGTTACGCTGCGCCAGCATAAAATCCGCTACATTCTCGCGGCAAAAGAGTTTATACGCGGTGATGAGCGAGGCATTATGCAAAAACGGCGTCGTCACCGGCGCGGGCACCTGGTCAAAATTATTGTAATGCTGACTCCAGATATGGGTGCCCCAGGCTTCGTTAAGTGCCTCAATGGTACCGAAGCGTTGTTGCAACCACTTACGCCAGTTGGCAATAGCGGCATCACTGAAATCTTCTGCCAAATGGGCTTTCATTTCGTTATCTAATTGCCAGCCAATCAGCGCCGGGTGGCGGCCGAGTTCATGGGACATGCGGCGAATGATACTAAAGCAGGCTTCCCGGACCGCCGGGTGCTCATAGCTGGCGTGCTGACGCGCGCCATGACTCATGACTGTCCCCTTGGCGTTTCTATGGCATCGCTCGGGATGATTGTGAGTCAGCCATGCGGGAGGTGTTGCGGTTGGTGTACAGAGCACCACATCAATCCCGGCGGCATGCATTTTATCCATCACCGTTTTAAATAACCTAAAGTCATAATCGCCGGGCGTAGTTTCCATGGTCGACCAGGCAAACTCGGCCATGCGTACCAGGTTGATGCCTAACGATTGCATTTCGGCAATGTCGGCATCCACATCAGCATCCGGCCATAACTCTGGGTAGTACGCCACACCATGAATGAGCTTGTTGATTTTATACGGGCGCGAAACAGCCGCAGCAGCCGCCAGTGCATTGTGCGATAAAGGCGCCATAAAAGTGCCTAACACAGCACTTTTACCGGCCAGACAAAATAGATCGCGTCGTGAAAATGAAGGCATAGAGAATTCCTTGATTAACCGCAAAAGGGGCATCAATGATGCCCCTGCTTAAATCACTGTTTATGCTGCTTAGAACTGATAAATCACACCTACCGAGTACTCGCGGCCAGCCCATTGCAGGTCGGACAGGCGACGTGGGCCAGCGTTGTATGACTTCACTTCACCGGTGAGGTTACGGCCATCGATATAGGCACGGAAATCATCGGTAATGTTGTAGATAAATTTGGCATCCATATACCCTGAGTCGTCAACGAAAACCGGGTTACCAGAGCGGTCAGCCGGATTAATCAGGTATTCGTCACGGTAGTTATAAGCAACCCGGAAACTCCAGGTATCCGTTTCGTAAAACGCGGTGACGTTGTAGCTGTTTTCAGACTGTGACGGGAAGGGCAGTTCCTTACCGGTTAACTGGTTAAACAAACCCACATCATCGGCAGTCATATGGGTGAAGTTTATCGCGCCCCCGAAGCCATCGAATGGCTCTGGCAACCAACTAAAGATGGTTGAGGCCTGCAGCTCAAAACCTTTGGTGGTGACACCACTGCCATTGATTTTTTGGCGTACATCAAAAGAGCGTCCGTCATTAAAGAAGTCCACATCAAAGCGGGTAGTCGGATCAATAACCCAGCTGTTGATATCTTTAACAAAGTAGGCACCCGAGATAATAGTATCTTCATTTGGATACCAGTTCAGAGCGATATCAAACTGTTTGGCACGGTAGGGTTTTAATGCCGGGTTACCTGCAGTACAGTAGTCCCGCAGGTCATCCAGCTCGTTACGCGAGGTACGATAAATAGTACAGCTGGCGTTAACGTTGAGGTCGGTAATTTTAGGTCGCGACATCACTTTGGCGGTGCCAAAGTACAGTACCAGTTCGTCTTCAATGAGCGCTAAGTTTACGTTTAAGCTTGGCAGAAAGTCGTTGTACTCTTCTTCAACCGTTTTACGGCCGTTAAAGGTATCCGGATGATCGGTGTCTTCGATGCCTGGTAAAGGCTCGCCGGTAACCGGATCGGTCAGGACATTGCCGTCGTCATCTACCTGGTCGACGATAATCCGCTCAAACACGTCTCCGTTCGCCGCCGTTTGGGTTTCAACATAACGGGCACCCACGTTACCCCACAGGCGCATCCCGCCAATGTAGGTTTCGAAGTTAGTTTGCAGGTAAATCGCCTGGGTATCGACCTCTACATTGTAGTTACCGGTGCGCACATCTAAGTCCTGACGGGTAGTAAAGTCGTTCGCGACCGCCTGAATATCTTCAATAAAGGGGTAGGTGTCTACCGCCTGATAGTTACCAATGGTGTCTACCCCAAGGCTGTAACCATCAAACAGAGTCGGCGACTGAAACGTATTGCCGGTAATCAGGGCTATTTGGTCTTCCATGGTCCATTCCATGGATTCGCCGGTTTCCGGGTTTTCGTAGGTACTGCCCACATCACGAATAATGTTGTACTGGAAGTTAGCATTTTCGTAACCCTGATTACGCACCTGCACACCGGCTCTGATGAGCGTAAGGAAGTCTGAATCGGGGATATAGGTCAGATCCAGCTTGGCCATGGTTTCGTCAGACTCGTCCTGGCTGGGCGCATATTTATAACGTGAGCGAGACACATAGCTGGCCGGATCGTTGACATCAAAGCTATTTGACGTATCGGTAGGATCATCAGGGTTAACAATATAACCGGTGTTAAAATCCCATTCCGGCGCGCCACGGCTATCCAGGTCAACCTGCACCCCGGCAACACCATTAGCGGTAATATGGGTATCCCGTGAGTCAATATCCTGCTCGGCCAGCGAGTAAGCCACCTGGCCTTCTACTCGCCAGGCATCCTTGCTGTACTCAAAGCCGGTCTCGTACATTTCGGTCGTTTGATCCCAGCCGAACTCCAGCGTCCGGTTGGTCACTGTAGCTGCCGCCGTTTCAAAGTAAGTAACATTGTGCTGATCATCCACTACAACCGAATCCGGGTTGATACGCGCAGCAGATTGCGATTCTAAGTGCAGGTTTAAGTCCAGCGCTTGTTTGTCGCGGGTATTGTGAGTGTAGCTTGCGTGAGTTTGCAGATTGTCGGTGAGACGATACTGCACAACCACGTTAGCACTGAGGCGGTCTTCCTCTCGGCCCCAGATACCATAGCGAGGCAGACGCGGCGAAAAGTCAAACCACTGCTGCTCACAGGCGGCCTGGTCAGCGGTGTCTGCACAAGCAGCTTTATCGGTGACGTCGGCAAAGTTGGCATCTTCAAAGGTCTTTTCCGGCGAGTTGTCGTAGTCGGCAAAACGGGCCCATTCGGTATTACGCAAAGCATGGATCATGGTGTTTTTGGTTGATCCGGTCACATTGACCAGCACACCCAGATCGTCGTTAAACTTATATACGCCGGTGGCATTCCATTTGTTACTAGGATCGTCGATCAGATCGTTATACTGGCCTTCAGCATTGACCGACAGGAAGTTTTCATCAAACTCATTCGGCTTACGGGTATTAACCTGTACGGTACCGCCGATACCGCCTTCAGTGAGGCGCGCTTCAGACCCCTTTATAACATCAACAGATTTAACCAGCTCAGCCGCCATGTCACGAAAATCTACCGCGCGGCTTCCACCAAAACCTTGTGCCGAAACATTGTTTACCTCAACGCGCAGCAGGCCCGGCTCAACACCACGAATACTGATCCCCTGACCTTCACCAAAATCACGGTCGAGCTGAACACCCGGAATACGTTGTAAGGCTTCACCGACGTTTTTGTCCGGGAACATGCCGATATCTTCGGCCACCAGTGAATCGGTAATGGTGCCAGCCATTTTTTTACGATCTAACGCGCTGCGCTGACTAAAACGGATACCTTTCACTTCGATAATCTCGGTATCTTCGCCCTCGGCGTCTTTATCTTTTAATTCGTCAGCCTGTTGCTGCGTGGCAGACTGATCTGATTCCTGTGCCCATACCGGCGCACTGGCAAAGCAGGCACCGGTTAATAAAATGGTAGAAATACTGGTGGCAATCAGTTTGCGCGATGTACTTAACGTAGCTTGAGTGGCTGTTGTGATGTTGCGTTCCATGACGTTTTCCATAGTAACCTCGTTCGCTTTTCAAAGGCTGGCTTTGACGCCAGTCAAAGTAAACATTATTTTAATATTCTGTTTACAACTGCATGTATCCTAGTGACCAACAGAGACCTTCGTCAACACAAAACCATCAAAACCACTCACCAATATGCATAAACAATCATTAAATTTCATATATGGATAAATCGCCCTGAACTGATCGTATATTTTGGGTGATTCATCTGTTTATGCAGCGCGCTTCTACGCCTTAAAATCAGCAAAAATGAGGGCCACCTGACACCTATCCAACCTGTCATTAAGACCAACAGAATAAGCCTTTCAGCCTTAGTTCAGGAAAACAACATACCGCTTCAACGTGTGTAGAAGCGGATGTTCAATAAGCAGGGGATAACAAAACAATCAGAGATGGTGTGCGACCACACGCTGATTGAGTAAATTGAGGATCTGAGTCACATTGTTTTGGTTGGTACTTTCCAAAATAATGTGCACAAAAGGTTTATTTTGCTCGATTAGACGAAACAGATGAGCGTGATCCATCTCACCGGTTCCTGACGGTAAATCTCCCGTTTTGCGGCCATCATTGTTAACAAAATCCTTACAATGCACAGCAACAATATGTTCGCCGAACCGCCTGAATGCGTCATCCATCAACTGCTGTTGCTGTTCGCATTGGTCTGGTGGAAAGAAATTCACGGGATCGTAGATCACTTTTACATTCGGCGAATTAACCCTAATTAATAGCTGCTCCATTCGCTCGTAGGTATTCACTGTATGGTGATGTGCCACACCTTCGATGCCCACAAAGACTCCGTGTCGCTCCGCCACATCGGCGAGCCGCCTGACACTTACCACCAGCTCATCAAAGGCTAGCTCCGAGTGGTTATCCGGGTGATAGGTACAATCGGCATTGCGGGAGCCGGTTTCGGTGCCCACGATGGCACAACCAAAATCCCGGGCAAAAGTGAGGTGCTCTTCAAAACGTTGCAGAGAGAGTTCGCGCAGCACCGGGTCAGGGTGAATCGGGTTGATATAACAGCCCAACACGGCAATGTTGATATTTTGCCGGGCAAATTCATCACGCACGTGATTAGCAAACCCCGGGGTAAGTTGCCCCGGGTTTTCACTAATAAACGGAAAAGACTTAGCTGGCGCCAATTGCACACAACTTACCGGATACTGGCCGATGATACCGGCGATTTCTGCCGGTGTACCCTCACCATAATCGTGGGCACGAACCCCTAAATTAAGTGCATTCATTATTTCACTCCCTGAATATCTTCTGCCAGACTGTCTACAACGGCTATTCCCAACATCGGCGCAAGCTGTTGGGCAACTATCTCAGCCGTGAGTTTAGCGCCTGCCAGGCTGGTATGGGTACGTTCATCAGCAAACAAGGCATTGACCTGCTCTTGTCCCAGACTGTCATAGTGACTGGCAACATATTGATGCAGATCTATCAGGGGCACCTGAGCTTGTCGGGCCACCAGAGTTGCCCATGTTGGATAGCTGTTTGTGGCGCGGGCAATGCGTTGCCCGTCGTTCTCCCACACCTTGCGCGGCACCGGTGTGCAGATTACCGGCAGCATGCCCCGAGCACGCGCCTCACCGATCATTTTGCGTAAATACCAACCATAGCTGTGTACGGTTTCGGTTTTGCCTGTGAGCAGGTTATCGATGACCACCTGTTCATGGCCAATGCCCCTGATGGTGCCCCGGGCCCGGCTGTCATCATTTAGTGCGCCAGCATCATTGTGGCCAAACTGAATCAATACGATGTCGCCTGGGTTCATCATGTTCAGTGCCCGCGCCCAATGGCCTTGCGTAACAAAGGTTCTTGAACTCAGGCCGCCTACCGCACGATTGACAATGTTAAGTGGCGGGTTACCTAACCAGTCGGCAATAAAATCTCCCCATCCCCACTGACCATCACGGCCGTCGCCCCAGCCGTTACGTACAGTTGAATCACCCACCAAAAATACACTCTTGCGATCTTTGACCGCTTTTACCGGCAACCGAACAAAGCTCCAGTCGTAGGCTGCAACGGCTTGTCCCTGCGCTGAAAAATACGATTTGTCGAGACCCGGGCGCAATCCCTTTAGCGCTGCAACAATGTGCCTGGCATGCAGCTCTGCCCCCGCATCGTTATAATGGGTATGATCTTTAGGGTACAGCGCGGCAGTAGCCTCACTCCCTAACAATTCCAGCTCATCAGCCACGGCATTAGTTAAATCGATGTAGGGCGTATCCAGTTCCCAGGCTAATTGATACATCCAGTAGCCATACTGACCCGAACCACGTTCAATGCGATGCCCCTGCCAGATATTACGTACGGTCAGTGACATCAACACCGGCTTAGCGCCTTTAGCCTTAACGTCGCTGACCATTTTACGTATGTAATAACCAAACGAGAATACACGTTCTTGCTTTCCGGTAAGCTGGTTGTCGATATCAACAAAGTCGTCACTGATACCACCGATGGTTCCGCGGGCACGACGCTCATCGTTAATGAGGCTGGCGTCGTTATGACCAAACTGAATAATCACTACATCGTTTGCTTTAACGTCAGCAAGTAAATCATCCCACAGCCCTTCGTTAATAAAAGTACGGGTACTGCGTCCACCGCGAGCGCGGTTATCGATGTTCACTTTGTCGCTAAAAAACTGACCAAACATCGCCCCCCAACCCTGATGATCCGCATTTTTATAGGTGGCTGCTGTGGAGTCTCCGGCAATAAATATCGTGGCCGGAGCCAGCACATCGGCTTCGTTGGCCTGGGCGCCCAACGAGCTAATCAGTAAAAATGCACAGACACAATGAACACTGCTACGCAGTGCATAAAGAAATTTATAAGATAACCATTTCATGGCAACAGAGTCCTATCCTTCCGGGTATAGCAAATTTCAACGAGAGATAACGTATTCGGCCAGCGGCAACTGCCGGCGAGTAATGTCTTCTACCAGCATGCTGGCAAAGAGATGTGCCCCGGCCTCATTGGAATGAGTACGATCCTTTGGCACAAAAAACTGTTGAGCAGCGGTCTGGCCTAGCTCGGTCACCCACGCATCTGAGAGCGCCATAAGGTCGATCAAGGGGATGTCCTGTAACTGACTGATCTTTTGTAGCGACCGTCGTACGTCAAGCTGAGGCCACTGGTGCTGTTGAGCCAGATTGATCCCCTGGTTGCGGATCATCGGCGACACCAGTATGGGTAGCGCGCCACGAGCTTTAATAAATAGCAACAAGTCACTAAGGCGCTGCTCATACACGGCTGCTGAGGTGGTTTTATCGTTGTGACCGAGCTGAATCAGGACGATGTCCTTTTCTCGTAGTTGTTCGGCAATGGGCGCGAATAACTCGCCGTCTTCGATATTAAAGGCCTGGGTACCTTCGCCGGAATCAGCATAATTGACCACTGATACCTGCTGGCTCAGATAAGCCGGTAATACCTGACCCCAGCCGCTGTATCGGGCGATAGCAGGCTTCTCCCACTGCGGATTTTGATCGCAAACCGTGGAGTCACCAAGAATAAACAGTCTTTTATCAGGCGTTGTCGCTGTAATAGCGATCTGTTCGATTTCGTGTAATTCACCGGGTAACCATAACGTTAGCCCAGGTGAACCCTGGTAGGTATCCTGCTGCAATGGCTGACCATCAGGCTGACGGGTATTGACCAAAAATGACAGATTTTGTTGTTCATTTGCTATGGCAGATGAATGCATTAACCGACGGGACTCTGCATACACCCAGGGCGTGCTTGCTGGTTTAATGATCATTTCCACCCGATAATGGCGGGCATCACCGATGAGTGCCGGCGCAAAATCACAACGCGTCGGTGTAGTGCCATTAGCGGGCTGGCACTGCCTTACCAGAGCGGCCTCGTCGAAGACCCGGACATCGTGCTGAGCAACCTGACTCGCACACCCAGCCACTACAATGGCGGTTGTGCACAACAAAACCGAGCGGATAAACCAGTTGAGCCACATATTGTAAAACCTGAATTAAACTAATGTAAAAAACATTAACACTCAGATTCAATCACGAAAACAATCGATGACTACGCCGTATCAGATATCAATAAAATATCCCGTATATGAAACAAATAATAGCTATCGACTTACATTAATGCCGACAGTTCCTCGCGGGTAATCTTCACTATCGAACCATGACGACTCCCCTGGGGCATATTTAATTGCTTGGTCAGGTCTTCCCATTCCTTAAAGTCGCGGGTGCGCATTACCCCAAAACTATGCTCTGTATACTGATCAAAATACACGTAATACCAACCACCCAGTTCAATAATGGCGGGCCCTTCAACCCATACATCAGCTGGTGAAAAAGGCGCTTGCTGTAACTGCCAGGGGCCGTGAATAGTGTTGGCGGTTGCGACCAGCAAGTGTTTGGCCGGCGGGTAGCGTGTTTCATCTTTGACCAACATGGTGTAGTTCTCCCCGGTATTCACAATCGCCGCATCAATGACATTAAAACCGGGCTGGTAGAATAACTCAGTTGGTGTGAAGGTAGTGAAATCTTTAGTAGTGGTGGCAAATATGCGGTGATCCCAGCCTTTGTCGGCTTGCTTTTCGGTGTCCGGGTAGGTGCCCGGGATCGTCGATGCCCAATAGATCCAGTATTGCTGAGTAGCGTCATCCCAGTAAATTTCGGGTGCCCAGGCATTCTTTGCAGTCGGAAAGTCTTTCATTACCGGTACTAATACCTGTTCGCTCCAGTCACGCAGATTATCAGAGTGGGCAAGGCCAATGGCGGCGTCTTCCCAGCCAGACGTCCACACCATGTGAAAACGATTATCCGGCCCGCGGATAATCACCGGGTCACGCATTAATTTTGTGCCAACCTGTGGGGCCAAAACGCTTTCGTCATTATTCAGGACGGTCCAGTTAAGGCCATCTTCGCTATATGATAAGTGCAGTCCGTCCTCACCATTACCCCGAAACGAAGCAAACAATAAAATGTCGCATCTTTCGCTATTGCCAGGTTGCTGGGCCGTGATTACTTCGCTGGCGGCTTGTTCAGCTCTGTTTTGTGGCTGGCAGCCGGTTAACAGCAGGCTGAAAATGAGACTAATAAACAGTATTCTGACCATAATGAAGACGTCCTTGATGCCGGTTATCCGGCAAATTCTTACTGAAATCGGCCGATTGTCAAAACCTAATCCCGGATTGTTTCACATAAGAACCTTCCTGACAGCTTTACAACGGCTTAATTCAGAGATTGTATTAAAGCCAATTGCAACCAGCGGCCAATCAACCGTTATCAAGTCCACATGACAACGCCGTAGCGATTAACCAGTTGGTATCAGTGAAACAAGCTACCGGCAATTTCGTTGTTCTGCGTATTATCGGTGGGCTTGTGTTGAAGCTTATTATGTTAAGCGGTTTGTTTCGCCAGTTGCTGTTTAAAGTCTTTGCGATACTGACTGGGCGTTTTATTAAAACGTTTTTTAAACAAAGTGTTGTAAACCGATTTACTATTAAAACCGGCATCATAAAACACGTCAGTAATACTTTTATCAAACTGCTCCGGATCCTCCAGCAGGCGCTTTGCCTCCAGGATCCGGTAGTTATTAATAAACTCGTAGAAATTGACTTCGTAATAACGGTTGATGGTATTGGAAAGCTCTTTGACCGGAATATCCAGCTTCTCAGCCAGTCGCTCAAAGGATAAATTCTGGTTGAGATAGGGCTGCTCTGCTTTCATGGTTGCTTCCAGCTTTTCTACGATCGCCATATTGACCGGCTCTTTTTCGGCCGGTTTCGGCTTAATAGTCCCGGCACTTAAGAAATGCGAGGCTGCCATAAACAGGACGGTATTGATCAACCCGAACTGCATGTAGTAGGAAGCCAGACCCACATATTCAACGATGTCGTAGTTCGGTAATACGTACAGCGAGTGATAGACCTTAAGCACACTTAACAGCATTTCCCAGATAAGGATCCCGGTGAACGCCATCAGTATTTTGGGCAGCCATACCGGCACATTAAATTTTTGCGTGACCTGCGGCTCGGCTTTCAGTAAATAATGAACAGACAGCCCCGCCAAGACAACCCGAATAAATTTAGCAATGAGATCTACCATCACATAATTAAAATCGGCAAAAGTGTAGTCTTTTATCAGCGAGTATTTCTGCTCATAGGGCAATGCGTAGAAATGGAAATAGATAAATATCGCAAAAACAACCACTGGCAATGCCAGCGCCCCATGCCAGCGCTGCCAGCTAAAGTGATTGCGGGTAATGGTACAAATAAACAGAAACAGCAGCGGGCCATCCAGCCAATACGTAAAATCGAGTATAAAGAAAAAGTTAGGCGATGCTTCCAATACCCAGTAGCGGAAAGTACTGCCCCACAGCACCAGTTCATTAAGAGCAATCCCGGCATGTACTGCAAAAAAAGCAATCAATAGCGTAGTCGGAATACTTTGCTTAGGACGGTTAAAACCGATGTACAACGCCACAGCTATGCATTCAAAAGCGATTAGCAGCAAGACTAAATCATGAAGATTAAACAGGGTTTTATCCATTCAGCACAGCGCCCAAAGCTTGTTATTATTGTGTTAATGTGATCAGGATACTATCGACTCTCCTTGGTTAAATCAAACACATAAAGCCCCGCAATGCGCCGAAACGAACGTTCGTCTAAGCGCTATTTGTGCCATTTTGGCGCAATTCTGCTTCGCTAACGGCATTTTCACAGCCATTAGAGGAAACTTAAAATATAAATATATTCAGATAATTAGCGGTTCTTTCCAGAAAAGAACGTTCGAGTTACGCCAATGACTCCCCTTTAAACGACTTCCCTTGCGCTACCCCATACACTCTTGAGCCATTTTAAGAGTTGTCAGTGCAGTGCTAACAACACAATGCGTATAAATAAGGAGAACATTTTGGCAAGAGCAACGCTTACACTAGGTGTTATCGTCGGTAGTCTGTTACTGGCCGTATCAGCTTGTTCACCCTCATCCTCACCACCCGAAACAACATCCAACGGCGTGCTTCATCCCCACACATGGCCAAAAGTCACCAGCCCGGTAAGCAAAGATCCCAACACCGAAGCACATATTAATGCGTTGCTCACTACCATGACTATAAAGCAAAAAGTAGCGCAGATGATCCAGCCGGAGATCCGTGATTTTACGGTAGCTGAGATGCGCGAATACGGGTTTGGCTCTTATTTGAATGGTGGTGGTGCATTTCCCAATAATGACAAGTACGCCAGCATGGAAGACTGGGTCGAGCTGGCCGATAAGATGTATGTCGCATCGGTAGACGACAGCCTGGATGGCAGTACCATTCCCACCATGTGGGGTACAGACGCGGTTCACGGCCACAATAATGTGATTGGCGCGACCATCTTTCCGCACAACATTGGGCTGGGCGCCATGCATGATGCTGAGCTAATGGAAGATATCGGTGCTGCTACCGCAACGGCGGTGCGCGTAACCGGCATCGACTGGTTGTTTGCGCCTACCGTGGCCGTAGTTCGCGACGACCGCTGGGGCCGCACTTATGAGGGGTATTCAGAAGATCCGGCTATAGTCCGCGACTACGCTTCTGCAATGGTCCGTGGTATCCAGGGGGTGCCCGGCGAGCATTTTCTGAATGACCAAAAAGCCATTGCCACAGCCAAGCACTTCCTCGGCGACGGTGGCACGCAGTACGGCATTGATCAGGGCAACAACCTTGCTTCAGAGCAGCAGCTCATCAACATCCACGCCCAGGGGTATATCTCCGCTATAGAAGCGGGTGTGCAAACCATTATGGCATCATTTAACAGCTGGCACGGTACCAAGATGCACGGCAACCAGACCATGCTCACCGACATACTGAAAAACCAGATGGGATTCGATGGGTTGGTGGTTGGTGACTGGGATGGGCACGGACAGGTTCCCGGCTGCAGTAACAGCAGTTGTGCTCAGGCGATTAACGCCGGGGTAGACATAATAATGGTCCCCACCAACTGGCAAGCCATGTTTCATAATACCGTGGCCCAGGTGAAAAGCGGTGAAATTAGCATGGCACGTCTCGACGATGCGGTTCGACGCATTTTACGGGTGAAGTTTCGCGCTGGTTTATTTGACGGTGTCTCACCGAAAGCACGCGGTATCGCAGGCAATCATGCGCTGATCGGCGGTGACGCCCATCGTGAAATTGCTCGTGAGGCAGTACGCAAATCTCTGGTACTACTCAAAAATCATCAACAACTGCTGCCTCTGGCACCGGCTCAGAACGTGCTGGTTGCAGGATCAGGCGCCGACAACATTGGCAAACAGTCAGGGGGCTGGACTATCTCATGGCAAGGTACCGGCAATGAAAACGCTGATTTTCCAGGAGGCAGTTCGATTTTCGACGGCATTCAGGCTGAGGTTGAAAAGGCAGGTGGCAGCGCCGAGTTGGCACCCGACGGTACCTTTCAGCAATCACCCGATGTGGCTATTGTAGTATTTGGTGAAAACCCTTATGCGGAGGGCGCCGGCGACATTGAAAGTATTGAATACCAGCGCGGGAATAAGCGCGACCTGGCATTACTCAAACGCTTTAAAACCCAGGGGATCCCGGTGGTATCAGTGTTTTTAACCGGCCGTCCGCTATGGGTCAATGCCGAATTAAATGCCTCGGATGCCTTTGTAGTGGCCTGGCTACCCGGCTCAGAAGGCAGCGCCGTTGCCGAAGTGTTATTTACTGATAGCAATGGCAATATGCAGTATGACTTCACGGGTAAACTCGCCTACTCCTGGCCAGCACTGGACGATCAGGTAGTTTTAAATAAAGGTGATAAGCACTACGCCCCCTTGTTTGAATACGGCTTTGGGCTGTCCTATGGCGATAAAAGCACGGTGAGTCTAACCCTTAACGAAGAAGCCGCCAATCCTCTGATTAAAGACAACAGTCAACCGATGGTGCTCTTTCGTACTGTTGCACAATCAGATTTGGCATTCTTTTTAGGCGATCAGGCAAGCTGGGCTGTGCCGGTAGCCACCAGCGTGGTAACTACCCAGGGTTCTGATAACCTGACGCTCAGAACCGAGAATATGACGGTTCAGGAAGACGCCCGTGAACTTAGCTGGCAGGGTAAGAGTCTTGCCCGAGCTTTTTTGGGATGGAGTGAGCCAAAAACGATTGCAGAGTACCTCGCCAGTGACAGTGCGCTGACGCTTGATATTAAGGTATCACAAGCTCCCGAGAGTCGGGTGGCGCTGGGCATGCTATGCGGGGATGACTGTCGCGGCAGTATGGATATTCAATCGACACTGGCAAACCTTCCTCGCAACGAATGGCACGAGGTATCCGTTGATTTACAGTGCCTGGTTAACGCCGGTGCAAAGTTAAACAATATCACCGCGCCGTTTATGCTGGAGTCTGCCGGCGCAGTTAAACTGTCGGTGGCGAATATCAGGCTACAACCTCAGGCTGCGACGTCAGCCACTATACACTGTCAGTAACCTTAGCCAGTCTGGTTGCCGGGCTACCGGTAGCCAGCTGTGCCATCCCTCACCATTCCAGGCCTTTCATTAACATTGTCATGGTAACAAGTCGTCACGCCCGTCAATTCCACACTGGTTTACGGCGGTTTCAAGCCATCTCACACGCAATTAAGCTACTTTAACCTGACCATCTCCTATAAACATAAACCACTGAATAATAATGATTTTAAAAGTTCAGAACGTTCGAATCGTGAATCAGAACGTTCGTATTTACGGATCCAGAGTGATTAAAACGACATCCATTCAGCCCGGCGTTAGGCTTCGCCATACTTTTCAAAGATGTTAATGAAAAGTTGAGCAGTTGCATACAACACGAGCACAACAACCAAGCTAGCGCAAGGGAGAAAATAATGAAAACTCGCCCCTTTACCAAAAGCCAGGTCGCCTTATCGGTGTCACTGGTATTAAGTTCGGCGATGATCTCTACCACTCAGGCACAAGAACAAACCACTGACGATACCGTTGAAATAATCGAAGTCAGTGGTATCCGCGGCAGTATGATCCGCGCTATGGATATTAAACGGTCTGGTGATGGGGTTGTCGAAGCTATTTCGGCTGAAGATATAGGTAAGTTTCCGGATACTAACTTAGCAGAGTCCTTACAACGGATCACCGGCGTATCCATCGACCGTTCAGACGGCGAGGGTAGTCGCGTAACCATCCGGGGCTTTGGCGCCGACAGAAACCTGGTACTGTTAAATGGCCGCCAAATGCCAACACCTACCCGTTCTTTTGATTTCGCTGACCTCGCCTCTGAAGGGGTAAGTGCGGTAGAAGTCTATAAAACCGGGCGCGCCTCCATCGCTACCGGCGGCCTGGGTGGAACCATCAACATTATTACCCCGCGTCCACTGGCCACTCCTGGTCGTCAGGCAAGTATCGGTTTTAAGGCCGTCAATGATGACTCAACCCAGCGCGGCGATACCTGGACGCCAGAACTGTCTGGCTTGTATTCAGAGACTTTCCTGGATGATAAGTTTGGGGTCTCCTTAACCGGCAGTTACCAAAAACGCGACAGCGGCAACAGCAATGCTTCGGTTGGTGCGGGCTGGCGCTCATTTATTTCTGGTCAGGATGAAGGTGGCTGGGGTAACCTGCCCGCCGAAGACCCGGATAATTCCTATTTAAACAAACCGGCCGACGGGGTAACCTATGCGGTACCTCAAAACCTGGTTTATCAGTTTAACGAGGCCTACCGAACCCGTATCAATGGCCAGTTAACTCTGGAGTATCAGGCCACCGATAAGCTAAAAGCCCGACTGGACTATACCTACTCAGAGCGCAGTATCGACCGTGAATTAACCGATATGTCGACCTGGTTTTCGTTTAATTATAACAACGCTACCATGGTATGGTCAGAGCCTAACAGTGAGGGAGTGGCTTACCCCATCCAGTATCAGGATACCGACAACTTCAGCGCCGACGCTCAGCGCGGCGAAGGTATCGGCATTAACTCTGGTCGCGGTTTCTCGTCGACCAAGAATACCAATAACTCCCTTGGTCTGAACCTGGAATACCAGCTCAGCGATAACCTGTTCCTGGAGTTTGATTACCATACGGCCTCAGCCAAACACGAACCCAATAGCCCGTATGGCAGTTGGGGTTCACTGGCAATGATCTCCAATAACCGTATTCGTACCACCGTGGATTTCTCGCAGGTGTTGCCGGTTCTCGGTATTGAGTACCCGGAAGGGGTAGACGGTTTTGAGCCAGCCGATATGATTGGCGCCGGCAGTAACTTTGGCAATAACCACGAGCGCACCGATCTGGAACAATTCCAGGCCAATGGTACCTATACCTTTGACACCGGCTTTATTGAAAGTATCGATTTCGGTATTGCCCGTACAGAAACCAGCAACCACTCCAAGTATGCCAGCGCTACGCGGGGGACCTGGAGCGGTGTAGGTGAACCGGAAGACTGGGAAGACAGCTGGTTTACCCAGCGGTCATTACCCGCCATGTTCGATAATATTCCCGGCCATAGTGACCCGGATCTAGAAGCTTATTTTATCGATTGGGATTTCGTTCAGATAGCCGACTACACCGCCGCGAACTTCTATAATGAAAACGCTGTGGAATGGCCTTGCGGACCGCGCTTCTGTGGCGGCACCAACTACACCACAGACCGCTACACCGACGAAGAAATGACCTCGGCCTATGTGCAGGCTAACCTGGTCTTTGATATTGGTGATATGCCGGCCAACATTGTTACTGGTTTACGCTATGAAAAAACCGATACGCATGCTTCAGCACTGGTGCCCAGCTACGACGGTATTTCCTGGAGCAGTACCAATGAGCTGGTATTACAGCCAACCGGCGACTCGGTATTTACTGACGAATACGGCGACTACGACAATCTGCTGCCAAGCATCGACTTCAAGGTTGAGCTGACTGAAGATATTGTGGCCCGCGCGTCCTATAGCAAAACCATTTCACGACCAAGCTACGGTGATATGCAGGGCGGTAAGACCCTGGGCGGCCAGATAACGACCATCCAGGGCTCTGGCTCGCGAGGCAACCCAGCCTTGTTACCCCTGGAGTCAACTAACTACGATCTGTCGCTTGAGTGGTACTACGAGGAAGCCAGTTATGCGGCCATCGGCTGGTTTAATAAAGACGTAGAAAACTTTGTTGGTCGTCGCACCATCACTGAATCGGCCTTTGGCCTGCGCAACCCGGCTCAGGGCCCAAGAGCGGACGCAGCACGCGCGGCTGGCTTTACCGGTAACGGCGAAATTCGCCAGTACATTCTGGATAACTACCTGGACAGCGACCCTAACGTGTATCTTAACGAGCACGGCGATGTGGTGATTGATGCCAGTCCGGAAGATGAACTGGCCCAGTTCGAAATTACCATCCCGTACAACCAGCGTGATAACAACGTACATGGCTGGGAAGTAGCGGTACAGCATATGTTCTGGGATTCCGGTTTTGGTGTAAACGTTAACGGCACCCTGGTAGACGGTGATCTGTATTATGACAACGCCTCACTGGCGCCGCAGTATGCGTTAACTGGTCTATCCGACTCTGCCAACTTTATCGCTTTCTATGAGAACGATGAATTATCGGTACGAATTGCCTACAACTGGCGCGACAAGTTCCTGGCCTGGATTGGTGATGGCTCAGGCGACAACCCGGTCTACACCGAGGCCTATGGGCAGTGGGATGTTAACGTTAGTTATAACGTAACCGAAAACCTCGCGGTGTTTGCCGAAGGCATTAACCTGACCAATGAGTATCAGCGCCAGCATGGTCGACATGAGCAAATGCTGATTAACTTAAGGCAGTCTTCGCCGCGGTATAACCTGGGTATGCGTTATACATTTTAAGTTTTAATCATTACCCGTGGCCGCACTGGGAGTAACGCACGTTTTATGCTTTTTGCGTGCCTTACTTTCGGTGTGGCTTTTTCGGTATAGTGTCTAATCAAAAACAACAAGGAGCATATATGGCTAACCCGGTCGCTCTGAATAATATTGCCCACAAAGATTTACGGATTATCCGTCAGCACACGCCGGCGCTCAATGAATCGCTCATGATCACACTGGCGCTGCCTTTTGAGTTTCGCCGTCTGCAGCACGAATATCCCATCGTGTTCTATAAGGATGAACAAAAACAAACGTTTCATGCCGTGGCACTGCTCGGCCTTGAACAGAACGAAAACCTGTATCTCACCGAAGCAGGTTGGGATGCCAGCTATATACCTTTGATGATCGAGCGCCAGCCATTTTTAATTGGCATGCGCGGCCCGAGTGAACAGCGCGAGTCACAGCCGGTACTGCTGGTTGACCTTGATAGTCCGAAGGTTAGTGAGGTCGAAGGAGAACCATTATTCTTACCCCATGGCGGTCACAGCGAGTATTTACAGCAGGTTACCGATATATTGAACGCCATTCGCGAACGGGAAGCAGAAACTGCGGCTTTTCACCGAGCATTGATTGAGCATGATTTGTTGGAGAGCTTCTTTCTGGATGTCAGCCTGGATGGCGCAGATAAGCACCGCCTCGCTGGCTACTACACCATTAATGAAGATAAACTGCGCGAGCTAGACGATAGCGTAGTACTTCAACTGCATAAAAGCGGCATATTACAGCTGATCCATTTTGTGCTTGCCAGCCAGTCTAATTTCGCGGGTTTAATTGAACGCAAAAGAGTACAAGCCGGTGTCGGTAGTTGATTCAGCACGTCGCTGTCGAAGCGTTACTCTGGCGCCCGGCAGCGATCTGCCTGACTGGCTGTTAACCAGTCAGCAACCGGTCAGGCTCAGCGGATATATCAGTCATTGGCAGGCAGTGCAGCACGGCAAGTACAGTGCAGATCGCCTTTGCCAGCACCTGCTTGAACATTACAGCGGTGAACCCCTGGGCTTTTTCTTCGGCGCCCCCGACATTAACGGGCGCTTTTTTTACAATGAGGATATGAGCGGCTTTAATTTTGAGAAGGTAGCCGCCGACCTGGGCCTGATTTTGCGCAAGTTACTCGATACCCAAACGATGACTGCGCCCCCCTCTATTTTTATCGGGGGTACCCATTTACAGCAGTACCTGCCTGGCTTTGAAACGCAAAACCCCAGGGTACCAGTGCCCCACGAGCAACCGCGAAATGGCTTATGGGTAGGTAACAAGACCCGCGTAGCCATTCATCAGGACCTGCCCCTGAACATCGCTTGCTGCGTAGCTGGTCGTCGTCGCTTTACGCTGTTTCCACCGGATCAGACACCCAACCTTTATATCGGCCCGCTCGAGAATACCCCCTCCGGCCAGCCGGTCAGTCTGGTAGATTTGCACGCTATTGATGAACAACGCTTTCCGCGCTTTCGCCAGGCAATGGACCACATGCAGATTGCCGAGCTGGAAGCAGGTGATGCGCTGTTTATTCCCAGTATGTGGTGGCACGAGGTAGAAGCTCTTGCTCCGTTTAACCTGTTGGTCAACTACTGGTGGCGCACCACACCTGACTTTATGGATGCGCCCATCAATGCGCTGCAACATGCTTTACTGAGCATTGCCGGACTCCCGCCCGAGGAAAAACAAATCTGGCAGGATATGTTTAATCACTACGTTTTTAATCAACATGGTACGCAGCACGACCATATTCCCGAACAGGCCAGAGGCATTCTGAGCCAGCCAGGTGAAGAGACTGCCCGTCGTTTGCGCAGCCTGTTACTACAAGCACTAAACCGATGACAGACACGCCTGATAGAATACAACGAATCGTCATTGCCGGTGGCGGTACCGCCGGCTGGATGACCGCCGCGGCCCTAAGCCAGACACTGGGCAAGCAACTCAATATTACTCTGGTGGAATCCGATGCTATCGGTACAGTAGGAGTGGGTGAAGCCACCATTCCCACACTACAGTATTTTCATCGCCTGCTTGGTATTGACGAGCAGGAGTTCATGGCCGCCACCCAGGCGACCTTTAAACTCGGCATCGAATTTGTGAACTGGCGTCACACGGGCCATAAGTATATCCATGCTTTTGGCCACACAGGGCAGGACTGCTGGGCCTGCGGATTCCAGCATTTCTGGCTCAAAGGCCAGCAACTTGGCATCGCTCATGACTACGGCGACTACTGCCCGGAGCATCAGGCTGCGGCGACTGAACGCTTCGCTCATACCCAACCCAGTAATCTGAATTATGCCTACCACCTGGATGCAGGCAATTACGCACGCTACCTGCGCCATTTCAGTGAACAACGTGGTGTAAAACGTATCGAAGGCACCATTAGCGATGTAGCTATCAACCCGGGCACCGGTAACATAGACTCTCTCACACTCAGCCAGGGTGAAATTGTTCGTGGTGACTTATTTATCGACTGTACCGGCTTTCGCGGACGCCTGATAGAGCAGGCGCTGCATACCGGTTTTGAGGATTGGTCGCACTGGCTGCCCTGCGATCGTGCCATAGCAGTGCAATCTGAACATAGTCATCAGCCGCTTCCTTATACTCGTTCAATCGCGCAACCTCATGGCTGGCAATGGCAAATCCCGCTTACGGGTCGCCAGGGCAATGGTGTCGTTTATGCGAGTAATACCATCAGCGATGCTGATGCCGAAGACCAATTACTTTCCGGTTTACAGGCAGCGCCCCTCACCGAGCCGAAAAGGATTTCATTCAGAACCGGCAAGCGGCGCAAGCAATGGCATAAAAACTGTGTAGCTATCGGGTTGTCATCGGGTTTCCTGGAACCGCTGGAGTCCACCAGCATCCATCTGATCTCTTCAGCGATTTTACGTTTGCTGGACTTTTTTCCGCTAAACGGCATAAAGCGCAGCGAAATCCATGAGTTCAACAAGCAGGCAGAGCTGGAACTGATTGGCATCCGCGACTTCGTGATCCTCCATTACAAGGTCACCCAACGTCGGGACAGCCCATTGTGGCAATACTGTCAGCAGATGACAGTGCCCGACACATTGCAGGAAAAACTCGAACTGTTTGCGCAAACCGGCCGGGTACTCAAAGAACGTAACGAGCTTTTTGAAGACTCCTGGCAGCAGGTAATGCTCGGGCAAGGTTTGCAGCCAGAGGCCTACCATCCCATTGTGAACAATATGAATGACGATGAACTGAGCCGGTTTCTGACCCAGATCCGCCAGCAGATTGCCAACAGGGTTGCGCAATTACCTCACCATCTGGACTATTTACGCCATTATGTAAATCGGTAAGCGCCGCTTAAGTGATATTAAGCCGCCCGGCCCTATGGCCGGGCTTTTTTATGCCCAAGCGAGTGAAAACACACGTTCTGACGCTTATTCGAACGTTCTAATTGGCGTTTTCGCGCTGACTCGGAATCGTCTTAAGCCAAAATTTGGTTAACTGATTGTTGCAAACTTGTTGGTTCACGCGCACCGACAAACCCTTGGAGCAACTCGGAGAAAACCGGTGAAAATAACAGATAACAAAAATAAGTTTACGCTGACAAAACTGGCTCAACTTATTGCCTTGAGTGGTCTGGCACTCAATATGGCCGGCTGCGGCCTCGATGAAGCAAGCGACGCCAATAGTAATAACGGCGAAACCGTTTATGACTTTGCCCCGCCAGAGCCTAAAGCTGGTGACGAGCAATACAGCATGCTCAAGCAGGACCGCGAGCGCTGGATGAACGAACAAGGCGAAATCGTCTCGCTGCGCGGCGTTAACCTGGGCAACTGGCTGATGCTGGAAATGTGGATGCTCAACAATGGTGACAATCCGGTTGGCGAGGGCATTGTCGATCAGTGTACTTTTGAAGGCACACTGGAAGAGCGTTTCGGCGCCGACGAGCGCGCGCGCCTGATGGACGTTTATCGCGACAACTTTATTACCGAGCGTGACTGGGACATTCTTCAGGACGCCGGATTCAATCTTATTCGCCTGCCTTTCCCCTATCAGCTGATTGAAGACGACGCTAACCCTATGACATTGCGAGATGACGCCTGGCAATATCTCGACTACGCGATTGAAGAGGCCAAAGCCCGTAATATGTGGGTGGTACTCGACTTACATGGTGCCGCCGGCGCGCAAGGCTGGGAACATCACAGCGGCTGCGAAGGTAAAAACGAATATTGGGAAGGCGATAACGTTGCCGAAAACCAGGAACGTACCCGCTGGTTATGGCAGCAGATTGCCGGGCGCTACAAAGATGAGCCCGCCGTAGCCGGCTATGGGGTGCTAAATGAACCCTGGGGCACCGATGCTGAAACCCTGGCCGAAAACGTCACCGGCCTGTATCACGCCATCCGCGAAGTGGATCAGGAGCACATTGTTATCCTGCCGGGGCAC
>NZ_CAJXQY010000032.1 GCF_913058315.1 uncultured Alteromonas sp. | reverse complement strand
TCGCTAATCAAAGAAAGAACCGTCATCCCGGAAAGCACGCAGTGCTTATCCGGGATCCCCCTCGTCCAACCGTAGAGTTAAAAAAAGCACTGTAGCTATCACCCAAACAACACCGTCATCCCGGAAAGTACGCAGTACTTATCCGGGACCCCCTTCGTGCAACCGTAGAGTTAAGAAGCGGATCGTACGCATTGCAGAAGCGTAGAATCAAAAAAGCACTGTAATGAGTATAGAATAAGCACAGGAAGCGCTTATTAAAAAGCCTATTGGAGCCCTGCCTGAATCGATTCAAGACGGTAATGAGCGTTACCAATGTTATAACGAGTTTTCAACATAGCGATTAAGCCAGGGTTATTGGTAATAAACTCATTCAATTCCAACAATAACTCAGGTTTTCTCACGGTAGATAAGCAAAACTCCACAACAGTAACCGGTAAATCAGGATCGAGCTTGAATTCATCGACGTCATCCAGTTTGTCCATCAGATACCTGGCTACGTAATAATCCATATCAAATGCATCTGCTCTGTCCCACTGCGCCATATAAATGGCTGATTTGTTATCGGCCACAGAGATAAGCTTGGTTTGCCCGCTCTCAATACGGTCTTGCCAGTACAGTGGTGAAAAACCCAGTACAATTGATACTTTGCGGATAGAAGAAATACCCTGACCGTAACGTTCTGGTTTTACAAAGGTACCTACAAGACTTTCGGTCAGTGGAACACTAAAATGCTTGGTAGCATTATCATTAACCGGGTTGGTCCAGGTTGGATGATCCGGATAAACAAAGTCCACATTGCCTTTCTCTAGCTCTATTTGCAGGCGTAGTACCGGCATACTTACATACTCAAACGTAATCCCACGCTCAGCTGCAAAAGCCTCCAGCAACGCCCAGGCATAACCTCTGTCCTTAACTGCTGAAAATTCATAGTGTGGGTAGTAAGCGATATTTTGTGAGGCAACGACATAGGTCTCAGCGCAGGCCGAGTTAGAGGATAATGCTGCCGATAACAGCAACGAAGCCGAACTTAGCAGTTTGGGAAAGAAAGAGAGTTTCATCATTACTTAATACCGTGAGTAATATGCTTACTATAGTACATTGTGAAACGAAGATACCAATGACATTTGCTATGATCAGGTGTGCCAATGAATAAGCAATGCAAAGGGCTTGTATTCATAGGCGGTCTTACCGGTATTGTTGCTTCGGCGCTCTACGCTGTCACAAAACAGCAGAGCGCCATCAACTGCAACTAACCTAAAAGTGAGCGATATAAGCGAGGTTGAGGAAATCCAGCCCCGGATTGTCATTATTCAGTCCGCCATTTGAATAATGGATGAGTCTTACCGCAATTTGCTGAGTCAGCTTCTCACTCTCATCGAGATCGACAATCAGGCCCAGCTTATCTTCAAACTGGTAATGCGAACCAATGTCCTTACCGGCAAAATGTTGATCGCTCACCACACTCAGGCCAATACCCGCTTCCAGGTACACGGGATAGCGGTCGTTAATTGCGCCCAGACGCTTGATAATCACAGGAGTGAGAGCAACTGTAAAATTGCTGTCCGTTTCACGATCGCCGTTTTGTGAATAGCGCCAGAAGTTAACACTCCCTTCTAAGTAAACATTAACGTCGCCGAGCCATGTGGTATCAATATCCAGAGTCGTCGGACGCCAGGCGACCCTCAATCCTTGAATATCATCGAAGCCATTTAGGTATCCAACAGACACAGCCTGATCGTCAGCACGAGAAAAACACGAAAAACAAAACAAGAAAATACAAAGAAAATACGATTTTGGCATAACATTTACTCCTTTGAAAACTACCAAAGCAAATAGTTAGCCAGTTATAAAATGCTGATTTTTATGTGTTTTATGAGGTTTTGTGTAACGGTGAGTGGTAAGTTTTTAAGCCCGAAGGAAAATATTACACGAACACGTTAGTAGTATTTCGCCTTCAGGGAGTTGAGAATATCCTCTGGCGAGCGGATTTTATACTGGGCATGAAGCTGCTTAATCAGTTCCTTATGTGAGGCCAGAAAGGCATTAAATTCGGCGAGTAATGGTGTATGTCGGATTGTTGCTAAACTGAATGCTACGCCGTCGTGGGGCAACATTGGGTCCAGTGTAAAATTGCCAAGTCCGGGCTGTTGTGACGCAATATGTTGAGCAACATGAAATTCGAGATTGGCCGCATCGGCTCTGTTCATAGCAATGAGTTCCAGCGCATTCAGTGTATCGGTTACCCGGATAAGATGTGTGAGTTGTTGATCAACTCTTTCCTGCCAGTTAACCGGAGTGAATCCCAACGGCATCGCCAGGCGGCGGATTGTTGAGATGCCTCCGCCTAGTTTATCCGGGCGCATAATAGTGCCACCTAATGCCCGGGTCACCGGTTGGCTGAAGCTTTTACGGCTATTACTGATAATCGGGTTGTACCATTTGGGGTTATCCGGATAGATAAAATCAACACTGCCCTTGGCCAACTCTTTTTGCAGGCGTAGTACCGGCATGGAAATGTAAACGAACTCGTGCTCAGTGGTGGCTTTAAACGCCTCAAAGATTGCCCAGGCAAGCCCTTTATCGGTGTCTGACGTAAAGTCGTAGTGAGGGAAATAATGAAAGTTCTGGGTCCCAATAACAATTGTTTCGGCACGGCAATAACTTCCCGCCGTGAGAAAAAGAAATACTGCCAGGCGGCATACAACAGAAGCTATACCTTTCAGACTATACATAACAAAGAGTGAATGTGTGCATCCATAGCCTTAGATTACGGCAAAGTTTGTGTATTTTATATACGTTTTTGAGGGTATATACGTATTTTCTTATGTGAATGGTGCAATTCTTCTAATGAAAGTCTCTGGAACGCATTAATAGTTGATCAAACTTATCGCTGTGATCGATAAGCTTACCAGCAATAATATGGGTCACGCCTTCTTCAGAGCGTTCTAATATCCCTCTGACTTCCAGGATCTTGCTGCTAATAAATGCTTTCTTCTGCAGTCTGGCGGTACTTTGCCAAACGACTACATTGAGGTTGCCAGTATGATCCTCCAGCGTCATAAACGTCACTCCGCCGGCGGTCCCTGGCGCCTGACGGCCAACCACACAGCCAATGACCCGGATAGGCGACTTATGCGCTTTATCTGACACCGCATTAGCATGTGTCAGATGTGGCAGGGGGTATTGGTTTAGCAGTAACTTGATGGGGTGCTGGTCCAGAGACAGGTTAAGCGAGGCGAAATCTTCGATAAGATCTTCAACGGCCGTAGGTGCCAACATAGGCGCTGCGCTGTCAGAATGATTTTTTAGTAAAGGCAATGTCATTTGTGAATCCATCAGCTGCCAACGGGTATTAAACCTGTTGTTGGCCAGGGTTTTTAGTGCATTGGCACTGGCTAAAGCCGACAGATCATTGCGGTTGAGGTCGAGCGATTTAATCTCGCTCAGACTGGTGAAACCGTTTTCCGGTCTGTGTGTAATCAGCGTTTGCATGGCTTTATCCGACAAGCCGTTAACTTGCCTCAGGCCCAGTCTGAAATGTTGATCGTCAATCACAGTATGGTCAATCTGGCTTTTATTGATATCAACCGGTAATGCATAAACCTGGTGTCTGGCTGCATCCTGAATAAGTTGTGCAGGTGTGTAGAATCCCATCGGCCAACTGTTAAGCAGGCCTACATAAAACTCAACCGGAAAATAGTATTTAAGCCATGCCGAGCTATAGGCCAGCACGGCAAACGAAGCAGAATGAGACTCCGGAAAGCCATACTCTCCAAAGCCACATATTTGTTCAAATAATTGCTCTGCAAAATGTGATTGATAGCCCCTGTTCGTCATGCCATCAATCAATTTTGTTCTGAACTGTCGTAGCTTGCCGTTTTTCTTCCAGCTGGCCATGGCTCTTCTGAGTTGATCTGCTTCCCCGCCGGTAAAGCCGGCTGCCACCATGGCTAACTGGATCACCTGCTCCTGGAAGATGGGGACGCCCATGGTGCGGCTCAACACCGATTTCACTTCGTCTGAAGGGTAGCTGACGGGCTCTTTACCGTGTCTTCTTAGTAAATAAGGATGCACCATGTCACCCTGGATCGGGCCGGGGCGAACAATGGCAATCTGCACCACCAAATCATAATAGGATACGGGTTTCAGCCTGGGTAACATGGTCATTTGTGCTCTTGATTCAATCTGAAAAACGCCAACGGTATCGGCTTTGCAGATTGCCTTAAACACCTGCTGGTCACTGCCGTGGGCAGAAATCAACGGAATAGAAATATCCCATTGATAACGTTCCTTGATCAGTGAAAAGGCTTTACGAATAGCGGTCAGCATCCCCAGAGCCAGAACATCCACTTTAAGCAAGCCCAATGACTCCAGATCGTCCTTGTCCCATTGAATCACACTCCTGTCAGCCATCGCGGCATTTTCAACGGGCACCAGTTCGTACAAGGGGCCGGCGGAAATAACAAAGCCTCCCACATGCTGAGATAAATGCCGGGGAAAGCCAATGAGCTCTTCGGTTAAGCTAATCAGTTGCTTTATGGTTTTGCTGTCCTGATCGATACCGGATTCCTGTAACTGGCTTTGCCAGCCAAGCGTACGGTCGCGAAGGTTAAACTGCTTTAACCAATAACCCAGCAAGCTGTCAGGGATACCCAGGGCCTTGCCCACCTCACGAAAAGCACTTTTAAATCTGAAAGTAGCAACACTGGCCGCCAGCGCAGTGCGCTCACGGCCGTACTTGGCATAGATATACTGAATAACCTCTTCACGGCGTTCATGTTCGAAATCCACATCTATGTCGGGAGGCTCATTGCGCTCTTTGGAAATAAAGCGTTCAAACAGCACATTTATCTGGCGTGGATCCACGGCGGTTATTTCGAGGCAGTAACACACAATAGAATTTGCCGCTGAGCCTCGCCCCTGATAAAGAATGCCCCGTTGTTTGGCAAATTGCACAATGTCATAAATGGTCAGAAAAAAATATTCAAACTGTTCAGAGTGGATAAGCGACAGTTCTTTTTCAATCGTCTCTCTGATAGACGGAGGCAGCCCATGCTTAAACCGTTTCTTAATGCCCGCTTCCACGCAATGGCGTAAATAGGACGTCGCGGTGTAGCCAGCGGGTACCAGTTCACTGGGGTACTGGTACTTAAGTTCATCCAGATTAAACTGACAAAGCCTGGCGATTCGCTGACTCTCGGTTAACCACGCCTGAGGATACAGACGGGTTAGTTTGGTGAGTGTTTTAAGGCTTCGCTCCTGATTTTGGACTGCTTGTGTGCCTAAATCAGCCACCGTTTTACGGGTTCTTATAGCGTGCAGAATATGTTGCATGTGTTGCCTGTCGGGGTGATGGAAAAGGGCCTGATTGGTGGCTACCAGTGGAAACGCGTACTTTTCACTCAGCGCCATAGCCGCGGCGAAGTGATCGTTATCATTGCCGTTTAATAATCGTGAAATGCCCAGCCAGCAGCGGTTACTGAAAAACTTAGCAAAGAACTCTGCCCATGCGCTGTCGTGGTCGCTATAAGCTGGTAACCAAATGGCCAGGCAGGACTTAACCGATTTTAAATCCCATTCTGATAGGGCGTAGTGGCCTTTTTCACTGCGCCTTCGTGCATTGGTAATAATGCGGCATAACTCCGCGTAGGCGATTTTATCCGGACACAGTAAACACACCCTAAGATCCGGACCTAACTGAAACACGCTGCCAACAATCAGTTTTACCGGTAAACCATTGGCTTTAATTTCTGCATGCGCCCTGACTACCCCGGCCACCGAGCATTCATCGCTAATAGCAATGGCGTCGTAACCCTGAAACGCGGCGGTATTAACCAGCTCTTCGGGATGAGAAGCCCCTTCTAAAAAGGAAAAGTTACTTTGGCAAACCAATTCAGCAAACATGCTCAGCCAAAGTACCCATGCACATACCAGTGCTGCTGTTCATCCCGGAACACCCAAAGCCGTTGGCCATGAGGTGTCACCGCCATAAAGTAATCGCGCTTTACAGAATGATCATCCCACCAACCGGTATGGATCCTTTCCGGACCATAAAGAATTTGCGTCTGTTCGGTTAATGGTTGTGGCCGGCTAAGCAGCCAGGCAGGTTGCTGCCCGCTAAGTTCACCTCCCGGGCGCTCTTGATGCGGCGAGTATGCCTCCTGTACCGCATAATCAAGCCGGTGTTCATTGACCTGCTGAAGCGTTTTCACATTTTCGCTGCCCAGCCTCGCCAGCAGCTTGCCCAGTAGCATATTCTCAGCATGCCGGGAATAATTGCTTTGCAGCAAAGACAGGTTTTCCGGGGCAAATTCAACCAGCCGATCACAGGTGAGGGCAATAGCGATCACCGGAGAGTCGAGCTTTAGCTGCTCGAGTTTTAAATCGATCAGTAATTGCCATTCACTAAGGTGGTGATGAGGCGTACCGGCGTTAACCACCAGCTCAATATTTTCGTGTTCTCGCTGGTGCAGGTCAAAATGCAATGTGTCGGTGGCCAGATTTCGCTTTTGCAGATACTGACAGTTATTAGCCAACGGCATGGCAATATAGCGGCTTAGCCGCGGCGCAGATTCTACTGCATAGGGAAGCTCCAGAAACTGACGGAATACCTTGCGAGGGTGGAACAAATTGTAAGGCGGTTGTTTTACGCCTTTAAGTGCTAACAGGTAAGTGATTACCTCGTTATTAAAACGCTTGCCAATTTCTTCCAGCGGTAGCTGAATCAATTGTCCCAGCGTGCGGATACCGGAGCGGTTTAGCTGTTCGGTGTCCTTCGGCGAAAGCTCACTGACTTGCAATGAACACTGACTCAGGTACTGGTTGGCGTGTTTGGGGTCTGCCTCTGTGCGGTTAATCTTACTTCGGGCCAGAACCTGTGCAATGTCAATGGTGGCCCCAAAACCATAATGAAAATGGACTCGTTCAGCTAACAGGGTACGCCGACAGAGTGCCATAAAGTTATCCAGGCCCTGATAGTAGCGTATCAACGGGCCGAGATTTATCGCAATACCATTGCCTGCCACACAAACGATGTCTGAGGCTATGTGGTAAAGCGTGGTCGCCAGCTGTTCCAACTGACTGCTTTCGCTGCTGGCGGAATATTCAATAATCCAGGTTTGGGCATTGATAGCGGTGACTTCTGCCAAACCCATACCAGGCTTAATGCCGCAAGTGGCGGCTGCTTTGGAGCGTTGACGCACTGTGTTGCTGGTTGTATCAATAATCACCGTCGGCCCGGTTTGCTCAGGGTGAAGCTGCTCAAATTGATCAAGCTGCAGGCGTGGGAAATGCAAGTAGAGCCAGTGCATAAGATTAACTGACTTCGTGAATAGGCGTTGACTGACGTTGGTTGTACTGCCTGAACGCCTTTACAATCGCACTGTTAGTGGCCGGGAGCGGATGCTCAATCTTAATATGGTGCTGCGGCCATGCCCCCGTTACGCGGTGTAAATGGACGTACCATTGCCCGGCATCGCAAGTGAGTTCCATATCTATGTTCACTGGCAGTGCCCCGTGGCTTACCTCCCCCCTGTGCACCAGCACCACCAGGCAGTCATATTGTTTAGCCAGCACCTGTAGCCGCCGGGCGGCCTTAGGGACTATGTGGGAGAGGTATAACACAATACAACAACATGCCTGACTGCGTACGGACTGTTCGCACGCCCACAGCGCATCGGTATCGTTCGCTGCGGTTAATACCCAGGACTGCTGCTGATAGGGCGTTTGGGATAACCAGTTTGGGTTCAGGTGTACCTGATTGGGCAGCCAGATAATGCGTTTTTTCGAGTCAGCTTTTTGCATCAGTATATTGTTTAGTAACTGGATCTCACCCTGTCCGGGAAGGGCTCTCACACTCAGAGCCCCCGCAGCCGGTACACCGCCGGCACAGGCTTTATCCAGACTGGTGTGGCCGAAAGGCAGCCGCAACTCCCCGCCATCTGCGCGGTGGCGATGGTCCCGGCCCCGAAAAACCATAGGGTGTTTAATAAGCGAACTAATGGTTGCTGACATAATAAAAATACTGTTTATTTATACAGTATTTTAGTCAAAAAAAACGCCTCTGCAAGAGGCGCGTGTAGTTTGTTTGATTATTCGGCTTTGCTGGTTTCTGTTTTTGTGGGGGGGAAACTCAGGCCCTTACAGGCAATAATAAAGCCATCCAGCGTATTTTTACTCCAGGCCATACGGATGTCACTGGGTTGTACTTTTATGACTTCACGAATTTGTTCCAGAGTGACTTCTGCATCCTGAAGAGCGGCATTAAGCGCTTCTTCAACAGACATGCCTTTTTCCATACAGTACACGGCAACCGCACTGATTTTTTCAAACATCGGTTGTAGCGTTTCATAGTGTTTACTGTTCACTAAACCACGCTTATGTGAGGCATCGAGGCGCTCGGCCAAAAAGCTTTGGATCTGTTGTGAAAGCACAATCATGCTGCCGTTGGCATCGCTGATCCGCCGCGATGTGGCTTTGAGACTGTTCTGGCACAGTTGAAGTTGTTTTTGTAAGTTCTGAATTTTCAGGCCAAAAAAAATCAGTAACAGAACCAGCGCAGCAAAGCTTGCGAAAATCAGCATGTCAGAATAATCCTTGTGTCAGTACAGGCTCGCAGGGTTAATCTTTGTTAGGGGTATAAATAGGGCCAGGAAACGCCGTTACCTTATCCGATAATTCGGTGATCTTAGCTGTCCCCTGTTTTTTTACCTGGTCGATTCTAAGCACATTATGCATAGGAATAAAAGTGCTGGTGACATCAGCAAATTCTGTTTTGAGTTTTTCGTGGGATGGATCCACCACAATATGCGTATGGTTATCCCAAACGAAATCGCCAATTTCGACAAACCCGAATAATCCGCCCTGTGACACTTCCCGCACATAAAGCTCGTAATGTTCGCCATTACTCACAAACTGTACCCGGTAGAGCATTTTATTGTCGGCCATTTAATGTTCTCTTTTGTTACGACTGAAGATATGGTTCACCGGGCAGATTATAAAGCGAGATGGACAGACTCTCCAAGCGGAGAAATGACAATTGTTATTGCGAGATAGGTTGCAGCAAAGCCCGGGTGGCAATATGTAACTCTTCTTCGCTCTCAGCCAGGATACTGTTAATAGCAAACCCTTGCACGAAACTGGTGAGTTGTAATGCGACGGCTTCAACATTGATATTGTTTCGCACGGTCTGCTGCCGTTGTGCCTGTTCCAGACAGCCAATAAAAGCCAGTTGCAGTTTGTCGAGGTAATGCCGACCGAGCGAGCGAATGTGATCATCTTCACTGCCCAATTCCGTGACCATGTTTATAAGTAAACAGCCCCGGCCGTAAATATGTTCGATGTAAGCAGTAAAAAAGTGCTCGATAGACGTCAGACCCTGATGATCTTCGAGGTGAGCAAGAATGGGCGACAGTTTGTGGGTATCGTAATAGTCCAGAGCGGCATAAAGAAATTTAAGCTTGCTGCCAAACTCCAGATAAAATCCTCTGCGATTAAACTCAGTCCGGGCAATAATTTCATCCATTACGGCACCGTTATAACTGTGTTCAATAAAGATATCTTCTGCTTCGCAGAGAATGTCATCCAAATTGTAAAGCGATGTGCGAGGCATAATATAGTCAGCGTTCTAGTCTAAGTTAACTGTAGTTTGCCTCGCATGGAATGCAAATAAACGGTTGGCTCTGATCACACATCAGGAGTGGTCTTTTAAATGAAAAAAGACTGCTTAAAACACGCCCAGTGCTCGTTAAAGTGCTCGGTAGGTTTACGTTGAAATCCACTGCGGATGAACTGATTAATCCGACCATCCGTGAAGCAGATGAGCGTGTTAGCAATAACCCCTTCATCGGCCGCCAGCTCTTTGCCTTCACGTAAACGACGCTCACGCAGGACCTGCTTTAACTGAGTTTCCAAACGTTCGAACAGTTTAGCAATGCGTAGTCGCAAGCGTTCCTGTTCGCCCATCAGTGCATCACCGTTTAAAATACGGGTGATACCGGGATTTTTTTCTGCAAAGCCAAGAATAAGGTGCAGGATAAGCTGACAACGGGCCGCCGCGTCTTTCTCTTCATTGATAATTTTATTGATGCGCGAAAACAGGGTTTCCTCAATAAACTCAATCAAGCCTTCAAACATCCGGGCTTTGCTGGGAAAGTGGCGATACAGCGCGGCTTCCGATACACCTACTTTTTCAGCAAGCTTCGCCGTGGTAATACGCTGACCCGGGCTGGTTTCCAGCATTCCGGCGAGCGCCTGTAGAATTTGCGCTCTACGGTTAGTTCGTTTTGCAGCAGGCATAATAAAAGTGCTTCCTCCACCATATTATTGAGTGACAACAGTTTCCACTTTATTGTGAATTATAATGACAGTGTGTCGTGTTTTTCTTGATATCGTTCAATGACTACGTTCAACAACTCCAAAGCGAGCTCTGTTTTTGGCTGAGCGGGTAAATCTCGGCGCCCGTCCGGCCAGAACACATGTAACGCGTTGTCGTCACTGTTAAAGCCCAATCCGGCAACCGTAATATCATTGGCCGCAATCATATCGAGTTTCTTATCGGCCAGTTTCCGTTTTGCATAAGCTTCAACATCCTGGCTCTCTGCAGCAAAACCAACGCAAAATGGTGGCTTAGGCAAGCCTGCTACTGTTTTTAGGATATCAGGGTTTTTTACAAAAGTAAGTGTTAACTCATCGGCATTTTTTTTGATTTTATTGTCGGCAACATTTTCGGCCCGGTAATCGGCAACGGCGGCTGTGGCAATAAACATATCCTGACTGTTAACCTTGGCCATAACCGCTTCCAGCATTTGCACGGCACTCTCCACATTAATGCGGCTTACCCCAACGGGGGTAGGCAATGCAACCGGCCCGGCAATCAGGGTCACTTCTGCTCCCAGCTGTCTGGCTTGCTCCGCAATCGCAAAGCCCATTTTTCCTGAGCTGTGATTGGAGAGAAAGCGAACCGGGTCGAGGCTTTCCCGGGTTGGCCCCGCGGTTATCAGCAGACGTTTACCTCTTAAGGGCAAAGGTTTATTGACCAAAGCTATTAAACACTCAACCAGTTTTTCAGGTTCAAGCAACCGGCCGGGGCCTGTATCGCCGCAGGCCTGGACACCATCAGCCGGGCCAAGAATGTGATGGTCATAACTGCGCAACAGCCGAACATTGTGTTGGGTTGGTCTGGCTTTCCACATTTGCTGATTCATGGCCGGCGCAATACATACCGTGGCCGAGGTAGCCAGATAAACCGTGGTTAGCAAGTCGTCGGCAATGCCGTGAGCAAGTTTGGCCATGGTGTTGGCCGTGGCTGGCGCGATAAGCAGAATATCCGCCCATTTAGCCAGTTCAATATGGCCCATAGCCGCTTCAGCGCTGGGGTCGAGCAGGTCGGTGCTGACCGGAAAACCAGACACTGCCTGCAGCGACAGTTCACTAACAAAATGCCCGCCGGATTGGTTGAGGATCACGCGCACCTGAGCGCCCTGAGCGGTTAACTTACGCACCAAATCAGGGGTTTTGTAAGCCGCAATTCCGCCGCTGATGCCCAGTACTATTTTTTTACCTTGTAACGTCATGTGTATATGTCCGACCAGCTAAACAGGGAAAGATTAGCATGCGCCGCACTGAGTGTGTAGCGAAAACCCGGCTCAGGTGCAGTAGTGACTCCACGTTTTATCACTTAGTCTGAGCAGGTTATCAACGCTGGATTACCGAGAGATGATATGACTCTAACACTACTCCACTGGCCATTACAGGAACGTCCCCGTGAGCGACTGCTCAAAAATGGCCCGCAACAACTGTCAGACACCGAATTACTGGCAATTATACTGCGTAGTGGCACCCGGGGGCTTACCGTGCTGGAGCTGGCCGGCAGCTTACTGACGCATTTTGGCAGTTTGCGTGGCGTTATCTCAGCCTCCAGTCATGAACTTTGTGCAATACCCGGCATTGGCAAAGCCCGCTACTGTGAACTGCAGGCCGCCATGGAAATCTGCCGTCGCCAACTGGCTGAGCCCTTGTTTAAGCGTTCGGTATTTCATTGCGCCGAAGATGCCAAGTTTTATTTGCGGGCAGAGCTGCGCGACTTAAAAAGGGAAGTGTTTGGCGTGCTGATGCTCGACAGCCAGCATCAGCTGATAACGTTCAGAAAGCTGTTTTCCGGTACCATTAATGCGGCAGCCGTTTACCCTCGTGAAATTGTTAAGCAGGTGATTGCCGACCATGCTGCGGCGATTATTCTGGTGCATAATCACCCTTCAGGCAATCCTACGCCCAGCGAGGCGGATATTCGCTTAACCCGGGATATTAAACACGCCATGGCGCTGGTGGATGTGGAGGTGCTCGACCACTTTATTGTGGCCGATAATCAGGTGTGTTCTCTGGCTCAACAGGGCTTAATGTGATCAACTGAGCCATTGATGTGGTATAAAGGTTTGAAAATTTATACTTTAGTTTGTTTTTTTATACCGGTATATTTTATCGAAAGTTGTACTTTTTTACGCCACCCCTAGTGATCTACCGGTAAAAATGCTTTAGTATGATCACTTGGCGGATATCCCATAGAAAGGACTAAACATGAAAAAATCATTGCTTATTACGCTGATCACTGCCGCTATGGCAATGTCTGCGAATGCACAAGAAGCGGGTGGTACTGGTTCAGCTGGTGCTGGCATCGGTGGCATCGGTGCTGCTGGTATTGCTGGTGGTGTAATCGCCGCTGCAGTAGTTGGCTCAGTTATCGCTAGTAACGACACTAACACTGACACCGGCACTGGTGGTGGCGGTACTCCTCCTGAAGAGGAGTGTTCTGCTGGTGACGACCTGGTAGACGGCATTTGCTACAACGTAACAAATACCCTGACTACTACTGTTACTAACGGTGTAACTACTACTATCACTGTTCCAGTAACTACTACTTATTTGCCTACTGTTCCTCAGTAAGCGAAAACAGTTTTAGAAAGCCGCCTGTTGGGCGGCTTTTTTATTGGTTATGGAATTACATTAGGCTGAACCGAGTCTTTCATGTCTGTTGCAACATTTCTTCGATTTTTCATCATGGTAGCCGTCAGTGTTCTGTTGGCTGGTTGTTCTAATGTTAACAGGTTATACCTGGAAACCCTGCGTCTGGCATTTTTTGAAGACGGCCCTTCGTTATCTCTGCAACAGGTCAGAGAAAGTAAAGTTGATTTCCTTAAAGTCCTGCATGGTGAGCGTTTACCCGTGTACATGGCGCTGGCCTATATTGAAGACGGGCAGAATAAATGGGTGTCGGCCGACCACGTGGTGGTGGCTATGGATCAGGATAAAATTATCCGTATCTCCGGTCTGGATGTCGACCTGCAGTACACCGATAACCTCCAGGGCAATCCGCTCAGAGCCTCTACGCAGCTAACGGATGCTAGCTGGAAATACTATATCGATGTGGAAGAACACCACTATGACCTGCCTGTGGATTCTCAGTGGCAACGCGGCGCCCCGCAGCAGGTCACGTTTTACGATAAGGAATTCACCGTTATTCCGGTCACCGAAACGGTTTCCATCGATATTGATAAACCGTACTGGACTCATGAGACCACCTGGCAGAACGTTTACTGGCTGGAACAGACCAGCGGGCAGATTATTTATAGCGAACAGAAAGCCACACCAAATTCCGATCTGATGAAAATGACATTTGTGAGTCGTATCGCCCGTTTAATTAATGCCCGGGAGGCAAACTGATGTTGCGTGTACTTTGTATGATGCTCGGTTTGCTTTCTTATTCAGCCACTGCAGACGTTGCAGTGACCTTCAATGTGGCGGGCCAGATTTATACCTTCGACCGCCCGGTGCGCCTGGCTACGGTATTGTCTATCGTTGAACAAAAGCCTACTCAATACTGGGCTAATGCGGCGGTTTACCAGTTAAATGCGCCTGAAATAGAGCAACAAAGGGCAGACATTCTGCAACAACTGGCAGCGCTTATTCGTGAGCAGTCTAAGGGCAGTTCGGAATATCGCCAGCTTTCTGCGTTGTATCAGGAAATAGGCAGCTGGCAGTTGATGCGCCGTCTCAAATTGATTGTTGATTATGATCAGGCACGGCTTAATCCAGCCCTTAACCCGCAGTTCAATACCGGTGAGTACTATATTCGTTTTAAACAACGCTCACAGGTGGTTCGACTCACTGGCATGGTGCAACAAGCCACGGCATTACCGTTTAAAACCGGGCTTACCGTGACTGATTATATCGATAGCGTTGATTTGGCGGCCAATGCCCATCGGGATATCGCCTATTTGCTCGAACCCGATGGTGATGTGAAAAAGCTTGGTATCGCCTACTGGAATCGCCAGTTTGTTAAGCCGATGCCCGGCAGTGAAATTTTTATACCGCTTCAGGATGAGTTGTTCTTCGACCGTATCGGCCCGCTCAACGACAAAATCGCCCAACTTATGATGCATAGGATGTAACCTTGGCTGCTCCGCGTTTTTCTTTCTCTTTGTCGACTCTGGCGCTGGCCTGCATGGCGGCCGTGCCTCAGACCCGGGCTGACGAATCTGATCAGCCAAATACTTATTCCGTAACGCCCAGTCAGATGGTGCAGGGCGGTGTAGGGCTCTGGCAAACGCCAACGGCCCGGATGATGCCGGAAGGCGCCCTGTCGATGAGCTACACCGACAACCAGGAATACCGCTTTATGTCGGTAAGCCTGCAGTTGTTCCCCTGGATGGAGGCTACTGCTCGGTACACCGATGTGCGAACCCGGTTATACAGCAACGTCGACGACTTCAGTGGCGATCAAACCCTGAAAGACAAAGGCCTCGACGTTAAATTCCGTCTGTGGGAAGAAAGCTTTTATTTACCGGATATTTCGGTGGGTTTCCGAGATTTTGGCGGCACCGGCTTTTTTGAAAGCGAGTTTGTTAATGCCAGTAAGGCCGTGGGGCCATTCGACTTCCACCTGGGGTTAGGCTGGGGGCACCTGGGCTATCAAAACGATTTTACTAACCCTTTCTGTGAGCTCCGAGAGAGCTTCTGCGAGCGCCCTGACGGCTTTTCCGGCCGCGGCGGTAAGGTTGATTACCAGAACTTCTTTAAAGGGCCCATGGCCGTGTTTGGGGGCATTGAGTATCAAACGCCGCTGGAAGGCCTCAGCCTGAAAGCCGAGTTTGAAGGCAATAACTACCAGCAGGATCGCGCCGGCGCCCTGGAGCAGGACTCCCGCTGGAACTTTGGTGCTGTTTATCGCTGGAATAACTTTGATTTTTCACTCAATTATCAGCGCGGTAATACCATCGGCTTTGGCGTGAGCTATAAGCTGAATATGCATACCGTTAGCCAGGTCAAAATTGATAATCCACCGCGTGAAATTCAAGGCATTAAGCCGCCAGAAAACGCTGCCGCCGTAAAGCGGCAAAAGCTTTATAACGATCTGCGCCGTCACGGGGGCTATGTGATCACCGACCTTGAAATCGACGATGAGCAGGCCACTTTTTATGGCCTACAAACGAGATATCGCGACCGCAATGAAGGTGTCGAGCGGGTTGGCCGTATTCTGGCCTCTGAACTGCCGGAATCAATTCAGCAATATCACCTGGTTGAACAAAGCAATAATGTGCCGATGGTGGATACCATTATTGATGCCGCTAAGTTCCGTGAACATGCAACGTACAGCGTGCCAGAGAGTAGTGTAGAAGATACCTATCGGCGAGTTTCACCTACCCAGCAACAGGTTGATGCCTACGAGCCACATCGCGCCACCGGTGCGTTTTTCTCCACCAAGTTTTTCTGGACGCAGACCTTCGGTAACCCGGAAGATTTTTATTTATACCAAATCGGCTTACTGAGCAGTGTGGGGTATAAGTTTAATGAGCATCTGGGGATCTACGGCGGGATCCGCACTACGCTGCTGGATAACTTCGATAAATTTAACTTTACCGTAGATGCCGAAGAAACGTTTTTGCCGCGGGTAAGAACCCGGGTTCGTGAGTATGTTTCCGGGCCAATGGTAATCCTGGATACGGTGTTTATGCAGTGGTCAGACAGACTGGCCGATAATTGGTATTACCAGGGCTATGGCGGCTATCTGGAAACCATGTTCGGCGGCGTGGGCGGCGAAATTATGTATCGCCCCATCGACAGTAACTTTGCTTTCGGTGTGGATATTAACTACGTAAAACAGCGCGATCCCGACAGTACTACCGGCTTTATTGATTATTCCGCGGTCACCGGCTTTGCCTCGGCTTATTATCAGCCTGAGTTTTTGCCTGATACACGCATCAGAGCCAGTGTAGGGCAGTTCCTGGCTAAGGATCGCGGTATCAATATCGATTTCGCCAAACGCTTCGACAGTGGCATTGTGGTAGGCGCATTCGCCTCATTTACCAATGTCTCGTCGGAAGAATACGGTGAAGGCAGCTTTACCAAAGGCTTTTATGTATCCGTGCCGCTGGATCTGTTTATTCTGCAGCCAGCTACGGGTCGCGGGCAGTTCCCGTGGGTACCCATTGCCCGGGATGGCGGGCAGATGCTGAACCGTCCGGTGCAGCTGATCGGTGTAACAGAAATGCGATCGCCATTCTTGGATTAGGCGCTGAAACAGGGTATAAATGCCGATCTGAAGGATCCGGTCGGTGTTTTTTTGCTCAGGATCGCAGGTTTTTCTGGATTAGTGTTGAATTCGGCGCAGATTTGCTGTATAAAATGCGCCCTCTTATTTAAAGGTTAAGACGTCATCAGACCCGACACCCAAAGTGCTGGTGGGACCGATTGGCGAGACAAAATTCGTTGTTCTGGAGACAAATAATGTCAAGAGTATGTCAAGTAACAGGTAAGCGTCCTGCGGTAGGTAACAACCGCTCTCACGCTAGAAACGCGACTCGCCGTCGCTTTTTACCAAACCTTCAATCTCACCGTTTTTGGGTTGAGAGCGAAAACCGCTTCGTTAAACTGCGTCTGTCTGCAAAAGGCATGCGTATTATCGATAAGAAAGGTATTGATTCTGTATTAACAGATATCCGTGCCCGTGGCGAAAAGATCTAAGGAAGCCAAATCATGCGTGATAAAATTAAATTAGTTTCTTCAGCTGGTACTGGTTTCTTCTACACCACTGACAAAAACAAGCGTAACATGCCGGGCAAAATGGAGATCAAAAAGTATGATCCCGTTGTTCGTAAGCACGTTATGTTTAAAGAGGCCAAAATCAAGTAATAAAACTTGCTTTTGTCTCCACGAAAACCCGGCCGTTGCCGGGTTTTTTGCGTGAAAGTCAGCGGTATATCTCAATAGGTAACTAATCTATGGCAAGACTGTCCAAACGAGGATTCAATAACGTGGTGATATTCGCCATGTTAGGCATGATTTTCCTGTTTAACCTGGACCGTTTAGTGCCGCAAAGTCAGCAGCTGGTCAGCTTACCGTTACTGCCGGATAACGCCCACGTGCTTAAAATTGAGCAAAGTGCCTACAAGCTCGAGCGGGTTGGCCAGCAATGGCGCTGGAAAGGCGTAAACAAAACCCTCACCAGCACACCAGAAACGCAAATCGACCACTGGCGAAGTGCTGTAATGCAGCCTGCGAAGCCGCCTCGCGAGATTACCCAAACTGAACCCTTAATAGCGGTAGTGTGGGTTGCCGGGGCCTCCCAGGGGCTCGTCTATGCTTTTGTCAGTAAAGATAACAACCTGTGGGTTCAGGTTGAACAGCAGTGGTATACCCTTGATGATGTCCGCCTGTCGCAGCTATTGCCGTGGCTGGGCGATGAGCAGGAAATGTAATGCCTGAATTACCTGAAGTCGAAGTCAGCCGCTTAGGCGTTGCCCCGTTTCTGGAAGGGCAGCTAATCGAAAAGATTATTGTCCGCGACCGGCGCTTGCGCTGGCCGGTACCTGAGTCACTTTCTGCCGCCGTTGGCCAACGGGTCAGTGCGGTTAATCGCCGTGCCAAATACCTGCTGATTGTACTCGAGAATGGCGGCCAGATTATTTTGCATCTCGGAATGTCGGGTAAGCTACGGGTGCTCGATGCGGCGGTTGCACCGGTAAAGCATGATCATATAGACATTGTTCTTGCCAGCGGTAAGTGTTTGCGGCTTAACGATCCCAGACGTTTTGGGGCTTGTTTATGGCAGCCGCCTGGTGAACCTGCGCCGGTTCAACTGGCACACCTTGGGCCCGAGCCGCTAACGGCGGATTTCGATGCCGAGCGTCTGCTGACGTTGTCGCGCAATAAGCAGGTAGCCATCAAGAATTTTATTATGGATAACGCAGTGGTGGTGGGCGTAGGAAACATTTATGCCAATGAAGCCCTGTTCATGGCGGGTATCGACCCCCGTCGTAAAGCCGGTAAGGTCAGTGCGAAGCGTTATCAGCTGCTCACCACTGCTATTAAAGACGTGCTGGCAAAAGCCATTCAGCAGGGCGGTACCACGCTTAAAGACTTTACCCAGACCGATGGCAACCCAGGCTACTTCAAGCAGTCTCTGAGCGTTTACGGGCGCTCTGGTGAGCCTTGCCTTACCTGCGAAACCCCCATTAAAAACCTGACTATCGGGCAGCGTAATACGTTTTACTGCCCACAGTGCCAGCGTTAACCGCAATTCACTATCCGTGCAGGCGTTTTTCCAGAGCCGCTTTGACAGCCGGGTGGCAAAACTGACCCACATCGCCATGATGCAAAGCCACCTCTTTCACCAGGGTTGAGGAAATAAACGAGTTCTCTTCCGAAGGGGTAAGGAAAACACTTTCCAAATCCGGATTTAACCGCCGGTTCATATTGGCCAGCTGAAATTCATATTCAAAGTCGGCCACGGCGCGCAGGCCCCGAATCAGAATCGTTGCATTCTCAGTACGGGCAAACTCCGCCAGCAAACCGGAAAAACCAATAACGGTGACATTGTCCAGCTCACGGGTCACCGTAGAAATAAGCGTAACGCGCTCTTCCAGGCTGAATAATGGCTTTTTACTGGGATTAGCGGCAATCCCAACAATCACTTCATCAAACATGCGTGAGGCCCGTTCGATTAAATCGGCGTGCCCATTGGTGATGGGATCAAAAGTGCCCGGATAAATAGCTCGTGTATGCATAATGTTTAAGTGTTGTTTGAGTTAAGAAAACAGTAACCAGAATTCGTCAAGGATGCAATTACCAAGCGGTTAGTCAGGCTGATTATAACCGCTTTGCAGGCTATCCCAGTTGCTCTGGGCAAAATGATAACCGGCATACTTGCCCTGCTCTTTATGCAAAGAACGGTTCAGGCGGCTTAGATTACCGGCTTTCCACTGATCGCCGTCTTTGTGGGCACATTTGTCAAAATCAATCAGCCAGAACTTATTGTTACGGTCGATCATGATATTGTGAATATTCAGGTCGTGATGATAAACCTGGTTATCGTGCAGCGTCCTGATCAGGCGCCCGGCCTCCTGCCACTGTTGCGCTGAGAGCGGGGCAGTAAGCAGGTGTTCGTGAACTTCACAACTGTGGGGGATGCGTTCCATGAGAATGCTGGCTTCATAACACAGCCCGTAACGACTGACTCTTCCGGCCAGCCCCCTGGGAACCGGTAAACCCGCTGCGTGCATTTTATTGAGCAGGCTTAACTCCCGGTAGGGGCGGGTAGCGGTTAAACCGCCAAACACAAACCGTCTTTCAGAAACGTGTCGTACCAATCCTCCGCGACAATAATCCCTGAGTACCATTGGCGCCGGATCATCAATGAGTACAGCCTGACCCCTACCACTATTGGCCGTCGTCGCTTGCTGCCAGTGCGACTGCTGTAGCCATTGCAGGGGAGGAAGGGGGATCCCTACTGCTTCGCACTGGTTGGCACAAAGCAATAACGTATCACGGCCCGATGTATAAGTTTCTATGGCTTGCAACGATAATTCTCAGCATTAAGACTTGTTAATTCATCCTGATTGTAATCAAATTAGCGGGGTTTATCAGTGCTAGTTGGAAGATTCTTTGTCAGGCGTATTAAAACTCCCTCAAAATGCAAGAATATGTATTCTTAGATTATCGGCCATTGGCGATGTGTGCCATGCTGCGGCGATGGTTAATCGCATTCGCGTAAGCCGGCCTGACATTCATATTACCTGGATCATCGGCAAGATAGAGTATCACTTGCTCAATGGCATGGATGGCGTTGAGTTTATTATCTACGACAAGAAAACCGGCCGCAAAGGGATGCAGGCTATTCGTCAGCAGTTAAAAGCACAACGCTTTGATGTGCTCTGCGTAATGCAAATTGCCCTGCGCGCCAACCTGCTTTCCCGTGCTATCAGAGCAAAAGTTCGCCTCGGATTCGATAAATCCCGCAGCAAGGAAGGCCATAGCCTGTTTATTAATAAACGGATTGCTCATCAGCAGCATCCCCACGTGTTAGAAGGGTTCATGGCCTTTGCCGATGCCATGGGCATAGAGCCGGTGGATAAGCCTGCCTGGCAGTTGCCTTTGAGCGAGTCTGACCTGGCTACGGGTCATCGGTTGCAGCAACAATATGGCCGTTATGCCGTTATCTGCCCGGCTGCGTCTAAAGCAGAACGTAACTGGACTGCAGAAGGCTATGCAGCGGCTGCTAAGCATCTTGCGGATGAAAACATACCGGTGTTCCTTTGCGGCGGACCGGGACCGCTCGACAGAACCATCGGCGATGCTATCCTGGCTGCCGGCGCTCCTATAAAAGACGATCTGATTGGTAAAACCACCCTCAAAGAGCTGGCCGGTGTACTCGCTGAGGCCTGTTTGGTTATCGCCCCTGATACCGGTCCCGCTCATATGGCCACGGCGGTGAATACACCGGTAATTGGCTTGTATGCCCATTCTAATCCGCGCCGCACCGGCCCTTATAACAACCTCGCGGATGTCGTGTCGGTTTACGACCAGTGTATTGAACAACAGTTTGGAAAGTCCTGGCAATCTTTACCATGGGGACGCCGCGCCAAAGGGGAAAGCCTGATGACGATGATCAGCGCCAAACAGGTCAATGCCAGTATAGACAAGTTGCTCAAGTCGGTATCTAAGGTATAACGGGCCTTATTTATTGCACTAAAGTTATAGCAATAAACACTTTAAAAAATCCAATTCTTTTCTAAACTTGTAGTTGGGCTTTTTCATCTCTGGAAAGGCACTTCGCGGCAGGAAGGGACCTACGCAAATGACTACACTATTAGTTAAGGCGTACATTTGAAAGTTTGGATTTTAAAAGCGTTCTGTTTCGGCGCCCTATTATTATGGATAGGAGCATTAGGGACAGGCACTGCTCGGGCCGATATACCAGCGCAACCCATTGCGGTACTGGTTAATCAATCCGTTGATATTAATACTTTATCACCCGCACAACTTCGTATGATTTTTGCCGGGCGAACCCAGTTCTGGCCAGACGGAAGTCGGATCAGGGTGTTTGTGCTGCCGCCACAAAGTGACACTCATCAGCAGTTTTGCCGACACCTGCTCAATATTTATCCCTACCAGCTCGAACGTATCTGGCAGCGCGTAGTGTATTCCGGGCAGGGCGAAGCACCGAAAACCGTTGATACGGCGCAGGCACTGCAAGCGATTATTGCGCAAACGCCGGGGGCCATCGGCTATCTGCCAGAACCTGTCCAGACCAATAATAATATCAGGGTGATCACCGTGGGAGAGCCGTTATGAAGCTTTGTGCGTTCAGTTTTGGGGCCATATTACTGCTCCTTTCCGGTTATACCCGGGCCAATCATGACAACTTCTCCTGGCATGGCTTTATTGCCCAGGGCCTGACCAGCTCTACCGACAGCAATTACATCACTACCGGCAATGAGATAACCACTGAGCTCACCGAAATTGGTATTAACGGCTCGTATGTGATTAACCCGTCTTTGAGTGTATCCGGCCAGTTTGTTTACCTCGACGGCGGCAACCGCTTTCGTCAGGGAGTCCGCCTCGACTATTTATTTTTAGACTGGCGTTTAACACGTTTGTTTGACTGGCAGGTCAACGTGCACCTGGGCCGATATAAAAACCGCCACTGGTGGTATTCAGCCACCCAGGATGTGCCGCATACCCGGCCATCTATCTCATTACCGCAATCCATTTATTACGATGGCAACCGCGACCTCGCACTCAGCAGCGACGGTATTGCTCTGCAAAGCACCAAAACCAGCAGTAGCGGCACCTGGGAAGTGCGCTGGAGCTACGGGCGTTCGCCGCTTGCCAAAGAAGATACCAAGAAACTACTGAGCCCACAGGCACAGGGGCGAGTAAAACAGGATTTTACGCATCAGTTCAGTACCTACTGGCAGCCGGATTCCATGCAGTGGCAGCTTGGCTTCAGTTTGCTGCAATCTGAATTCACCTATGAACCGGCCGCCCGGGATATTTTGCTCAACGGCCAGTCCGGTATCGACAGGCTCACGCTGGCTGCTCGCTATGACAGTGAAAACTGGGAACTCACCATGGAGCTGCTACGCGACCGCCTGATGTACGAGGGAGACTTCACTCAGGGCATCACGCTGGATGTCGATAAAACCGGCGAGGGCGGCTACCTCCAGTGGCGTTACTTTTTGCAGAATAATCTTACCGGTCTGGTGCGATTCGATACCTATGATGTGGACCGCAAGGATCGCCACGGCGAACAACTGGCATTCAACTCCTTTGGCGCCATTCCAGAGCATTACGGGTATATGGATACACTAACCTTTGGCCTGAGCTGGGATATAAAGTCTAACCTCAGACTCAGCGGCGAGTTTTCCCGTACTCATGGCGCTGGCCGCCTGACGGCAGTGGTTTTTCCGGATGCGCTGGTGTATGCAAAGCCTTACTGGAACGCCTGGTCTGTGCAACTCATGTATTGGTTCTGAGCCGATGAAAAAAACCGTCTCACTCAGTTACAAAGTACTGGCCATCATGCTGTTGGTGATCATCTTTGTGTGCTCGCTGGTGGTGAGTTTACTGTTATACCAGGCGGCAAATCAGGAGCAACAGCTGAATCAGGCGATCTTGTCCAGGGATGTCACCCGCTACCACCAGTTGTCTACGTTGCTTAATGAACGACTGTCTGTGTGGGTGGAGGGGCTTAAGTATATTAACGATTCACCGGCAAGCAACACTCAGGAGCTGGTGGAAACCTTCCGGCGGGCCGAAGATTTCCTGCTGCTCCAGTGGGATGTCAACAATTTGTGGGTGCTCAACAGTCAGCAGCAACTGGTGTATCAACAGGGCGAGTTTTTACCTGATGATGTGCTGGCCATGGTGGCAGAAACCCTGTCTGAAGCCCGGCCCATTGCCGGGGTGCATTGTCATGTGATGTGCGAGCAGATTGTCAGCATCCCGGTGATGATCAACCGGCAAACCACCAATGTGGTGGTGATGAGCACTTCATTACAGGAATTACTGGCTTTGCTCAGTGAGGCAACCCAGGGCGCCAGCCAGTCCGATCTGGTTTTGGTGAAGCACTCCAGGGGCGCTACAGCGCAATCAGACCGGTATTTTATAAACAGTATGGTCAGTGAGAAGCAGGAGCGATTTATGCGGGATATCCTCGCCGCCATTCCGCCTTCCGCCAGCAAAACCACGCTAATTACCAATGGTTACGAAGTAAACGTGAAAGGCAAGGCGTACTTAATTACGCTGCTGCCGTTGTATCAGCATCAGTCAAATGGGCATTACTTAATGTTTACCCACGACATTGATGAACGCAAACGGGCGTATAAAAGCCAGAACCGGATTATTTTCTTTGGTGGCGTGGGACTGGTGCTAACCTTTGTGTTGTGTATGTTTGTGCTGCTACGGCGCTATGCACAAAAGCTCTCTGTGCTGTCTAATATGCTGCCATTACTGGCTCAAAAACGGTTCGAAGAATTTAAACTGCAGCAAAAACGGAGCTTTACCCGCAAAAAGTGGCTGCTCGATGAGCTCGACACCCTGGGCGAGGCGGCTGTTGAGCTCTCCGATAAGCTGGAGTCTCTCGATCAGCAGATGGCCGCGAATACCGCCAAACTGGAAAAAATGGCCATGTTCGATAGCCTGACCGGCTTGCCTAATCGCAACATGATGACGTTTCAGATCAACAAACAACTGGCGGCTCTGCATCGGCAAAACGCCGGTATGGCTTTATTATTTATCGACCTGGATAACTTTAAAAAGGTTAACGACAGCCATGGTCATCACTTTGGTGATGAAGTGGTCAAACTCGCCGGTGAGCGCCTTTCCAGCGTGATAAGAGAGAATGATCTGATTGCCCGCTTTGGCGGCGATGAGTTTGTTATTCTGGTAACCGGCCTCGATAAAATAGAGCAGGTTAACATTGTGGCCGAGAAGCTCATTGAAGTGTTCGTTGAGCCCATGGTTATTAGTGAGCAGACCTTCTATATCAGTATCAGTATTGGTGTGGCTTACACCACCACGTCTAAAACCCGGGCACTTGAGCTTATGCGCCAGGCCGACACCGCCATGTATGAAGCCAAACTGGAGCGGGGTTCAAGCTACCGCTTCTTCAATCCGTCGATGAACCAGAAAATCGTTAAGCAGGTGGAGTTAGAAAGTGAAGCGCGGATTGCCTTAAAAGAACAACAGTTCTTTATTGCGCTACAACCGCAAATAGAGTTGGCCACTAAACGGTTAACCGGCTTTGAAGCCTTGCTACGCTGGAACCACCCTGTAAGGGGGCTGGTGCCGCCGGGCGACTTTTTGCCCCTGCTCGAAAATACCTCCATGATGTCTGAACTGGATTTCTGGGTGATGGAGCGCTCTATCGAATTATTGTCGAGGCTGGAAAAAAATGGCTATCGTAATGTCAAAATTGCTATCAACCTGTCGGCCGCTCAATTTGCTAACAGTGCGCTGCAACCTTACCTGATGGAGCTTATCGACCTGCACAAGGTGGATCCGCACAATATTGAGCTGGAACTTACCGAAACCGTGTTGGTGGCCGATATAGAACGGGCAGTGGAAGTTATTCAGCAAATACGAGCGCTGGGCTGCAAGATTGCCGTAGACGACTTTGGTACCGGCTACTCGTCATTAAGCTATCTGAAAATGATCCCCAGTGACATTATTAAGATTGACCGTTCTTTTATCGCCGGCATGCTCGAAACCGAAAGCGATCGCAATATCGTTAGTTCCACCATTAGTATGGTACGGAGTATGGGGCTTGAGATCGTCGCAGAAGGCATAGAGCAACCGGAGCAGCTGTTCCAGCTGGCCAACATGAGTTGTCAGTACGGACAGGGCTATTACATCAGTAAACCCATAGAAGAAACCGCATTATGGGAAGTGCTGCAAACCAAAGTCTATATGGGGCGCTGGCAGCTCTAAGTTAGCCTCACGTTTAGGATGCGTTGCAGAGCGTCTTTAAAAGTTTACACCTGGCGTGGGGATAAACATCCGGCCAGGCGGCCCGGCATAGGCAGTATCACAGCCTCTTCGGTACAATACGCCACTTTTATCAAACCCATTCGGCCAGGAGTGCTCGCATGTCAGCATCTTTTATTTCTCATCTCGAACAACAGCTTAACGCCACCCGTGAGGATGGGCTGTACAAAGTAGAGCGGGTGATCACCACCCAGCAACAAGCTGACATAGCAACGCAAAGCGGTGACCACGTGATTAACTTTTGCGCCAACAACTATCTGGGCCTGGCAAATCACCCGGCGCTGATTGAAGCGGCGAAGGCGGGGTTAGAGTCGCACGGCTTTGGTATGGCTTCTGTGCGTTTTATCTGCGGTACGCAAGACATCCACAAAGCACTGGAAGCCAAAATCAGTGAGTTCCTGGGCACTGAAGACACTATTTTGTATCCGTCGTGCTTCGATGCCAACGGCGGCTTATTCGAAACCTTATTAGGCCCGGAAGATGCGATTGTTTCGGATGCCCTTAACCACGCCAGTATCATCGACGGCGTGCGCCTCAGTAAAGCCAAACGTTACCGCTATGCTAACAACGATATGCAGGCGCTGGAGGAACAGTTAAAGCAGGCTCGCGAAGACGGCGCCCGGTTTATCCTTATCGCAACCGATGGCGTATTTTCGATGGACGGTATCATTGCCAACCTGAAAGGCGTTTGTGACCTGGCCGATAAATACGATGCCATGGTAATGGTAGATGATTGCCATGCCACCGGCTTTCTGGGTGACAATGGCCGCGGCAGCCATGAATACTGTGACGTACTGGGACGGGTAGATTTGATTACCGGTACCTTAGGCAAAGCGTTAGGCGGTGCTTCAGGTGGTTACACTTCGGGCAGTAAAGCGGCAATTGAATGGTTACGCCAGCGTTCGCGTCCGTATCTGTTTTCTAACTCAGTGGCGCCGCCTATTGTGGCCGCTTCGCTGAAAGTGTTCGATATGATGGCCGATGGCCACGACTTGCGTGCCCAGCTGTGGCGTAACGCCGAACACTTCCGCAACCGCATGACCGAGGCCGGATTTACCCTGGCAGGGAAAGACCACGCCATCATTCCGGTCATGCTGGGGGATGCCAAACTGGCCAACCAGATGGCCGAAAAGCTGCTCGAAAAAGGCATTTATGTTATTGGCTTCTCCTTCCCGGTAGTGCCTAAAGGCCAGGCGCGTATTCGTACTCAGATGTCGGCTGCTCATACGCTGGCGCATGTTGATAAAGCCGTTGAGGCATTTATTGAAGTGGGTCGTGAACTGGGAGTCATTGCATGAAGTCGTTGGTAAAACAGCAACCAACCCGTGGTATCTGGATGCTGGATACCGATAAGCCGGTAATGGGGCATAACGACCTGCTGATCAAAATTCGTAAAACCGCTATTTGCGGTACCGATATGCATATCTATCAGTGGGATGACTGGGCGCAGAAAACCATTCCGGTACCCATGGTGGTTGGCCATGAATATGTGGGCGAAGTGGTCGACATGGGCCAGGAAGTACAAGGCTTTAAAGTAGGCGACCGGGTATCTGGCGAAGGCCATATTACCTGCGGTCATTGCCGCAACTGCCGGGCAGGCCGACGTCACCTGTGCCGCAATACCGAAGGTGTGGGCGTAAACCGTGCCGGGGCTTTTGCCGAGTATCTGGTGATCCCGGCGTTTAATGCGTTTAAAATTCCAGACAATATTTCAGACGACCTGGCGTCTATTTTTGACCCCTTTGGTAACGCCGTGCACACCGCGCTATCGTTTGATTTGGTGGGCGAAGATGTGCTGATTACCGGCGCCGGCCCCATTGGCATTATGGCGGCTGCCGTTGCCCGTCACGTAGGCGCGCGACATGTGGTGATCACCGATGTAAACCCTTACCGGCTTAAGCTGGCGGAGCAAATGGGCGTTAGCCGCGCGGTAAACGTTGCCGAGGAGTCACTCAAAGACGTGATGCAGTCACTGGGCATGACCGAAGGCTTTGACATCGGCCTAGAAATGTCTGGAGTCCCGGTTGCCTTTCGCGATATGCTCAATAACATGAACAACGGCGGTAAAATTGCCATGCTTGGTATTCCGCCGCAGGACGTCGCCATCGACTGGAATCAGGTTATTTTTAAAGGCCTGGTGATCAAAGGAATATACGGCCGGGAAATGTTTGAAACCTGGTATAAGATGGCGAGTTTACTGCAAAGTGGCCTGGACATTTCCCCCATTATCACGCATCAGTTTGCTATTGATGATTTTCAGCAAGGCTTCGATGTAATGGGCTCCGGAGAGTCAGGAAAAGTCATTCTTAACTGGCAATAAGAGTATTATGCAACCATTCCAACACATTTCTATTGCTGACGTTGCCGAACAGAAAGACGATTTGGTTATCGCGGATATCCGCGATGCCGGATCCTTTCAGGCAGCTCACATGGCAGGCGCGATAAACCTGTCGAACGACAATCTGGCCGCCTTTATGGAAGCCACGCCTAAAACGGCGCCGGTCGTTGTGGTGTGTTACCACGGCGTCAGCAGCCAGCAAGCCGCGCAGTTTCTGGTGGGGCAGGGCTACGAGAAGGTATACAGCATGGACGGTGGCTTTGAGAGCTGGCGTCTGGGCCAACCGGTGGTTAACGACTAGTTGTGGCAAAACCACTGATTGCAATCAGTCAGCTACGCTATGCTGACTCGCTGGCCAGTTATTTGAAATCCCAGCAGATCCCGGTGCAGGTTCATCATGTCCCTGAGGAAGACCAGTATCTGCTGGTGCTGGATAACGACGCCGATCACGCGCGCGCCCTGGAAATTTGCCAGGCGTTTATTCAAACCCCCAATGATCCCATTTATCAGCAGGCGGCCTGGCAGCATTCTGATCGCACCGACGTACCGGTAGAGCAGGGCAAAGGCAACAGTATACGCCGCTGGCTGGTGTCATTGCGCCGGGCACCGGTGACCGGCATTATTCTTATTCTGTGTACCCTCATTTTCGCGGCGTCACTGGTTGGATTATTCCAGCCTATTGCTGCTGCACTGATGATTATGCCGCTTGGCAATCTGTTGCAGAATCATGAATGGTGGCGCCTGCTAGGGCCTGCCTTTATCCATTTTAGTGTGCTGCATTTCATTTTTAACCTGCTGTGGTGGAGTATGCTCGGCTCGCAGGTAGAGCGACAGTTTGGCAGCAGCTTTATCATTATTTTGTTTGTGGTGACCGCACTGGTGAGTAATCTGGCTCAGCTGCTTGTGTCGGGGCCTAATTTCGGCGGGCTTTCTGGTGTGGTGTATGGCCTGGTGGGCTTTGTGTGGATAACCGGCTGGTTACGACCGCAGTGGGGGCTCTATCTGCCCAAAGCCATTGTTGGCTTTATGCTGGTCTGGCTGGTGCTAGGCTTTGCCGATGTGTTGTGGGTTAATATGGCCAACGCAGCACATACTGCCGGCCTGATCTCTGGCTGCGTGATGGCCTGGCTGCTTACCCTGGGAAGCGGTAAACCGACTTCCCGGTAATTCACCAATCATCCAATCAGGCCGTTATTTTTGATGCAGGTACTTGGTAAAGATGATCTCTTTAATCACCTTGGCGCCGGTTTCCTGCAACATATGATCCTGCAGGGCGGCCAGTACCGCGCGGCGAATATCTTCGCGGCCGGTGAGTGATTTCACCTTCTCTTCCGGCTGGCGGCCAAAAATCTCAATGGCAGTCGCACGCAACAGCGGCATGTGGTGCTCAACCAGTTCGAGCTGGTCGACATCAGACACCATAATTTCGATCATCACCCGTACATAGCCCAGTTTGGTGGCATTCGGACCCAGATAGTTCGTGACAATCTCAGGCTCAATACCAATGTAGGCATAAGACGGTTGCTCTTGTGCTGTAGCATTTGAAAAAGGCGCAAGAATGCCAAGCAACACAATCAGCCGAAAAAACTGCTTCATTAAGGTTATCCATAAAATTCAATTAGCTAAATTCTAGTTGAGACAACCATTGCGCACAACCTACTTTAGACTAAAGGCCCACGGTGGATTGTCTCGGCAATGCTGCAAATGCTAAACTTCCGGCGTCTTCACTGCGCGCTGGTATGCCAAAACATGACGCTGACCCTGCAAAATTTTCCTCACTACGCCAAACTCATGCGGCTCGATAAGCCCATTGGTATCTATTTACTCCTGTGGCCAACGCTGTGGGCATTAATGCTCGCCGCAGGCGGTATGCCGCCGGTAAAAGAACTGATGTTATTTGCGCTGGGGGTGGTGGTGATGCGTTCGGCAGGCTGCGTTATTAACGATTACGCCGACCGGCATGTCGACGGTGCAGTAAAGCGCACCAATGAGCGCCCGCTGGTAGCCGGGCATGTCACCGAACGAGAAGCCTTACAGCTGTTTGGCGCGCTAATCCTCATGGCGTTTTTAATTGTGCTGCAGCTGAGCTGGCCGACTATTTTATTGTCTGCGGTGGCGCTGTTGCTGGCATCGGCTTACCCGTTTATGAAGCGTTATACTTATTTGCCTCAGGCTGTGTTGGGCGCTGCCTATGGCTGGGCCATTCCCATGGCAGTAATGGCGGTAAGAGGCGATATCCCCCAGTGGGGCTGGCTGTTATTCATTGCCAACCTGCTATGGACTATTGCTTACGACACCATGTACGCCATGGTAGACCGCGATGATGACGTGATTATTGGCGTTAAGTCGAGTGCCATTTTGTTTGGCCGCATGGATAAACTGATTGTGGCACTGCTGGAGGTGATAACCCTGCTGCTGCTGGCAGCCGTGTTTATGCTCAACAACCTCGGGCTGTTTGCCTATTTAGGCCTGGTGGGCGCGGCTGCGTTGTTTATTCATCAGCATTACAATATTCGTCACCGCCAGCGCGAGGCCTGTTTTAAGGCCTTTTTAGATAATCACTATGTTGGCTTAGTGGTTGCGCTGGGGCTGATTGTGGATTTAATTCTGCTGAACTAAGCGTCTTTACTGGCCGCTTGTTCGGCTTCCAAAGCCGCCAGGCGGACTTCCATGGCTTCCAGCTTTTCACGGGTTTTGATTAGTACCTGGGTTTGAATGTCAAACTCTTCACGGGTAACCAGATCGAGCTTGGATAATTGCGCCTGCAGGACCTGCTTAATTTTACCTTCGGCTTCTTCGGCCATGTTTTTTACGCCGGGGGGAACCGAATCGGCAATCTGGCGTGCAATATCTTCAAGTTTTTTAGGATCTAACATGGCTTTTCCTTGGCAAATACATAAATTGGCCGGGTTATTCTAAAACACTTCCACCGCGATGCAATACAATCAGTACTCGGATTCTGGGCATGGGTCGATTACAATACCGCTTTTACCGTTGCCAATCCCTTTTGTTGTTGAGAATACCCATTAATGAAGCTTAATCCCGCCCAAGAATCTGCTGTTACCTTTGTATCCGGCCCCTGCCTGGTACTCGCCGGTGCCGGCAGTGGCAAAACCCGGGTGATCACCAACAAAATAGCGCACCTGGTGCGCCAGTGCGATATGCCGGCGCGCTACATAGCGGCGGTTACCTTTACCAATAAAGCGGCGCGGGAAATGAAAGAGCGGGTAGCGCAAACGTTGGGTAAAGTGGAAGCCCGTGGCCTGAAGGTGTCAACGTTCCATACGCTGGGCTTAAATATCATCAAGTCGGAAGTAAAGGCGCTGGGCTTAAAAGCCGGTTTTTCGTTGTTTGACGACAAAGACAGTATGGCACTGCTAAACGACCTGACCGCCGACACCCTCGACGGCGACAAAGATCAGCTCAAGTTACTGCAAAGTTGTATTTCTAACTGGAAAAACGATTTGTTAACCCCGGAGCTGTTGCTGAAAAGCGCGGTTAGCCAGGGGGAAAAAGAATTTGCCGAGTATTATCAGCAGTATCAGAACCATCTGCGTGCCTACAATGCGCTGGATTTTGATGATTTAATTATGCTGCCCACCCTGCTTCTCAAAGTGGATGAAAAAGCCCGCAGCAAATGGCAAAACAAAATTCGCTATCTGCTGGTGGATGAATATCAGGATACCAACACCAGTCAGTACGAGCTGGTAAAACTGCTGGTGGGCGAACGTGCGCGGTTCACCGTGGTAGGCGATGACGACCAGTCGATTTACTCCTGGCGTGGTGCCCGGCCGCAAAACCTGAGCTTATTGCAGGAAGACTTTCCCCGTTTAAGAGTGATCAAGCTGGAGCAAAACTACCGTTCCTCCGGGCGTATTCTGCACTGCGCTAACATTCTTATTCAGAACAACCCGCACATGTTCGATAAAACCCTGTTCTCGGCGCTGGAATACGGTGAGCCGTTGCGGGTGTTAATGGCGAAAAACGAAGAACACGAAGCGGAGCGGGTGGTAGCCGAACTGCTGGCACATAAATTTACCAAGCGAACGCAATTTAAAGATTACGCGATATTATACCGGGGTAACCACCAGAGCCGCTTGTTTGAAAAGCTACTCATGAGTAACCGTATTCCTTACAAAATCAGCGGTGGTATGTCGTTCTTTGGCCGTACCGAGGTAAAAGACATCATGGCTTATCTGCGACTGCTGGTAAATCAGGATGATGACAACGCCCTGCTAAGGGTGATCAATACGCCCAGCCGGGGGATTGGCCGCGCCACGCTGGAAAAACTCGGTAACTTCGCTAACGAGCTGGGTGTGTCGATGTTTGAGGCGGCCTGCCACGACAACCTTAATTCGGTGCTGAGCGGTAAAGGCTATTTAGCGGTGCATAACTTTGCGCGCTGGATTGTGTCACTCTCCGACGAAGCGGTACGTGGCGATACGACAGCGGTACTCAGAAACATGATCCGCGCCATGAGCTACGAAGAGTGGTTATATGAGCACAGCACCAGCCCCAAAGCCGCTGAAATGGGCATGGCCAACGTGAGTACCCTGTTTGGCTGGGTAACCGACATGCTCGAAGGTGATGAGCTGAATGCGCCCATGACCTTGCCAGAGGTGGTTAACCGCCTAATCTTACGCGACATGATGGAGCGCGGTGAAGAAGAAGCCGAAGCCGACCAGGTGCAGCTAATGACACTGCACGCCTCAAAAGGACTGGAGTTCCCCATTGTGTTTCTGGTGGGAGTAGAAGAGGGCCTGTTGCCACACCAAAGCAGTATCGATGAAGACAACGTAGAAGAAGAGCGCCGCCTGGCCTATGTTGGGATCACCCGTGCCCAGCGGGAGCTTATTTTTACGCTGTCTAAGGAACGCCGCCAGTTTGGTGAAATTATTCAGCCGGAGCCCAGCCGTTTTCTGTATGAATTACCTACCGACGATCTGGAATGGGAAGAGAAAAAACGCAAGGCAACGGCTGAGGAGCGACAGCAAAAAGGCCAGGCCAGCATTGCCAATATCCGCGAGATGCTGGGTAAGTCTTAGGCGCTCGACTGATTGAGTGCCGGCAGTAACTGCGAGCTTTCCAGGTACTTGCCCTGGCCGTAAATACACTCAATTTCGGTTAATGCCTCAAGCTGCGAATAGCTGTCGATTCCTTCGGCAATCACATCGAACTTGAGGTGACCGGAAATCAGCATGACCGACTGAATAAGCTTTAAGTTGCGCAGTGAGCGCGGCAGCGACTTAATAAACCGGTGATCAATCTTGATGTAATCAAACGGGTAAGAAAACAAATAGCTCAGCGAGGCCAGGCCGCTACCAAAGTTATCCAGCACCAGTGTGACACCGGCACGTTTAAGCTTTTTAATGGCGGGTAAAATGTACTGTGAGCGCCGGTTCAGATCGTTTTCATCAAACTCAAATACCAATGCGGCAGGCGAGACGCCCGCTTCGCTGATGACATTCAGAATTTTCTGTACCAGCGAGCTTTGCAGCAGGTGGTTAATCGACACATTCACGGCAATTTTCGGCTCGTAATCAACCAGCCCTGCATCCGGCCAGTTACCGAGTAATTCACAGGCCGCCCGTAACTGGTAGAGATCAAGCTCCAGAATCAAACCACTTTGCTCCGCTACCTGACGGAACTGTTCGCGGGAGATTTTGCCCAGTGTTGGGTGGATCCAGCGCACGTAAATCTCGTGATACAGCGGCTGCTTGGTATTGAGGTTGATAACCGGTTGCAGGTAGCACTCAAACTCCCTGTCGCGCAGTGAACGGCGAAACTCGTTTTCCAGCTCCAGTTCTTCCAGCAGGCGCTCACGCATACTCTTGTCGAATATCACCAGTCGGCCACGGCCCAGGGACTTGGCCTGATACATGGCAGCATCGGCATCGCGGATCACCTCATCGGCGCTGCGGTAGTAGGTTTCCACATGGGCAATACCGATACTCGCCCCGGAATACATTTCTTTATCGTCCAGAATAAACGGCTCTGAGATAGAGTCGATAATGCGCGCAGAAATCTCTTCCACATCAGAAGTAAAATCAAAGTTATCCAGCAGCAGCACAAATTCGTCGCCACCGTGTCTGGCCAGCAAATCGTGGCCCCGGATACACTTGGTAATACGTTTCGACACCTCAATTAAAAACTCATCACCGGCATGGTGACCAAGGGTATCGTTAATAATTTTAAACCGGTCTAAGTCGATAAATAGCACGGCAAACAGGTTTTCCGGATGGCGCTGCTTATTGGCAATGGCCAGTTCCAGACGGCTGGCAAACATCGAACGGTTGGGCAGGTCGGTGAGGGTATCGTGGTGCGCGTCGTGGATCAGCTTAAGCTCAATTTCCTTACGCTCTTCTATTTGCTGACGCAGCACATCATTGGCCCGGTTAAGTTCGGTAGTGCGCTCTTTTACCCGTTCTTCCAGCTGCTCGCTGTAAGCATGCATGGCTTCTGCGCGGAATTTACGCTCCAGTGCCACGGCAATATGGTGCGACACAAAGCGCATCAGCTCTAAGTCACGAGGCGTGTATTTGGCCGACTTACCATAGGTTTGTACAGCGATAACACCGTAAACCTCGCCATCGATAATCAGCGGCGAGCCCAGCCAGGAGTTAGCCTGTTTTAATATACGCTGAGCAACCGTCACGTCGATTTCGCCGTCTTCGGTAAGCGATAAAATACGCGACGGATCAATCAGTTCTGCCTGACCCCGGCGAATAACAAATTCAGTTAAGCCAAAGCCTAAGGGGCGGGTACCCGGCGCTTCGTCCTGGGTATCACTGAAATACGGGAAGTTCAGGAACTGCTTTGTGTCATCCAGAATGGCTATATAACAGTTAGGCGCACTTATCAGCCGGGCAATAATTTCATGCAAGCTGGAATAAAAGGAGTCCATATCGCGGCTGGCGTTAGCCGACAGCTCAGAGATTTCAAACAGCGCCTGCTGCAGCGCTTCCACTTTCTGGCGCTCAAGAATTTCTTCTTGTAGATCGTCGTTTATCTGGCGTAACTGGCGGGTACGCTCACGAATAGTGCGCTCGGTAAGCTCGCGGTTTTTCACCCGGTCGACGGTGGTAACAATATGTTGGGAGACAAACAGCAACACTTCCAGGTCTTCCTGGGTGTAGCTTACGTTATCGTCGTAGGTCTGAACTACCATGGCCCCAATGACCTGGCTACCGCGCTTTAACGGTACACCTAACAGTTGGTGGGGTTGACTGCCAATCAGCTCAACTTTAACATCTTTATCAAACTCGTCCTGGTTTTCATTGCGATAGAAAACATGATTACCCGACTCAAGAATATAACCGGTAAGGCCTTTCTTCAGTTCTTCGGCGGGCAGTTGTTTAACGACCTGTTCGTCGAACTCATCAACAAAATAGGCCATGTCCACCATAGTGGTATCAGGCGAGTAAAAGGCAACAAAGAAGTTTTCCGCATCCATAAAGTCGGCAATGATTTCATGAATAGCAGGGTAGAGGCGTGACAGGTTGCTAACGGAACTGGCCAGCTCTGATATATTAAACAGCGCTTTTTGAACTCTCTCAGCACGTTTGTATTTATCAGTTAATTGCTGCAGCTGCGGGATAAGCTCTCTTAATTCCGCTTCTGACAACTCATATTTTGTTGACTCAGATGACATAAAAAAACAGCAGCCGGCAATCCGCTAGAGTAAAACGAATAACTTACTCTATTGTGGCTAATTTTGCCAGAGCTTTGGAGGGAATGTACTCACCAACAACCTGCTGTTTTGGTATCGAAATGCGCCGAAGTTGCGCAAAACATGCAGGTTGTTAGTGTTACCGAGCGTTATAGCTCTTCGGTCATGTACTCAATGGCTGCTTTGATATCGTCATCGCTACAGCTGGCACAGGTACCACGAGGCGGCATTGCATTGAAGCCGTTAATCGCATTAGCTAATACTGCGTCTAAACCTTTTTCCAGGCGAGGTGCCCAGTCAGCCGCGTTGTTTACACGAGGTGCACCCAGTACACCAGCAGCGTGACAAGCAACACAAGCTTTGTTAAATACGTCTTCACCCGACAATGCACCCGCTGGTGCAGCAGCCGCAGCGCCTGCAACGTGCACAGAGCCAACTGGCTTAATACGCTCTTTGATCGCCTCGTCTGACATTTCCTGAGCGTTTACCGCAAAAGCTGCCAGTACTACAGCGCCCATACCTAACCACGTTTTTAATTTCACAATCGTCTCCAGGCAATTTTGGTCTGAAAAATAAATAATCCGCATGATTATAAAGGTTAATCCAGCCGCGACAACTGTTTGAGACTAATTGATTAGTCCTTATCCGACAAAAAGCTAATAAAAAGCGCTGTTTTGGCCGGTTTGTCGCTTACGTGCAACCATTTTTACTGCCGGGCAGCCATTTTAGATGACTTTTCGCCAAGCAATTGGGCCATAGCAATATTCAGTAACTGTTGCATTTTTTTGCCAGCGCGGCCAACACCGGCTTCACTGTTACCTTCTACCTCAGTTTGAACCGCCAGGGTAAACTCCCGCGCGGGACTTTCATTAAATAGCAGCACCACATGAGCCAGTAATACGGTTTCGCTTTGGCCGCGTGTTTCGCTGGGCCCGGCGCCAATTTTCTGAAAAATGCGCCATCTGCCGCCAGTCTGTTCATCCAGAACCTCCTTTGCCGAGGCATCAGAGCCTGGTGCCAGCGCATCGGCAATAGCCCGGGCCAACAGTACGCCGATACCGGCCTGCATACCGCCAGCATCGACCACCGAATTACTGTGGCCATCACCGTATAACAGCATTTCAAGGTGAGAAGGCATAAAGCCGGGCAGGCGAGTTTGTGGCTCTGAGTGATGGGTAACCAGGCGTTTTAAAAACTCAGCCTGAGCCAGAGTTGTCATGGGTTTATTACCGGTAATACCGCACTCATCGCAGCGATACGCTTGATAAAAAGGATCGTCGCCGGCCTCTGCAAACGGCTCCACAGCCAGCTTGTTAAGTAAATCGAACTGCCAGTCGGCTGAGCTCGGCGCAAACGCAGTAGGGCCATAAGCCCCCCGAAAGCGAATAGCCGGATTATTCATATTAAGCCATTTATCATGAAACAAGTCGGTTAAAAATTCCCGCCCGGCAATGTTCGCAAAGTAGGTGGCAATGGCATTGGAGTTGCCGTCTGCCTTACCCGACGGCGCATAACTGTTAATACTGGTGATCAGATCGCCCAGCTTTACATCACCCACCAGAGTAGAAGCACTCACTGCCCGGCCAATCGTTGCCAGCGCCCCGGCAAAGGCCATAATTTTAGAGGAGCTCCAGGGCTCGTAGAGTACATTCTGTGTATTGGCATTAGCCAGATAACGGTAACCGGTGCCATCGGGCGTAGCACCAAAATCAATCAGGGTAATTTTGCCCAGTGAGGCAGGGATAGTAAAATAATGCCAGTCGCTAGCGACCCGTTCTTCCCAACCGACAGCAGTGCCAGATTGCGCAACCGTAAAATAAGCCGGGTTAGGCTCAGCATGAGTCATCAACCTACCGGGCATCAACCTGGCACTACAATCGGGTTTAACGCAGTCTGGCTCAAAGGGCTTTGGTAATAGTGGCGGGGCGCTAAATACGTTATGGTAAAAATCCAAATCACTTTGCTCATCAGCCAGCGCCGTAACCGAAACCATAAAACTTAGAAAACCAAAGAAAATAACCCGCCAAATTCGAGACATACACTTAACATCCTTTATTGATAAAACCAGACTAAGCCAATTCAGAACGCGAAGCAAAAGCCAAATTTGGCGGTTTTTTAAACATCAGCACCAGCATTTTCATTTTTTACTGTAAATTAACCAGATGAACTCCTATAATGCGCCACTCAAGACGGTTCCTAGCCGTTTGCAAAGTACGCACCCGTAGCTCAGCTGGATAGAGCGTTGCCCTCCGGAGGCAAAGGTCAGAGGTTCGAATCCTCTCGGGTGCGCCATTCAAATCAATCAGTTACACCATTTTCCAATTTTTTTAAATCGCTCTGTGCCCAAATTGTGTCCATTCTGTGACAACTGCGAATTTCAAGGTGTATGAATATAGCTCAAATTGAGCGTTGCTCGATTTCTAGGATATTTATATCTTTGTATTATGTTTCGAATCCAATTTAGCAAAAACAGGCAATCTAAAACCGTGTTATCGATTAGCTTACTTAGTCTAAATTAGGGAAGTGGCTTTTAATTACCATTTCTCCCACAGCTCCAAAAATAGAGCGTACTGCGGAATGAAATTTCCTTAGTTGACTGCAACTATGCATCAATTGAGGGTGTTCTCGTTCATAAGGTTATAGTTCAGTTTCAGTAATCAGTTCAACTGACGCCCTATAACCGCTATCAATAAAAGGTTCTAAGCATTCCTCAATCTCCTGTAGCCATTGTAGTCTCTCAGCTTTTAAGAATGGCGCATTCAGGTTTAATAGGTCTATTGTATACCTGCTTTCTACTGTTCTGCAGTAGAACGGGATAAATTAGGCGTTATTTCACATGTACTAGGGAAGATACGAATAAGTCCCCGATGTGAGATCATAGCAGCACAGCAAATCACAGCCACTAATG